>JBFWQM010000081.1:0-19481 GCA_050249455.1 Rhodospirillaceae bacterium | reverse complement strand
CGAAGCGGCCGCCGAGCATCTGGTCGACGATGGCGATCTCCTCGGCCAGCCGCAGCGGGTGGTAGAGCGGCGCGATGAAGCCCATCGAGCCGACGCGCAGCCGCTTGGTCCGCGCGCCGGCGCCGACCGCGTAGAGCGCGGGCGAGGACATCCAGCTCTCGTGCGGCTGGCAATGGTGCTCGACGCAGAAGCTGAAGTCGAAGCCGAGGTCGTCGCACAGCGCGAGCTCGCGCCACAGCTGCTCGTAGCGCTGGTGCGGCGTCATGCCCGGCTTGTTCCATACGTGCGAGAAGTGGGCGAATTTCATGGCGGACGGTCCCTGCCGGTTGCCGGCCGCGATCCCACGCAAGCCGGCCGTCGCGCCACTGAACCGGTCCGCAGGCCCGCCGTCAACCGCGACGGCGCGATCGCGGGCGGCGAGGCAGGGACAACATTTGCCTTCAATATTGCCATTGGGAATCTACCGCTGCGGCCGCACGACTTAAAGCTACGTTCAGCTTCGTCACGCACCTTTCCCGTCGTCCGAGGCTGTTCCCCCGCAGCCGGCAAAATCCCCACGCAGGAGTCCATGCGATGAGCTTGCCGACGAGCGGCCTTGCCCAGTTCTGGCTTTCCGGCACCGCTACCGCCGAGACGATATACGGCACGATACGCAACGATCAGTTGTCCGGAAACGGCGGCACCGACACGCTGCGCGGCGGCGCCGGCGACGACACCTACATCGTCTTCGATGCGAGCGACGTGATCGTCGAGCTTCCCGGAGAAGGCACCGACAGCGTCCGGACGTGGGGCGGCGGCTACGAGCTGCCGCGCGCGGTGGAGAACCTCTACCTCCTCGGCGGCGGCAACAGCTTCGGCACCGGCAACGCGGGCGACAACATCATCGTCGGCAACGCCGGCCGCAACGTGATCGACGGCCGCGGCGGCGACGACCGCCTTGCCGGCGGCGGCGGCGACGACCTGTTCATCGTCGCCAAGGGCATCGGCACCACGAGGATCGCCGACTTCGCCGCCGGCGGCGCGGCGGGCGACACGGTGCGGCTCGACGGCTTCGCGCTGCGCAGCATCGACGAGATCGAGGCGCGCATGGTGCAGGTCGGCGGCGATACCTGGCTCAACCTGGGCGATGGCCAGACGATCGTGTTCGAGGGCGTGCCGGCCGCCCGCTTCGCGGCCGCCGACTTCCGGATCCCGTTCGTCAGCGATTCGCTCCATCGCACCTTCACCGACAATTTCGACAGCCTCAGCCTCGATACCGCGGCGACCGAGGGCACGTGGAAGACCGCCTACTACACCGGCCTTCACACTTTGTCGCAGCACAACGAGCTGCAGTACTACCTCGACCCTCATGAGGCCGGCAGCGGCAGCCGCGCGTTGGGGGTCAACCCGTTCTCGATCGCCGACGGCGTGCTGACGATCCGCGCCGCGCCCGCCGCGCCATCGATCCGGCCCTACATCGACGACCTGCCCTACACCTCCGGGATGATCACGACGGAGACTTCGTTCGCGCAGACCTACGGCTATTTCGAGATGCGCGCGCAGCTGCCCGCCGGGCAGGGGCTGTGGCCGGCCTTCTGGCTGCTGCCCGCCGACCGGACTTGGCCGCCCGAGATCGACATCATGGAGATGATCGGCAGCGTGCCGACCGTCCTCAACACGACCGCGATCGCGCCCGGCGCGATCCACAACCGGTCGGTCACCGTCGCCGACATGACCGCCGGCTTCCACACCTACGGCCTCGACTGGACGGCGCAGAAGATCGCCTGGTACTTCGACGGCCAGAAGGTGTTCGAGATCGACACGCCGGCCAGCATGCACAAGCCGATGTACATGCTGGCCAACCTGGCGGTCGGCGGCGACTGGCCCGGCGCGCCGGACGCGACGACCGCATTCCCCGCCGAATACCGGATCGACTACATCCGCGCGTGGTCGCACGCGCCGTCGTCGCTGCAGCCCGCGACCGTCACGTTCAGCAACGCGATGGACCTCAAGGCGCACGGCGACAGCTTCACCGTGCGGCCGGAGGCCGGCGCCGACGCCACCTACACCGCGTCGGACCTCGACATCCGCGGCCTCGACGGCCGCGCGAACGTGAGCGTGTCCGCAGCGGCCGACGGCGACCTCTCCATCGTCGCCAACTCGGCGTGGAACACGATCAAGAACGTCACCGTCGCCGGCGCCGGAGACCGCAGCATCGGCGTGGCGAACTTCGTCGGCGTCGACGTCCGGCTGGGCGACGGCGACGGCGTGGTGAATGTCAGCGGCGTCAAGCGCGGCAGCATCGCCACCGGCGACGGCGACGACACCGTCACCGTCTCGGGCTTCGCCAACGACCGCAGCGGCAACCTGCTGACCATCGGCACCGGCGACGGCGACGACATCGTGAGCTACGCGGGCAACGCGATGAACGCCGTCAAGGTCTCGACCGGCGACGGCCGCGACCTGGTGAACGTGGCGGGCGGAACGGCGACCGTGAGCGGTGGCGACGGCGACGACACGATCATCGTCGGCATGGCGTCGGCCGCCCTGAGCGGCGGCGGCGGCGGCGATACCTTCGTCTTCGCGCCGGGCGCGCGCGCGACGATCGCCGATTTTGCCGCCGGCACGGATGCGATCGAGCTGGCGGGAGTCGATGCGGACGCCGTCAGAGTCGGCATCGTCGGGGGCTCGACCCGGATCGACTTCACTGACGGCAGCGTGACGCTGGTCGGAATCGCGCTCGCCGCCGATGCGCTCGACCTGCACATCGGCTGAGCACGGCGCGCGCAGGCTTGGCGCGATCAGATCACGCCGAGGGCGGCGAGCAGCACGGCCCAGAACGCGAGCGCCGCGGCGAGGATGGCGACGAGACGCCAGTTGACGGCGATGTCCCACGGTCCGAGCCGGACCGGCGCGGTGCGCCAGGGCCTGCGCGGCGCCGCCGGGCCGGACGGCGGCGAGCGGCCGTCCGCCGCAGGACCCATCGACGGGCCCTTGGAACCGGTCTTGGCCGACATCTGCCTCCCCCACGATGGCCGGACAGCAGCCGGCCAACCCCACGCGCAGTCTAATTGAAGCGGGATCGGGGAAGAAAGGGTTAACGCCGCCGCCGCGATCAGCCGGCCCGGCGGATTGACGACGCCGGGGTCCAGGTGGTGAACCGCCGCCCGCGCAGTGAGGCCGCGACGCCGATCGCGGCGCCGGCGAGCGCGAGCAGGATCTCTGCAACCTGCGCGACAGGCGGGATGCGGCGGCGTGCGGCAAGGCCGAACGCGGCCGCGCCGCCGGCCGCCATGCCGCCGACCGCAGGCGCCGGCACGCCGGCAGCCAGCACGCCGCCGAGGAACAGCCCGCCGGCCGCCGCGAGCGCATAGAGCGACAGCCACCGCATCACCTTGTGCGACAGGTACATGTAGACCAGGGTCGGCGGCAGCCGACGCAGCCGCGGCCACAGGCTGCGGTGGACGTTGACTGCCTGGCAGGCGATCCGCACCTTGCGGCGGAACTCCTCACGCGAGTCGGTCACCTGGCTCTCGTAGGCGAGTGCCGCCGGCGCGGACACCACGCGGTGGCCCTCGCACAGGATGCTGAGCGACAGGTAGAAATCGTCGATCAGGTCGGGCGGCACCGGCCGGTGCAGCACGCGGCGGATGGCGAACAGCGAGCCGTCGGCGCCCATCGCGGCGCCATGGGCGCTTTCCCGCCGCTTGATCTCCTCCTCCAGCCGCCAGTAGAGCGACCCGATGCCGGCGGTCGGAGTCTCCTCGCCGTTGGTGTAGACGAGATGGCCGCACACGCAGCCGACGCGCGGGTCGCAGAACGCCTCGCCCAGCGCAGCCACCGCCGCGGCGTCGATCATCACGTTGGCGTCGGTGAACAGCACCACCTCCGCGTCGGTGAGACGCACCAGGGCGTTCATGCCGTGGGTCTTGCCGTAGCGCTCCGGCGACACGATCAGCGTGATGCGGTCCTGGTAGGGGGCCAGAAGCGCCGCGGTGCGGTCGCTTGCGGCATCGACGTAGATCAGGATGTCGAGCCGACCCATCGCCGCGCGCAGCGCGAGCAGGTTTTCCACCTTGCGTTCGATCACCGCCTCCTCGTTATAGGCGCACATGCAGACCGCGTAGCTCGCCGGCTGCGGCGCCGCCGGCGGCGCCGCGCGTTCCGCCCGCGCCACGAAGCGCAACGTCAGCGGGTAGATGACGAAGGGATGGATCGCGAGCGCGGCGAACAGCGCTGCGGCGGCGAACAGGAAGCTGCTGTCCATGGGTCCCCCGCTCAATAGGCGCCGCTGCGGCGCGTGACGACGACGACGGTGCGCAGCAGGATCGCGACATCGGCCGCCAGCGACCACGTTTCCGCGTATTGCCGGTCGAGCGCGACGCGCCGGTCGTAGAGCACGTCGTTGCGGCCGCTGACCTGCCACAGGCCGGTGATGCCGGGGCGGCAGGCGCAGTAATGCTGGAACGCGCCGCCGTAGCGCTCGACCTCCGCCTCGACGATAGGCCGCGGCCCGACCAGGCTCATCTCGCCGGCCAGCACGTTGAACAGCTGCGGCAACTCGTCGAGGCTGGACTGCCGCAGGAAGCGGCCCAGGCGCGTGACCCGCGGATCGTTGCGCAGCTTGAAGTCGCGTTGCCACTCGGCGCGCGCATCCGGGTCTGCATCGAGGACGCGCCGCAGCACCGCCTCGCTGTCCACCACCATCGAGCGGAACTTCCAGCAGCGGAAGCGGCGCCCGTTCGCGCCGATCCGCCAGTGGCCGAACAGCGCCGGCCCGCCATCCGACTTCACCACCGCGGCGACGACCGCCAGCAGCGGGGCAAGCAGGATGAGAAGCGCGCAGGCGCCCAGCACGTCGAACGAACGCTTGCTGAGCCGCTGCGCCACCGCGGCACGGCGGCGGGGTCGCCGCGACCGCGCGGCGTCTGCGGCCCGCCCGGCCTTCTCTGCGGCGGCGAAGTCGGCGGCGACGCTCGTCCGTGATCGGTCCAAGAACTCACCATTCGGCAGGATACCGCCCGGACGGAAGCGCGCACGGGCCGCTTCCAACAACATGGCGATTGAACACCGGTCGGCCACGCGAAACGCGGCGACTTTTCGACGATCATCCGGTGACATGTTATGGGTTCGTAGCAACGCGAGGTGACATAAACCAGCTAATCCCGATGCGATCCGCCTATGTATATTCCCTTTTCGCCGCCCTTTTTTGTCATTACCACTGTTCGTTTGGCATCGCACAATGATTGAATTCAATCCTTGCGGTGGTTGATGGGGTTGTAATCCCCATATTCCTCCGCGGATGTTCAACCGGCACTTTCAGACCGCTGCACTGCACAATGCCGAAACCGCCCGCCCTTCTTGATCCTAGGCGCGCGGCGGTGGCCGCGGATGGTGCCACCCCTGTGGGAGATCGCCGATGAAACGCAACTGCCTGAGAATTGCCTTCGTATGCGGCACGCTCGCGGCCACCGCCGCCTGTTCCTCGTCGTTCGCGCCCGGCCCGCTGCAGGCTTCCGGCAACGGCGGCACGCTGGCGCCGGGCGACCGCGTGCGGATCCTGGTGTTCGGCGAGGACCAGCTCACGACGCAGAGCATGGTGGGCAAGGACGGCGCGGTGGTGATGCCGCCGGCGATCCGGGTGGAGGTCGCCGGCCTCTCGCCGCACGCAGCCGAAACCGCCGTTGCCCGCGAGCTGCGCAGCAAGGGCATCGTCAACGAGCCCCAGGTCACGATCGACGTGCAGCGCTATCGCCCGATCTACGTCATCGGCGAGGTGCTCAAGCCCGGCGCCTACGACTACGCCGGCAACCTCCAGGTGATCAACGCGATCGCGATGGCCGGCGGCTACAGCTATCGCGCCGATGCCGACGCGGCCGGCGTGATGCGCGACGGACAGGACCGCAACGGGCCGGTGCGGGTCAGCGATTCGACGCCGCTGGAACCCGGCGACGTGCTGATCGTCCCGGAGCGCTGGTTCTGACACGTCAGGCGGCGACGCGGACACGCGCCGCGTCGCGCGCCGACCGATAAATCGCGAGCGTCTCCCCGGCCACCGAATCCCAACTCGGAAGCCGGTCGGCGAGCGCCGCCAGGGCGTCCGCCATGCCGGCGCGCAATCCGGGCTCGTTCACCACGCGCGACAGCGCGGCGGCGAGCGCGTCCGGATCGTCCGGCGGCACCAGGAGCGCATGTCGGCCGTCCTCCAGCAGCTCCGCGAACGCCCCGATGCGCGAGGCGACGATCGGCCGGCACAGGCGCAGGCTGTCGCAGAACACACCGCTGGTGTCGATCTCGCGGTATGGGAACACGAAGGCGTCGGCATCTTCGAGCAACCGCGCCATCTCGGCCTCCGACAGGAAGCGTAGGTCGAAGCCGACGCAATCGGCCACCGCCGCGCGCGCGGCCTCGAGCGGGCCCATGTCCATGTACGGCCGGCCGGCCACCAGCACGCGGCAGCGCCGGCGATCCGCCTCCGGCATCCGCCGCACCGCCTCGATCAGGACGTCGACGCCCTTGTACGGCTTGACCCGCCCCAGCAGCAGGAAGCTGACGCGGCGGTCGCCGCGGTCGCGCCGGCCCCGCCCGGTCGGCGCGGCCGCCGGCGCGGCCGACACGCCGTGCGGCACCAGCGCGACGGACCCCGGCTCCAGTCCGCCGCCGACAAGGCGGTCACGGGCCTGCGCGGTATGGACGATCACGCGGTCGAAGCGCCGCAGGATTCCGCTCGCCCCGATCTGCTGGACCGCCGAGGTCGGGTTGGCGTTGAACGGCCGGGAATCGTGCGCGGTCGCCACCAGCGGCGCGATGCGGCGAAGCGCGGGCAGGAACCGATCGTCCACCACCGGCAGCGGCAGCCACTGGAAATGGATCACGTCCGGCTCCGCACGGCGCAGCGCCGCGACCAGCCGGCGCATGCCGCGGACATGCGCCGCCCCTTTTGCGACCTTCGCGAGTCCGCGCGGCCAGCGCGCCGCGGCCACCGCTGCGAGCTCGCCGTAGAAGTGCTCGACGAGGAAGCGCGGCCGGACCGCCGCCTCCGCCGGCACCACGGCGCGGCCGTAAAGCGCGACCTCGTGGCCGCGCCCGATCAGGGCGTGCGCCAAGTCGCTGTCGTAGGGCAGCGTGAACAGAGACGGGTCGACCAGCGCGATCTTCACGACGCGGCCACCGCCAGTTCGCGCGGCGGCTGCGCGCCGTGGCGCAGCAGCGCATCGAACGCGCCGCCGCCGGTGCGGCGGATCCGGTACGGCGTCGTCTTGGCCGGCCCGGCCAGGTGGATCGCCGAGATCACCCGGTAGGGCGGATAGGGCTCGCAGAACGCCTCCTCGTCGTCGTTCCACATCGGCCGGCCCCGCGCGCAGATCCAGTTGGCGTTCGGCGCGACGATGGCGGTTTCAAGCCCGTCCTGATGGATCGCCTGGTTGAGCGCGAACTGGTCATGCGGCGTCAGCTTGCCGGTGCGCGCGATCGCGTCGCGATAGCGCCGCGCCCAGGCGTCCCAGTGCGGCGCGTCGCCCGCGATCGCGAAGATGCCCGCATTGAGATGCGGCCGCGTCAGCAGCCACGCGCCGCGCAGCGCACCGTATCCCAGGAGGAAGTGCTTTGCCGTCCAGGCGAACAGCCACGCCTGGAACCGGTAGGCGCGCTCGCGCTCGTGGGCGATCGCCATGCCGGTCGCGGCCGCGCCCTGCACCATCTGCACGACGCAGTCCGGCGACTGCAGCCATACGTCGGAATCGATCCAGAGATAGACGTCGTAGCCGGGGAAATACTCCGGCAGGAACGGCCGCACCAGGAATGCGAGCTGCGACGGCTTGTGCGCGCCGCCATCGATTCCGAAGTGCGGCCGCGGCGCGACGATGCGGTCGGTGTAGGCGGACAGCCAGCGGACATCGTCCGGCGCGAGTCCGACGTCGAGGAAGGCGAACTCTGCGGCGATGCTGCGCGTGCGCGCATCCGCGAGCTGCGGCGCCAGCGAGCGCATCATGTCCTGCAGCAACGGGAAGTAGCGGGTGTCGGACGAGCTGACGATCAGTGCCCTGGTCATTCGCGATCCGGCGTCAGTGGGAGTCACTTCCTTCAGATGCACCGCCGCGCATGGCAATGCGAGTGACCAAACTGTTGTAATTCGACATCCATTTCGCGCGCGCGGAACTTCGACGCACGCGATTCGCGCACTGCTGCGCAATCGCGCGGCGCTTCATTTTTAGGACGCACTATTGCTACGCGCAGCGACCACGCGCCACCGCACCGGGTCCCTACATTCAGTGCGCGCGCCGCGACGGCGCGACAGCGCAAGGCAATCGATGACCGGTTCCGTCTCCGTCCTGGTTCCCGTTCACAACGGCGAGAAGTACTGCGGCGTCGCGCTCGACAGCGTGCTCGCCCAGACGTGTCGCGACTTCGAGCTCGTGGTGGTGGACGACGGCTCGACCGACTCCACCCCGGCGGTCGTCGCCGCGCGCGCACGGCGCGACGCGCGCGTGCGCTACATCCGCAAGGCGAAGTCGGGCCTCAGCGACACCCTGAACCACGGGCTCGCCGCCGCGCGGGGGACTTGGATCGCGCGGCTCGATGCCGACGACCTGATGGTGCCCGACCGGCTTGAACGCCAGCTCGACTTCTTGCGTCGCGAGCCCGGCCTCGTCGCGGCGGGTTCCGACTACCGGCTGATCGATGCGGACGGCCGGGCGCACGCCACGCGTCATCCGCTGCCGCGCAGCCGTGCCGAGCTCGACCTCTATCTCGCGCGGCGCGAGGTGCTGACCTTCACCCACCCGACAATGATCTACCGCCGCGACCTCGCGCTGTCGCTGGGCGGCTACAGCGCCGCGATGGAACCGTGCGAGGACGCGCACCTCTTCGCACGCATGATCGCATCGGGCGGCACCATCCTGATCCAGCCGGAGGTGCTCACCTGCTATCGCGTCCACGCCGGCTCGATCTCGAGCCGGCGCGCGCGCGAGATGGGCCTGAAGGCGCGCTTCGTCTACCGGAACTTCTACGCCGAGCGGGACGGCCGCCCCGCGGTGGACTGGCCCGGGTTCTTGGCGGAATTGGGCCGGCAGCCGGCGTGGCGGCGCGTCCGCCTGCACGCCGAGCTGACGTCGGAGCGGCTGCTCGCCGCCTACGCCACCGCGCTGGTCAACCGGCGGCGCGCGCGCGCGACGATGCTGCTCGCCGCGGCCAGCGCGTGCAAGCCGGCCAAGGCGATGCGCCGCGGTTTGCGCAGCATCGGGTTCCGCCGCGCCGGGTCGGGCGTCGCGGCATGATCGTCCTCGGCCGTCGCGACATCCTGCGCGGCGCGATCGCCGCGCCGGCCCTCCTGACCTCGGCCGCGCGTGCCGCGACCGCACCGCCCGGCTACCGCCTGACCTTCGCCGACGAGTTCGACGACGCGGACGTCGGCCGCATCAACGAGGCGGCGCGCGGCGGCCGGGCCGGCGCGCCGGCGTGGCGCAGCCGCTACCGCCACGACCGCTTCACCCCGATCAACGGCGAGAAGCAGGTCTATGTCGACCGCGCGTTCCGCGGCACCGCCGAACGGCCGCTCGGCATCCAGCCCTTCGCGGTGGCCGACGGCGTGCTGTCGATCGTCGCCGACCGCGCCGATGCGCGCTCCGCGCGGCCGTACCTGAAGAATGCCGCCTACACGTCCGGCTGCATGACCAGCGAGCTGACGTTCTGGCAGACATACGGCTGGTTCGAGATCCGCGCCCGCCTGCCCATCGGAAAGGGCTACTGGCCGGCGTTCTGGCTGTTGCCCAAGCACCGCATCTGGCCGCCGGAGATCGACGTGATGGAAGGCTCCGGCGCGCGCCCCGCCGACGTCCACGTTGCCGCCATCGGCGCCGGCAAGGGGCAAACCGCGGGCACCTGGCTGCGCGGCGTGATCGAACCCGGCGCGTTCCACACCTACGCCGTCGAATGGACGCGCGAGTCCATCGCGTGGTCGATCGACGGCCGCACGGTGTGGCGTCGCCCCAACTTCATCCATGAGGACATGTACCTGCTGATCAACCTGGCGCTCGGGCACAAGGACCCGCACTTCATCCCCGACCCCGACGGATCGACGCCGTTCCCCGGCCGCTTCGAGGTCGACCATGTCCGGGTCTACGCCCGCGACCGCGACGCGGGTGCGCCGTGAGCGTGCCGGAGGCGAAGATTCCGCGCCGGCTGCACTACGTCTGGGTCGGCCCGAAGGCGGTGCCCGACAAGGTGCGCCGGCTGGTCGACGGCTGGCGTCGGCTCAACCCGGACTACGAGGTCATGCACTGGCACGACGACAACATCGACTGGTCGTGGCCGTTCCTGCGCGCCGCCTACGGCATGCGGGCGTGGAACCGGGTGTCGGACTTCGTGCGCATGTGGGCGCTTCTGAACCACGGCGGCGTCTACCTCGACACCGACGTGGAGCTGCGCCGGCCGCTGGACGACCTGCTGTGCAACGACTGCTTCTTCGGCTTCCAGGTGAAGGAGCCGCACCCGGACTGGGTTAACGGCGCGGTGATGGGCGCCGTGCCCGGCCACTGGTTCGTCCGCCGCCTGCACCGCCATTTCGTCGAGCGCATGAACGGCTGCGAAGACCTGGGCTCGTTCTACGGCCCCGGCCTGATCACCAAGCTGCTGCGCGAGGAAGGCCTGGCCGCCTATTCCGACGCGCCGCAGCGGGTCAAGGACGTGACGCTCTACCCGACGCGCTGGTTCTATCCCTACTGGTTCGACGAGGCGTTCAGCGAGGACTGCGTGACCCCGGATACCCACGCGATCCACCACTGGGAGGAGACGTGGAAGAAGCCGCGCCGCGTTGCCGCCCGCCTGCGCTGGATCGCGCTGTGGCTGTCGGCGAGCGCGAGTCCCGAATTCGCGTTCCGCGGCACCCGCGCCTATGTGCGGCGCAAGCGGCGGCAGGCCGCGGCGGCTGGGCGGGAGGCCGGCTGAGCCCATGCAGACGATCACCCTGGTCGACACCAGCCTGGGTACCGACAACCTGGGCGACGACATCATCATGGAGGCGGTCGAGCGCGTCGTCTTCGACCTGTTCCCGGACGCCTACTACTACCGCGTGCCGAGCCACGACCTGCTCAGCGACCGCACGCGCCGCTTCGTCAAGAACAGCGACTACTGCTTCCTCGGCGGCACCAACCTGCTGTCGTCGCGCATGGGGCCGCGGTCGCAGTGGCGGGTGCGCTGGTTCGACACCCTGTGGATGCGGCGCGCCATCTGCCTGGGCGTCGGCTGGAACGACTATTCGCGCGGCGCCGACTGGGCGAGCCGGGCGCTGCTGCGCACCCTCCTGGACTCGGGCGCGACGCATTCGGTGCGCGACGCCTACACGGAGAAGCGCGTGCGCGAGGCCGGAATCGGCTGCGTCAACACCGGCTGCCCGACGATGTGGGGCCTCAGCGACGCGCACTGCCGCGCGCTGCCGCGCCGCAAGGCCGACGAGGTGGTGTTCACCCTGACCTGCTGGCGCCAGGACCCGGTCGCCGACCGGGCGCTGATCGAGCATCTGAAGCGCGCCTACCGGCGGGTGCACTTCTTCAGCCAGATGCGCGAGGACGCCGACTACCTCGCCCGGTTCGACGTCGGCGGCATCCGCACCATCACGCCGACGATCGCCGGCTATACCCGCTTCCTTGCCAACGAGGACGTCGACTACGTCGGCACGCGGCTGCACGGCGGCATCCGCGCGCTGCAGCAGAGCCGGCGCAGCCTGATCCTCGGCGTCGACAACCGCGGTCTCGAGATCCACCGCGACACTAATCTGCCGGTCGTCGCGCGCGATGCGCCGGGGGCGATCGAGGAGTGGATCGAGGACGAGCGGGCGACCGAGATCCGCCTGCCGTGGGCGGCCATCGCGGGCTGGAAAGAGCAGTTCCGCGCGGCGCCGCAGCCGGCCGCGGCCCGCGTGGCGGTGTCGTGACCGACCGGCCGCCGCCGGCGGCGGCCAGCGGGCTGGAGCGCCGGATCGCCGCCGGCACCGCGTGGTCGTTCCTCGGCATCCTGTCCGAGCGGCTGGTGGCATTCCTCGTCTTCGTGCTGGTGGTGCGCAACCTGTCGCCGGCCGAGGTCGGCATCGTCACCCTGGCTGTGGTGTTCATCGACCTCAGCCTGATCCTGACCCAGGGCGGCATGCCCGAGGCGATCATCCGCCACGAGGCGCCGGACGAGACGACGTTCGACACCGCGTTCTGGACCACCGTCGGCCTCGGCGCGGCGATGACGGCGGCGCTGTGCCTGGCCGCCGGCCCGATCGCCGACTTCTACGCGACGCCGGCGCTGGAGACCGTCCTCTACGTGCTGTCCGCCGCGTTCGTGACCACGGCGCTGGGCGCGGTCCACGGCGCCCGCCTCACCCGCGCGTTCCGCTTCCGCGCCGTCGCCGCCCGCTCGATGACGGCGACGCTGGTTGGCGGCGCGGCGGCGGTCGCGCTGTCGGTGGCCGGCTACGGCCTGTGGGCGCTGGTGGTTCAGCGGCTCGCGACCGTGGCGTTGTCGACCGTCTTCGTGTGGGTCGCCGCGCGCTGGACGCCGCGGCTGCGCTTCGACCGCCGCCAGTTCGGCGCGCTGGCGCAGCTCGGCGTGCGCCTCTCGATGACGACCGTGGTGCTGCAGCTGACCTCCTCCCTGACCCTCCTCATCATCGGCGCGGTGATGAGCAATGCCGTTGTCGGCTACTACCGCGTGGCGAGCCGGCTGTTCGACGTCGTGGTGCAGTTCGCCGTCGGCCCGGTGAGCCAGGTTGCCCTGGCGTCGTTCGCCGCGGTGCAGTCCGATCCGGCGCGCCTGACGGCGCTCTATGCGCGGCTGACCGGGGCGGTGTCGATGATCAGCGTCGCCGGTTTCCTCGCGCTGGCCGCGCTGGCGGAGCCGTTGGTGCGCCTCACCTTCGGCGCCGAGTGGACGCCGAGCGCGCCGCTGCTGTCGATCATGTGCCTGGTGGCGCTGCCGCTTTGCGTCAACCAATTCGTGCACCCGCTGCTGACGGCACGCGGCCGGGGCGGCGATGTGCTGCGGTTCGGCCTGCTGCAGCTGTCGCTGAGCGCCGCGTTCACCGCCGTCGCCGCGCCGTTCGGGGCGGCCGCGGTGGCCGCCGCCTATGCCGCGCGCGGCTACGCGGTGCTGCCCTATGCGCTGCGGCTGACCGCCCGCCACGGCGGCATGACGGCGGCCGCGCTGCTCGGCCGCGCCGCGGCGCCGGCGGCGGCGGCGGCGCTGATGGCGGCGGCGCTGTTTGCCGCGCAGCGCTACGTCTTCCCCGCCTACGGGCCGGTCGGCAAACTGCTCGCCTGCATCCCGCTCGGGATCGCCGTCTACGCCGCCGGCATCCTGGTCCTGGCGCGGCCGCGTCTGCGCGAGCTGCGCGAGACCGCGACGCTCATCCGGCAGCAGGCGCCCGGGAAGGCGGCGGCGGGCTGACCGCCCCGGCGCGCTTCGGCTTCGCCAGCGACAGCGGCTTCTCGACAGCCAGGAAGAGGACCGCCCCGACCGCGGCGGTGAGCAGGAACATCGGCGGCAGCGCCAGCCAGAACACATGCTCGACCGTGACCGGCGGCGGCATAACGCGCGCCAGCGCCGTCGTCGTCGCCTTCAGCACGAGTCCGTGGATCAGGTAGTAGGAGTAGCTCATGTTGCCGAGCCAGCGCAGCGGCTTCCAGCGGAACAGGCGGTCGACGACGCCGTCGCCGGCCAGGCTGGCGCGGCAAATCGCATAGAACGCGAACCAGAGCAGCGCGAAGCGCAGCGGCTCGCGCCCCGCCGGGTCGTTCACCAGCCAGATGCCGAGCAGCAGGCCGATGCCGCCGAGGCCGAGCAGGTCGCCGGCGCGCCCGGCGGGCCGCCGCGTCGTCTCGTAAAGCAGCATGCCGGCGGCGAACCCGCCCATCCGCATCGGCTCGCCGCGGTCGCCGAGCAGCACAAGGATAATCACGGTGAGGCCCAGGCACAGTGCGGTCCGCGCCGCCGCCGGCCAGTCGCGCAGCCGCACCAGGACGAACAGGCACGGCACGGTCAAATAGAACAGCACCTCGTAGCTCAGCGACCACGCCACCGCGATCATCGGCCGGATGTCGAACACGCCGGGCAGGAACAAGAGGTTCGCAACCAAGTAGAGCCCGGCGTCGAGCGGGTCGCCCGGGATCTTGCTCTCGCGCGGCAGCGCGAGCGACAGCACGACGTAGAGCGCGAACACGACCACGAACGTCGGGTACAGCCGCTGCGCCCGCCGCCGCAGGAAGACCGCGAACGGCTGCCGCCGCGCCAGCAGCGAGCCGTAGATCAGGTAGCCGCTCAGCATGAAGAATAGGTCCACGCCGGCATTGCCGACGTCGGCGAGGATCACTGAGACGGTGCGCGCCCATGCGTCGTCGGCGCCCAGCCACGGCCGGATCAGGTCCGTGTAGTGAACGAAGAAGACCAGCAGCACGGCGAGGCCGCGGAGACCTTCCATCGACAGCAGGCGTCCGTCGCCGCCGCCCTGCAGCTCGAACCAGCGGCCGAGCGGGATCGCGCGCAGCCGCAACGTTCAGGCCCGAACCGGCATCGCCGCCGGGCGCGGCCGCAGCGGCACGTTGTGGAACACGGCGAGTGCCAGGATCACCGGGTGCAGCCGGGCGTCCAGCAGGTAGCCGCCCAGCAGCAAATACTGGAAGAACAGCGCCGCCGACAGCCAGCCCGAGCGCGCATGGGCGAACAGGCAGTAGCCGACATAGCTCATCAGGGGCACGAACCCGACCAGTCCGTACTCGAAGAACAGCTTGCCCCACGTCGGGTCGTGCACCGTGTAGCGCAGGGCATTGAAGAAGTTGTCGATCGACCCCGGCCCGAGCCCGAACAGGGTGGCGGCGAGGCTGGAGAGCTGGAAGTCCTCGAACAGGTAGAACGGCGACAGGAAGCGCGCAAAGCCGCTGGAATAGCTGTCGTCGAACTCGCCGACCCGCTGGAACAGCGAGCCGAGCCCGAGGTCGCCCGCGAACAGCGCCAGCGCGATGCCCAGCGCCAGCGCCGCCAGCACCGGCGCCGCATGGCCGCGGCGCACCAGGAGCAGCGGCCCGAAGATCACGAGCATCGCCAGCCCGGTGCCGGAGAACGCGAGGCCGAGCGCGACGCCGAGCACCGCGACCCGCCACGTCAGGCGAAAGAACAGCAGTTCCACGATGAGCGCCAGCGCCATCAGCTGCGAGAAGTGCGACGGCTCCAGCAGGAAGAAGCCGTTGGACTTGAACACCGCCTGGCCGTCCGCCATCGGAATGGTGGTGTTCCATCCCTTGCTGAGGATCGCGTCGGGCACTAGGCCCTCGAACGTGAAGAGCTGTCCGCCCGGCACGGCGAACTGCGCGGCGAACTGGACGATGCCGCACGCGGCGAGGATGAGCGCGAGCGCGCGGAAGACCTTGAGCACGCGTCGATGGAGATCGGCGTCGTCCGCCAGCACGAAGGCGTAGCAGGCGTAGAGGACCAGGAGCTGGCCGAACGAGCTGGCCGAGACGCGCAGGCCCTGCCCGAACGTCGCGGCAGCGATCAGGCACGCCGCGGCGACCGCGAACCCGATCAGGCGCGCCGTCGACAGCCGCAGCCCGCCGGTGATCAGCAGCAGCGCGATGCAGATCAGCGTGACCACCAGCGTCAGCGGCAGCTCGCGCTCGCCGAGTCCGACCGCGAAGCGCGGCAGGAAATACGCCGCGACCAGCATGGTCGCCACGAGCGGCAGCGTCGCGCCCGCGCGATGGGCACCCGCTGCTGATCGCGCGGGCGCGTCCCGCGGATCGTAGCGCCCGACCGCCGTCATCTCGCCGTCATCGCTGGGTGATTGCCCGCTGCATCCTCGCCCATCCCTCGGAGCAGAACTGCCACGCCTGCCGCGCGATGCAATACGGCCGGGCGCGTTGCCATTTCTTTGGCCCAACTCTGACAGAGCACTGATTGCGCCTGCCGGTTCACACAGGGCTTGCCGCTCTCGATATTCGACACGTCCCGGTGTGGCGCGAGGCTGTTGATGGATTATCGCGGATTGCCGACGCTCAGGGCCGGTCCGGCCCCGGTGACGTCGGCCGTGGGCGA
Organism: Rhodospirillaceae bacterium; assembly: GCA_050249455.1. Taxonomy (GTDB): domain Bacteria; phylum Pseudomonadota; class Alphaproteobacteria; order MPNO01; family VGEU01; genus JBFWQM01. The sequence continues at coordinate 3,437 of JBFWQM010000081.1, read as the reverse complement.
GGTGCCCTATCTCGACCAGCCGCCGGCGCGTGCGTCGGAGACCTCTTTCGGCGATCTCGCGCGCGCGTTGTGGCGCAATGCGCCGGTGATCGCGCTCGCGGTGCTGGTGGTCGCCGTTGCCGCCGCCGCGATCGTCCACTCGATGCGGCCCTATTACGTCGCCGACGGCGCGCTGGTCATCGGCGCCCGCAAGGCGACGATCCCCGAGCTGCAGTCGGCGCTGCTGACGCCGAGCGGCGACCTGTCGGTGGTGCGCAGCGAGGTCTCCGTGCTGACCTCGCGCACGGTGCTTGAGGACGTCGCCAAGCGGCTCGACCTGGCGCGCAACCCGGAGTTCAATTCGCAGCTTCGCGCCGGCGACGGTCTGCTGGCGAAGCTCAATCCCGTTCCCTACATCCGCCAGCTCCCGGAGCTGCTGTTCGGCGGCAGCGACGGCCCCCCGATAGACGCGGCGAGCCGGGTCGCCGCCGAGGTCGAGCACACGCTGCGGCGGAACCTCGACGTCACCACCAACGGCCGCGACTACGTGATCTGGCTGAACTATCGCAGCGAGAGCCCGGAGACCAGCGCGGCGGTGATCAACGCGCTGATGGCGAGCTACCTGGAGCAGTACGTCGCCTCCAACGTCGAGGCCACGCTCGGCGCCAACGCCGCCCTCAAGTCGCGCGCCGACGAGCTGAAGCGCGATCTCGAGAAGGCGGATTCGGCGGCGGAGGACTATGCGCGCTCGGCCGGCGTGGTCGAGACTCGCCTCGGCACCGTAAGCGCGCAGCAGCTCAACGACCTCAACGTCCAGCTCAGCCTGGCGCGCGCCGACCGCGCGGCGGCGGACGAGCGCTATCGCCAGGCCCAGGCGATGCAGAAATCGGGCGGCCGCGGGCTGGAGAGCGCGGTACCCGAGATGCTCGCCTCGCCGCTGATCCAGAAGCTGCGCGAGCACGAGGCGACCCTGTCGCAGGAATACGCCGACGTGTCGCGCCGGCTCGGCCCCAACCACCCGACGCGCAAGCGTGCGCTGGCGCAGCTGCGCGACGCCCAGGGCACTATCAAGGGCGAGGTCGGCAAGGTCGTCGCCTCGCTCAAGGCGCAGGCCGACACCGCGCGCGGCCGTCAGGCGGAGCTCGAGCAGAAGGTCGGCCAGCTCGAACGCGCCGCGCTGTCCGGTTCCGACAAGGAGGCGAAGCTGGAGCGGCTGCGCGCCGACGCCGAAGGCAAGCGCAAGATCTACAACGAGTTCATGCTGCGGGTGGCGCAGACGGCGCGGCCGGACGACCAGACGGCGATCGACGCCCGGGTGATCTCGCAGGCCGTGGCGCCGGTCGGCAAGGCCGGCCCGCGCACCTTCCTGTTCGTCATGGCCGCGGCCGCGATCACCTTCCTGACCGCGGTCGCCACTGTGCTGTTCCGCCAGCAGTTCGACCACGGTTTCGAGAACCTGGACCAGGTGCGCGCCACCACCGGCATGGCCGGCCTCGCCGCCATCCCGTCGCTGCGCGGGGCGCAGCGCGCGCGGATCGGCAACCACGTGCTGGACCGCCCGACCTCGCCGCTGGCCGAGACCATGCGCGGCTTCCGCACGCGGCTGCGGACGGTGGCGCCGCACGAGCCGCCGAAGGTGATCCTGGTCACCTCCGCCGAGCCGGGCGAGGGTAAGAGCACCTTCGCGCTCAACCTGGCGCGGCTGTCGGCACATGACGGCCGTCGCACGCTGCTGATCGAGTACGACCTGCGCCGGCCGCGGCTGCGCCGCATGATGGGTGTCGAGGGCGGCCCCGACCTCGCCGAGGCGCTGGAGGGCAACCTGGCGTGGCAGGATGCGGTCGCGGTGGACTACGACAGCGGCATGCACTTCATCGTCGCACCGGCGATCCCCGGCGACCGCTGGTCGGTGCTGGAGGCCCAACGGCTGGAGCACATCCTGGCCGAGGCGCGGGCGGAGTACGACTACGTCATCCTCGACTCGCCGCCGATCATGCGGGTGCCGGACGCCTCGCTGGTGGTGCCGCACTCGGACGCGGTCGTGCTGGCGGTAGAGTGGAAGAGGACGCGCCGCCGCGTGGTCGCCGAATCGGTGCGCCGCCTCGGCATCCGCGCCGACCAGGTATGCGGCATCGTGCTCACCAAGGCCGACGGCGCCAGCGTGAGCTGCGACCTCTACCGCGGCTACGGCGCCTGACCTGCCCCGGCGCAACGCGCCGCCGGTGCCCGTGGTGCCCCCGGGGAGACTCGAACTCCCACGTCCGTAAGGACAACAGATTTTGAGTCTGCCGCGTCTACCGATTCCGCCACAGGGGCCTGGGGCGTGCGTCGGGCGCGATCATATCGGGCGGGGGCGGGGCGTCAACTGCGGCCGGGCGCGGCCGGGCCGGCGCCGCCCGGGCGCCGCCGGGCCGCCGCGCGCTCGACCGCCAGCGCGAGCAGGAGCAGCGCCGCGCCGAGCGCGAACAGCAGCGTGTAGCTGCCGTCCGGCGCCGCGAACAGGAACGAGAAGCCGTAGGCGGCGGCAGCCTGGAACACGGCGAAGGCGGTGGTCGCGCGGCTCCATGCCGCCTGCTGGGCGGGCGCATCGTCGGGCAGCAGCTCGCGCAGGCGCCCCAGCACCAGCGGTACCACGCCCGGCGTGAACGCCCCCGCGATGGCGGCCGAGACGGCGAGCGCAGCCATCGAACCGGTGAGCACGGGCAACCCGACCGCCGCCGCCTGCACCACGAAGCCGGCGCGCAGCGCCGCGGCGTAGCCGATCCGGTCGGCGACGAAGCCGGCCAGCGGCGGCCCGGCCACCGCGCCGATACCGAACACCATCCAGTACTGCGCGCCGACGACGATCCCTTGACCCAGGCCGCGCGCCACGTAGTCGACCAGGAACACCATGTGCGGCACGAGTCCGGCCGCGTTCAGCCCGTAGGCGATGACCAGCGCGGCGATCGCGCGGTCGCCGAACCGGCCGGCAGCCGGGCTGGCCGGCGCGGGCGCCGGCGCAGCGGCCCGCTGCCGCGCCACCCCGTGCGGCCATGCCGTCCAGGCGGCCGCGGTCAGCGCGAGCGACAGCGCGCCGAGCGCAAGCCAGGCTTCCGCTAGGCCGTATGCGAGTACCGCCGGCACCAGCGCCGCCGCCGCCAGGACGCCGACCCCGATGCCGGCGAAGATCACCCCCGACGCGATGCCGCGGCGCGACGCCGCCACGTGCGGCAGCACGGTGGTCGCCGCCAGCACCATCAGCGCGCCGCCGGCGAGTCCCGAGGCGAACCGCCAGGCGAAATACCACGCCGGCGACAGCGGGGTCGCGCAGGCGAAGAAGGACGCCGCGCCCAGCAGCATCATCGCCCGCAGCGCCGTCACCGCCGACAGCCGCGCCGCCATCGCGCGCGCCGTCAGCGCGCCGGCGACGTAGCCGGCCAGGTTGGCGGCGGCGAAGCGCACCGCATCCGCCGGCGCGA
>JBFWQM010000080.1:8144-20006 GCA_050249455.1 Rhodospirillaceae bacterium | reverse complement strand
GCTATCTGGGCATCGCCGAACGGCCGGTGCTGGAGGCGATCCACGCCTTCTACGCCGCCAGGTTCGTCGCCGACCCGCACCCGCCCCGGGACGGCATCGAGCACCTGATAGCGACTTACGCGCCGCGCTATCCCGCCGCCGGCACGCGGACCTTTGCCGACGTCACCGACGCCGATGCGATCGGGGCGGCCCTGCGTGCCCGCGCCTGAACCGCGGCGGCGGCACGCAAGGCGACCGACGCCGCCGCGCGCCGCCACGCCGCAACGCCGGCGCGACCGGTCAATCCGCGTACTTGATGTTGCACCCGTACGGCCGGGTCACCGCCTGGGCGACCTGGCGGCCGGCGGCGAGGTCGGCGAGCGCGGCGCGGACGTAGTTGGTGGCGCCGGCCACCGTGTCGTGGCGCGACGACGGCTTGTCGTCGATGCCGCCCATGAAGCGCAGCATGCCGTCGCCGTCGATGACGTACATGTGCGGGGTGACGGTGGCGGCGTAGGCGCGGCCGATCTTGCCTTCGGGGTCGAGCACGACGTGGTCGGGCGCCGCGTTGGTGTCGCGCACGTTGGCGAGCGCGGCGGCCGCCTCCAGGTGGCCCTGGGCGCCGGGCTCGGACGACAGCACCGAGATCCAGGTCACGCCGTACTGCGCCTTGGCGTCCTTCTGCAGCGCCTGCATGTTCTGGGTGCCGTAGTGCTTGCGCACGTACGGGCAGTCCTTGTTGGTCCATTCGAGGACCTCCGTGCGGCCCTTGAGGCTGGAGAGGTTCACCGTCCTGCCCTCCGCCGTCATGCCGGTAAAGGCCGGCGCCGGCTTGCCGACCTCCGGCTTCGCGGCGGCCGGGGAAACCGGCAGCAGCGCCAGCGCCGCCGCGACGGCGCATGCGGCCAGCGGCGTCTTCGGGGCGGCGAGGTGATGGCGGGTCATCGGCGGTCTCCTTGTCCGTGGTGGGCGGTGTCCGTGGTGGGCGGTCAGCTTGCGGTTTCGAGGGCGCGGCGCAGCGCCCCCGGATCGAGGATCTGCGGCAGCAGGCGCGGCGCGCCGCCGCCGGCGGGATAGAGGACGTAGAGCGGCACCCCGGCGCGGTCGAACCGCTCCAGGAAGGCGGTGATCTCCGGGTCGCGGCGGGTCCAGTCGCCCTGCATGTAGGTGACGGCATGGCGCTGCAGCGTCGCGGCGAAATCCGGCCCGCTCAGCGCCACCCGCTCGTTCACCTTGCAGGTGATGCACCAGGCCGCCGTCATGTTGACGAACACCGCCCGCCCCTCGCCGCGCAGCCGGTCGAGGCCGGCGGCCGAATAGGGCTGCGCATCCGGGCTGGCCTCCACCGCGCGGCCGGACGGCGGCGGCAGCGTCGCGGCGGTCGCGAGCAGCGCGCCCGACCCCGCCAGAGCCACCGCGAAGCCGCCGGCCCGCAGCGCCGCGCCCCGGCCGGCGCGCGGCGACACGGCGGGCCACAGCCACAGCGCGGCGGCCAGGGCGATCAGGCCGAGCGTGGCGAGGAACGCCGCGTCCGGCCCGGCCTGCTGCGCCAGCACCCAGACCAGCCAGGCGGCGGTCGCGTACATCGGGAAGGCGAGCGCCTGACGGAAGCGGACCATCCAGGCGCCCGGCCTCGGCATCCGGCGCGCCAGCGCCGGCACCGCCGTCAGCACGACGTACGGCGCGGCCAGGCCGAGCCCCATCGCGGCGAACACCGCCAGCGCTGACGGCGCCGGCAGCAGCAGCGCGCCGCCCGCGGCGGTCGCCATGAACGGCGCGGTGCACGGCGCCGCGACCACCGCGGCAAGGACGCCGGTGGCGAAGGCGCCGCCGTGCCCCGGCCGGTTCGCCCAGCCGCTGCCCAGGCCGGCGAGCCGGCTGCCAAATTCGAACACGCCGGAGAGGTTGAGCCCGATCGCGGTCATGACGAAGGCGAGCGCGGCGACCACCGCCGGGCTCTGCAGCTGGAAGCCCCAGCCGACCGCCGCGCCGCCCGCCCGCACGGCGAGCAGCGCCGCGGCCAGCGCGACGAAGCTCGCCACCACGCCGGCGCCGTAGCTCAGGCCGTCGCCGAGCCGCGCGCGGGCGGCGGTGTCGCCGCCGCGCGCGAAGCCGATCGCCTTGACCGCCAGCACGGGGAAGACGCACGGCATCAGGTTGAGGATCATGCCGCCGAGGAAGGCGAAGGCCAGCAGCGCCGCCAGGCCGTCGGCGGGCGCGGCGGCGGATGCGGCGGCGGATGCGGCGGGCCCCGCCGGCGCAGCCGCGGCCACCGGGCCCGCCGGCACCGCATAGGCGCGCTGTACCGGGCCGGCCGCGGTCCGCTCCGTCACCGCCAGCACGCCGGCCAGGGTCGCCGGCGCCGGCGCCTGGCCGCGCGGCAGCGACAGGGTGAAGCCCGCCGCGTCCCTGCGCAGCACCTGCGCGCCGGGATGGTCGACGACGCCCCATTCCTCGGCGAAGAAATAGGCGTCCGTCGCCGCCGAGGCGCCCTCCCCGCCGACGGCAAGCCGCAGCGCGTCGCCGGCGGCCTCGCGCGCCACCGTCCAGGGCAGCGGCCGGGGCATCGCCGCGCGGGCGTCGGCGAACAGCGCGGCCGCGCCCGGCGCGGCGGCCGTCTGCGGCCCGGTCGGCACCTCGAGCGACAGGGTGCCGGCGACCGGGATGCAGATCTCGGCGCAGACCAGCACCTCCGCCTCGCCGGCCACCGGGAACGGCCGGCCCGCCGGCCAGTCCGCCGGGACCGCGATGTCGGCCAGCAGCGCGACCGCGCCGGCATAGCCGTAGTTCGCCATCGGCCCGTAGGCGAAGCGCCGCGGCGCCGGCCACTGCAGGTCCGACGCCGCCGCCCCGTCGGGCAGCCGCCAGTCGATCGCCGTCGCCTGGCCGGAATCGCCCGGGTTCATCCAGTAGGTGTGCCAGCCCGCCGCGATCTTCTGGTGGATCGCCACGGCGATCCGGTCGCCCGGCCGCACCGTCGCCTGCTCGGCGACCAGTCGGACCGCGAGCTGTTCGGTCTCGATCGCCGCCTGGCCGCGTGCGAGCGACGCCGGGCCGGCAACCAGCGCGACAACGGCGACCCCCCGCAGGAGCGCCCGGCCAAATCGGTGCTTCGACAACGCCCTATGCCACCGTTCGCAGGTTTCCATCGGCTCGGCCGTGCGGAAGAATGGGCGCAGGCCGCCGCGGTGGGAAGTCGATGCGGCCCGCAATTCACCCGGATTTGATCGTGCCCGGGTTTCCACGGCGTTGTCCCCGGCGCCGGCCAGGCTTCCGGTCGCCGCGGTGGCGGCTCCATGCCGGCTGCGGCCAAGCACCTCGCCGGCGCGGCGGATTCGGCCAGTTCGCGGCCCGGGCCGGCGTCCGCCGCACCGGGCGATGGCGCCGGCACTGTCCGCGGCGAACGCCAGTTGATACACCAGGACGCCCGGCGCTAACCTCGCGGCGCGGCCGCGCGCGCCCCCGCGCGCGACGGCGCATCCCACGGCCGTCTGGCCGTCCCGAACCGATGGACCCCGAGCCCCCGCCCGAACAAGAAACGACCAGTGGAAACGTACCTCTTCCTCGGCGCGCCGGCGGCGCTGGCGATCGCCTCATATGCGATCGTCTATGGCGGAAAAGCCGCCAATATCTGGATCTTCACGATATTGCCGCCGGGCGTGTTCCTCTACCTGTGGCTCGATGATTTCGCGCATGCGGCCGGGACGAGCGCTTTCGTCCTGATCAAGCTGCCGTCGGTGTGCATGGCCGCCCTGCTCATCGCGATGATGCGGTTCAACGGGTGGGGCGAGAAGCCGTGGGCGCGCACGGCGTGCTATCTCGTCCTCCTGATCAACATCGCCGAGGCGGTGACCTTCGAGGCGATCCACATTCATCGATCCGGCGGCGATCATGCCGTGGCGGGAAACGCCCTCAACATCCTGGCCGGGATCTTGCTGATGGCCGCGCAGGCGTTTCCCCGCTTCGTCTCCGTGGGCGGGGGACCGGCGAAGGATTTCCGCTACCACCTGGGCCTCGGATGGGTGCTGGCCTACACGATGTGGGATTTCGCCTTCTTCTACGGCACCGTCCCGCCCGATCTGCTCGGCGACTATGTGGTGGGCGCCGCGGTCCATCTGCTGGCGCCGCTGCTCCTGATCATCGGCCGCAGCGCGGCGCTGTACATCCAGATGCGCACCGTCTCGCTCGCCTTGGCCGTCGCGGTCGGGCTCGTCGTGCCCGACGATCCTATCGTCCAGCTCGACCCCGCATGGCACACGCCGGCCCTCGCCACCGGCGTCGCGCTGGCCGCGCTCGCGGCGGCCGCGGCGGCCGCTTTCGCGCCGGTGATCGGCAGCCTGGCGGGGCGGCGGGCGCCGCGACCGCCGGCCAACCTGCTGGAGGCCGGCGTCCTCGCCCTGCGCGGTCCCCGCCGCAGGGTCTATCCCTGAAGTGCCCCGGCGGCGCCGCGCCGCCGGATTACCACGGCTCCATGCCCTTCGCCGCGATGACGGCGTGCGCGTCGGGGCCGGTGACGAACGCGATCAGTGCCCTGGCGGCGTCCGGGATCGCGGTGTCGGGGGCGAGCGCGGCCTCGAACACGACGTAGGCCTGGATCTCGGCGGGTATCTTGCCGACGATGTCGAGGCCGGGGGTCGCCATCAGGGTGGCGATGGCGGTGACGCCGACCTCCGCCTCGCCGGCCGCGACGAGCTCGCCCACGGTGTCGGTCTCGGTCCGGTGCGACTTGGCGTTGATCGCGTCCGCGATGCCGAACCGCGCGAACAGCATGTCGAGGTGCGGGCCGCTGATGCCGGCCTGCAGGAAGGCGACCGACTTGGCGGCGAGCATCGACTGCTTGAAAGCCTCCACCGTGTCGATCCTGGGATGCGGCGCGCCGGCGCGCACCGCGACGCCGATCGGCACCTTCAGGAAGCCGGTCCGAGACGCGGCCACGACCCGGCCCTCGCGCACCAGCTCGTCCATCAGTGCCGGCAGCACGAAGGCGGCGTCGAACGTCGCCCCGGCGTCGAGCTTGCGCCGCGCCTGCAGCGGCATCTCGTCGGTGCGCAGGAGCTGCTCGATCCTGTGGCCGCTGCGCCGCTCGAACTCGGCGGCCAGCGAACCGATGATGATCTGCGGCGACTGCAGCGCCAGCGTCCTGATCGTCGACATCGTCGTCTCCCCGGTGAGTCCAGCCACGGCGGCTGCGGAGGAGCAGTCCGGCGTCGCGCGCCTTCCTAGCAGGCCGATCCCGCCTCCGGCAATGCGCGACCGCGCGGCCCCGGTTGACGCATTGCGTCCGGTATGACCCTGATGCCGCATGCGCGCACCATCCCGACGAATCAGCCGTATCTGGTCGCTTTTGCTGTGGCCCGCGGTCGTCACCGGCTTCGTCCTCGTCGTCCAGGTCGGCTTCGAGATCGGGTGGCCGGTGCTGGTGTTCAACCTCGCCTACCTGATGCTGGCGGCGCTGCTGTGGCGGGCGGAGCAAGCATTGCCGTTCGAGGCGGCGTGGCTGGCCGACGACGGGCAGATCGGACCCGACCTCGCGCACACGCTGCTCGACAAGGGTGTCGTGCAGGCGATCGTCGCCGTCGACCTGGTGGTCGGGGCGGCGGAGGTCCTGCCGCACGGCTTCGGGCTGTGGCCGCAGCATTGGCCGTTCGCGGCGCAGGTCGTGCTCGGCCTGGTGATCGCCGAGTTCGGCCTCTACTGGCGCCACCGGCTGTCGCACGAGTGGCGGCCGCTGTGGCGCTTCCACGCCGTCCACCACAGCGCGACGCGGCTGTGGTTCGTCAACACCGGCCGCTTCCACGTCGTCGATTCGATGACCAGCGTCGTGATCGGCGCGGCGCTGTGGTTCATCGCCGGCGCCCCGGAGGCGGTGTTCCTGTGGGTCAGCGCGGTGACCGCGGTGATCGGCATGCTGACCCACTGCAACGTCGACATGCGCTGCGGGCCGCTGAGCTATCTGTTCAACACGCCGACGTTGCACCGCTGGCACCATTCGATGGACGCTGTCGAGGGCAACCGCAACTACGGCGAGAACCTGATGCTGTTCGACATCCTGTTCGGCACCTACCTGAACCCGCGCCGCCGGCCGCCGGCGCGCATCGGCATCGCCGACCCGATGCCGGCGACGTTCCTGGGCCAGCTCGCCGAGCCGTTCCGGCTGGCCGCGCGGGATCGCCGCGACGGCGCGTTGAGACCGTTCTCGCGGCCGTGACCGGGCGCGGCATGATCCGTGCCGCGACGAGCGGCCCCGCCTTGGCCCGGCCGGCCCACCACGACAAGGAGCGATCGATGGCCTTCAAGCCGAACTACCGCATGCAGCGGGCCGATCGGGACCGGGCCAAGAAGCTGCGCAAGGAGGAGAAGCTGAAGGAGCGCCAGGCCCGGGCGGCCCAGCGCGCGACCGAGCGCGGCGAGCAGGACGGGCCCGGCGAACCGGATTCCGAAGACGGCGGGCCCGACGGCAAGGCGAAAGCCGACGGCTAGGAGCCCGCCGCTGCGGTTCGCGCGGCGGAGATTGCCCGGCACCGTCAAGTTGTTATGATCGGCGGCGACGAGACGTCGTCGTCTCTCGGTCGTACGTTTCGCGTTCACAGGGCTTCGTTGTCATCCCCGGTTCCATCGGCTGCGACTTCCGGCGCGTCCCGGCGCCCGTCGCCGCGGACCGCCGGGGCGCCGGCCCGGCCCGCCGCCCGCCGCGCCACGCATCCGCGGCCGGGCGCCGCTTCTGTCCATGAGGCCTACCGATGGCGGAACCGCGCTTTCTTCTGAAAACCGATCTCGGCCGGTTCGATTCGGTCGCCGCGCCGGGCGGACCGGTCACCGGCCAGTACGCGGCGCTGCGCGAGCGGCTGGCCGGCCGCGGCCGCGCCGCCGTGCTGTTCGCCGAGCCGGTGGCGGGCGCCGGCGCGATCTCGTGGTACGGCGAGGGCAGCGGCGACCCGCAGCCGATCACCGCCCTGTCGCCGTCGCGCCGCGCCGAGGCCGAGGCGCAGCTTTCCGCCGCGCTCGCCGCGATCGACCCTCTGCTCGACGACCCGCAGGCCGGGCCGCTGCTGCGCCGGGCCCTGGTGATCGGCGAGGCCGAGAACATCGTCGTCGACGACGACGGCGTCATCCTGACCGGCTGGGGCTTGGCGCCAAAGGGCACCGCCGGCGACGAGGCGCTGGCCGCCCACCTGCGCGCCACCCTGGGCCGCTATTCGCCGCGCCTGGCCGCTGCCGACGCGACGTTCTTCGACCCGGTCGCCGCGCCGCGGCCCGCCGCGCCCGCGCCGGCCGCGCCGATGGCCGCTGCCGCCGCCCCGGCCGCACCGCCGCCGCGGCCCGTGGCGGCAGCTGCGCCCGCCGCACACGCAGCGCCGGTCGCGGCGGCCGCGCCGCGGCCGTGGTGGATGATCCCCGCCTTCGCGACGGTGGCGCTGATCTTCCTGATCCTGGGCTTCTGGCTGGCGTGGACGCACCTGGTGCGCGACATGGCCGGCAGGGAGCTTTCCGCCGGCATCGTCGACGAGGAGCGCACCAAGCTCGCCATCCGGCTGCAGCGCGAGACCAACGAGGCGCTGGAGCGCGAGGTCGAGCGCGCCCGCCAGGCGGCGCAGTCGCCCAACGTCTGCCGCGCCGAGGGCTCCGCCCAGGATCTGATGCCGGTGCGGCCGCAGAACCAGCCGGTGCCGCCGGCCGCGGTGCCGCCGACCACGCCGTCCGCGCCGGACCAGCAGGCCAAGCCGTTCACCGGATCGCTTGCCGACCTGATGGAGCACGCCACCGTCATGATCGTCACCGCTGGCGCGCAAGGGGTCGGCCACGGGTCGGGCTTCTTCGTCGCCGGCGACACCGTGGTCACCAACGCGCACGTCGTCGAGGGCGCCGCCCCCGACCAGGTCTTCGTGATGTCGAAGTCGATCGGCCGCGCGCTGAAGGCGACCGTCGTCGCGCAGAGCACCGGCGCCGGCGGCAAGGCCGAGCCCGGCAAGCCGGACTTCGCGGTGCTGAAGCTGCCGGAGGCGGTGCCGGGGTCGCAGCCGCTGGCGATGACGCGGACGGCCGAGAAGCTGCTCGACGTCGTTGCCGCCGGCTACCCGGCCAGCGTGGTGCGGGTGGAGGCCGGCATGGCCGCGCTGCGCGAGGGCCGGCTGGGCGAGCCGCCGGAGCTGGTGCTGACCCGCGGCAGCATCAGCACGATCCAGAACCTGCAGAACGGGTTGATCGTGATGCCGCATTCGGCCGACATCTCGCCGGGCAACAGCGGCGGGCCGCTGGTCGACGCCTGCGGCCGGGTGGTCGGCATCAACACCTTCGTCAGCCGCGCCACCGAGGTCGCCGACCGGGTGAAGTACGCGCAGAAGGCCGACAGCGTGCTCGACTGGCTGCAGCAGCAGAACGTCGCGGTGCAGACCCGCGACGGCGCCTGCCGGCCGGAGCCGCCGACCGCGACCCCGCCGACCGCCCAGGCGCCCACGGCGCCGGGCGCGGCGCCCGACCCGGGCGCGACGCCGAACGCCGCGCCGGCGCCGGGCACAGCCCCGAACGCCGCGCCGAAGCCGGCGCCCGCGCCGGCGCGCCGCTGACCGCGCGGCCGGGGCACCGCGATGGCCGACGGCGCGCTGATCGCCACCACCCGCAACGCCGACCTGCAGGCGCTGGGCACCGGCGGCCAGGTCGCGGTCCAGGCGTGGGACCAGATCGCGTCCTACCTGCGCCGCGCCTGCGGTCCGGCGCACGCGGCGCTGTTCGCCGAGCCCAACCCCGACCCCGACCGCGGCGTCATCGACTGGTACGCGGAGGGGCCGGGCGCCGCGACGCCGCTGGCGAGCCTGCCGGAGGCGGAGGCCGACGCCGTCCGCGCGACGCTGCAGCAGCTTCTGGCCGACATCCAGCGCGAGACCGAGAGCTTGCGCCGGTCGGCGCGCGAGAGCGACCGCTTCATGGCCGAGCTGCTCGGCGTCGCGGTGCAGATCCCGGGGCCGCAGGCGGTGTACGTGCAGGGCGGCCGGCCGATCCTGGTCGCCTGGGCGCACGCCTCCGCCGGCGGCAACGCGCAGCCCGCGATGCTGGTCGGCGAGGCCCGGCGCAGCGTGGCGCAGGGGCCGATGGCGATCGTCGGGCCGCCGGCGGCGGTCTTGCAGCGCCGGGCGCCGCCATGGGCAGCAGCCGTGGCGCTCCTCCTTCTGCCGCTGGTGCTCGCCTTCCTGTGGTGGGACCCGCTGCACTGGTTCAACGCGCCGATGCCGGTGTGCGTGGCGCGCGAGGGCGACCTCGCGATCCTGCAGGAGCTGCGCATCGAGCAGGACCGCGAAGCCCGGCTGCGCGAGGAGATCGCGCGCCATGCCCGCGACCTGGGCGACCGGCGCGTCGCCTGCCCGCCGCCGCAGCGCGCGCAGCAGACGCCGCCGCAGCCGCAGACCCCGCCGCAGCCGCCGCCCAACCGGCAGGCCGAGCGGCCGCCCGCGCCGCCGCCGCCGCAACCGCAAGCCAACCGCGACGCCGAGCGTGCGCGCGAGCAGGGCGCGCGGTCCGGCCGCGTCCAGATCATCCTGGCGTGGGACAACACGAACGACCTCGACCTCGCGGTGATCTGCCCCGACGGCGCGCGCATCTACTACGACGCGCGCACCGGCTGCGGCGGCGAGCTCGACATCGACCAGAACGCCCGGCCGCCGTTCCAGCCGCCCGGCAATGCGGTCGAGAACATCGTGTGGGACAACGAGCCGCCGCCCGGCACCTACCGCATCGGCGTGCTGCACAGCGGCAACCCGCGCGGCGCGCCGGCGCCGTCCACGTTCCGCGTGACCCTGCGCATCGAGGGCAAGCCGGACCAGGTGTTCAACGGTCGGGTGGCGCCGAGCGCCGGCACCGACGTCGGCACCTTCGAAATGCCGGCGAAGTAGCCGAGGCGCGGATGCAGCCCCTCGCCGCCCTCCCGCGCGACCGCCACGCCGTCCTGCTGCCGGCCGGCTGGGACCACGCGCGGGCTCACGCGGCGCTGACCGCGCTGCTGCGCGCGGCGGCGCCCGAAGCGGGCGTGCTGTTCGCCACGCCGATCGCCGACGCGACCGAGATCGGCTACCACGCCCCCGACGGCCGCGTCGCCGCCTACGGCGCGCTCGACGCCGCCGGCCGCGCGGCGGTGCAGGCGGAGCTCGGCCGCCTGGCCGGCGTGCTGCGCGATGCCGCCGCCACCCGCGCCGCGCGCGACCCGGCGCGCGACGGTGGGCTGCCGGCGCTGGTCGCCGCGGCGATCGAGGTGCCGGGCTTCGACCACGTCTTCGCGCATAGCGCCGGCGGCGAGCCGGGACGGCCGATCCTGGCCGGCTGGGGCCTGGCGCCGGCCGGCGCGGCGGCCGGTCCCGGCCTGATCGCCCGGCTGGCGCCGCCCGCCGCGGCATTGCCGCCGCCGGCGCGCGGCGGCGCCGGCTGGTGGGCCGCGGCCGGCGCGGTGCTGGCGGTCGCGCTGGTCGCGGTGCTGGCGGCGCCGACGATCGCCGGCTGGCTGACGCCGCAGGCGGCGGTGTGCCGCGCCGACCCGCGCGGCATCGAGACGGTCGGGCTCCTGCTGCAGGAGCAGGAGCGCGAGCGCACGCTGCGCCAGGAGATCGCCCGCCTGCAGTCCGAGTTCGGGGCGCGCCGCACCGCCTGCCCGCTGCCCCCCGCGAACGGCAACCGGACCGCCGCGCTGCCGCGCAGCCAGTGGGAGCAGCGCCAGGTGTCGCTGTTCGAGGGCTGCTGGAACCTGCGCTCGACCCTGTCCTTCACGTGGTTCGAATCCGGGCAGACCGAGCAGATGACCGGCTGGAAGCTGTGCTTCGACCGCAGCGGCCAGGGGACGCACGAGATCTCGCTGAGCAGCGGCCGGCGCTGCCAGCAGCCGGTGCGCGTCCAGTTCGACCCGGACGGGGCGGCGCGCATCAAGGAGGTCGGCCGCTGCGAGTTCGGCGGCGGCAACTACAAGGTGAACACCGACCACGTCTGCCGCCCGGTCAACGAGAACCAGGCGAACTGCGAGAGCCGCGCGAACGAGGGGCCGCGCCGCGGCCAGCCGAGCGGCACCGCGCTTTTCGAGCGCTGAGCGGGCAGCGGGGCGCACGCACCCATGGTCCTGCTCGCGCGCCTCCCGCTGCCCGGCCATCGCGTCACGCTGCCGGACGGCTGGGACCACGCCCGCGCGCACGCTCGACTGACCGCGCTGCTGGCGGAGACGACCGGCCCGGAGACGGCCGGCTTGTTTGCCGCACCCGACGCCGCGGCGGACTCGATCGGCTTCGCGGTGCCGGAAGGCGGGCGCGTCGAGCGCTACGACGCCCTGGATGCCGACGGCCGTGCGGCGCTGCGCGCCGAGCTGGGGCGCCTGGTGTCGGCGCTGCGCCGCGCCGCGCAGACCCGCGCGGCGCGCGATGCGGCGCGCGACGGCGACTTGCCGTCGCTGGTCGCCGCGGCCGTCGAGGTCCCGTCGTTCGAGACCGTCTATGCCCATGCCGCGCCCGGCCTGCCGGGCCGGCCGGTGCTGGCCGGCTGGGGCATGCTGCAGGCGGGGTCGGCGACGCCCCTCGGCCTGATCGCCCGGCTGGACGACGGCGTGCCGGCCGAGCCGCTGCGCCGCACCGACTGGCGCACCGCGGCGCTGGTCGCGGTAATGCTGCTGCTGATCGGCGCCGGCGCGGCGATCGCCTATCCGTGGATCGCCCGCCAGTTCGCGCCGGCCGCACCCGTCTGCGTCGCCAATCCGGAAGAATCCGAGGTGCTGCAGCAGCTTCTGCTGGAGCAGGAGCGCGAACGGACGTTGCGCAGCCGGCTGAACGCGCTTGAGCAGGAGCTGGGTCAGCGCCGCGCCGAGTGCCCGCTGCCGCCACCGCCTCCTCCGCCCCCGCCTCCTCCTCCTCCTCCTCCTCC
>JBFWQM010000080.1:0-8044 GCA_050249455.1 Rhodospirillaceae bacterium | reverse complement strand
AGGAGCGCGAACGGACGTTGCGCAGCCGGCTGAACGCGCTTGAGCAGGAGCTGGGTCAGCGCCGCGCCGAGTGCCCGCTGCCGCCACCGCCTCCTCCGCCCCCGCCTCCTCCTCCTCCTCCTCCTCCGCCACCGCCACCGCCGGCGCCGCCACCACCGCCGCCACCGCCACCGCCGCCGCCACCCGCGCCACCACCTCCGCCGCCGCCGCCGCCCACACCGCCGCCGGATACGACCCCGTGCGACGTGGAGAGCCAGAGCGGCGGGCGCGGCGTGACCCGCAACCGCCACTTCCTGGGCGACAAACCGGGGCCGGTGGAGCTGCAGTACAACACCCGCATCGAGCCTGACATGATCCGGGTCTACTATCGTGGCAGGGTCATCGCCGAGACGCGCGGGCCGGTATCGGGCGTCGGACGAATCGCCTTCAACTGGCAGCCGACGCCGGGCGGGCCGGAGGCTTATGTCGTGATGGTGGAGGTCATGGGGGCCGGTTTGACAACCCGTTGGTCCTATATGCTAGGCTGCCCGCGCGGATGATCCGTTCCCGCAACCCACCCTGGCCAGGCCGGCGACATCCATGATGGCCAACCTTCCTTGCGCGCGACGGCATCGGGGGACGGCGCTCGGGACCGTGGCGCTCCTGCTGGCGCTCGCGGCCGCATGTCCCGCAGGCGCGCAGACGCCCGCGCCCGATGGCGCGGTGGCCGAGCGGCTGCGGCGCGCCGGCATCGCCGTCAACGAACGGACCCTGGGCGGCGCCGACAGCAAGCTCGGCGGCTCCGCGGCGGACGCCCTGGCGCGCACCTATCCGCTGCCGCCCGCCACGCTGGCGCTGCGCGACCGCCTGCCGCCGGATCCCGAAGCGACGATGGACGCACTGAAGCTGCGCCGCCATCCGCGCGCGCCGGTGACGCCGATGCCCGCGAACGCCACCCGTACGGACATGCGCGATGCCCTGGTCCGCTGACGGCCCGACGCGCCGGGCGCTGCTCGTCGGCGCGGCGGCGACACTGCTGCTGGCGTCGTGCGAAACCCCGCCCCCACCGCCGCCGCCGCCGCCGATGGCCGCCCCGGCGCCGGCCACCTTGGCCGACCAGATCGCGGCGATGACGGCGCGCGGCATCGTGCTGGCGGTGAACTTCGACCTCGACCGCTACGCCATCCGCGACGATGCGCGGCCGGTGCTGACGGAGCTCGCCGCCGCTCTCATGGACCCGCGGCTGCAGGCGTTCAGCTTCGACATCAACGGCCACACCGACGTGAGCGGCACCCTGGGCCACAACGTGGCGCTGTCGGAGCTGCGCGCCGCCGCGGTGGTGGATTTCCTGGCCGGCCAGGGCGTGCCACGCGCGGCGCTGAAGCCGCAGGGGTTCGGGCCGCTGCAGCTCCTGCTCCCGGCCGAGCCGCGTTCGCCGGCCAACCGCCGGGTCGAGGTCTTCGCCATTCCGCCCGGCGCGCCGCCGGCGCCGCTGCGGTCGTAGGCGGCCGAACACTTCCGAAGGATGGGACCGATGTCGTCGCACACCCGCATGGACCGCACGTCGTTCGGCTGGCGCATGGGCGTCATGCTGGCGATGGCGCTGGCGCTGGGCGCCTGCGCGACCTCCGGCGCCGACATGGCGAACATGACCCCGGCGCAGCGCGAGCTGCACCAGCGCACCGCGCGGTTCAACGAGACCGTGGCCACCGGCGCCGGCGTCGGGTGCCTGGTCGGCGCGGTGATCGGCGCGGCGGCGACCGGCGAGGCCAAGTACGCCGCGGTCGGCTGCGGCGCCGGCGCGGTGGCCGGCGGCGCCGGCGGCTACTACCTGGCGAGCCGCAACGAGAGGTACGCCAACCGCGAGCAGGCGGCGAACGCCCGGATCGCGGCCGCGCGCAAGGAGGCCGACGACCTGTCGCGCACCGCGCAGCTCGCCGACCAGGTGACGCGCGAGAACAAGGCGCGTCTCGCCCAGCTCGAATCGCGCTACCGCGCCGGCCAGATCGACGCCGCGACCTTCCGCAAGGAGGCGGAGGCGGCGCGCAACGACCTGAAGACGATCAAGACGGCGTCGGACAAGGCGAGCGATGTGTCGCGCACCATGGGGCAGGACGCGCGGCAGACGGGCGATGCCGGGGTCGGCCGCGAGGCGGCGCGGGTGCAGCAGGCGCAGCGCCAGCTGCAGCAGTCCGCCAATGAGCTCGAGGACGCCCTGAACCGGGTGCCGGCGGCCTGATCGCCGGCCGCAGGAGGGATCATGGCCGGGTTACTTCGTCGCCACCGTCCGATCGCCGCCGCGCTGGCGTTCGCGCTGGTCCTCGGCGGCTGCTCGACGATGGGCGCCGACACCGCGAACATGACGCCGGCGCAGCGCGAGCTGCACCAGCGCACCGCGCGGTTCAACGAGACGGTGGCGACCGGCGCCGGGGTCGGCTGCGCCGTCGGCGCCGGCATCGGCTGGCTGATCTCGCGCGACGCGGTGGGGGCAGGCGCCGGCTGCGCCGCCGGCGGCGCCGCCGGATTCGGGGCCGGCTACTACATCGCCTCGCGCAACGAGCGCTACGACAACCGCGAACAGGCGGCGAACGCGCGCATCGCGTCGGCGCGCAAGGAATCGGCCGACCTCGCCCGCACCGCCGAACTGGCCGGCCAGGTCACGCGCGAGAACCGGGCACGCCTCGCCCAGCTCGATTCGCAGTACCGCGCCGGGCAGATCAACGCCGCCGCCTACCGCCGCGAGGCCGAGGCGGCGCGCAGCGACCTGAAGACGATCCAGACCGCCTCGCAGAAGGCGGGCGAGGTGTCGCGCGCGATGCAGGGCGATGCCCAGCAGACGCGCGACACGCAGCTGCGCCAGGAGGCGGCGCGGGTCGATGCCGCGCAGCGCCAGCTGCAGCAATCGGCGAACGAGCTGCAGGCCGCGCTCGACCGCGTGCCCGCCGCGTGATCGCCGAACCATGAAGCGACGAGGACCGACATGAACGCACGCATCGCGACCCTGGCCGCCGTTCTCCTCGCCGCCGGCTGCGCGCAGCAGTCAGGGCCGGCCAGCGAGCGCGGCTTCTTCGGCGGGCTCAACGCCGCGGTGAGCGGACAGGACGAGCAGCAGGCCAAGCAGCTTGAGAACACCGCCGCGTCGGAGGAGACGCGAGCGCTGGAGCAGCGCGCGCGCACGCAGCAGGCGACGCGCGACCGCGACGCCAGCGCGCGCGACGTCCAGGCGGCGCAGGCGCGGCTGGCCAAGCTCGACACCGACCTGAAGCGCCAGCGCGCCGAGCTCGCCAAGCTGCGCGCCCAGCGCGGCACCGCCGGCCGCGCCGAGGCCGACCGCATCCAGCGCGAGGCCGACGCGCTGTCGCGCGCCCGCGAGAAGGCTGCGCAAAGCCCGAGCGGCCCGAGCCAGCAGGAGCTGCGCGAGCTCGAACGCCTGTCCGGCGAGCTCGACAAGGCGCTGCAGCGCTACGGCGCAAGCTGACGCGGCACCGGCCTTCCTGTCCACATAAGGAGTCGTACGCGGGCGCGACCCGCGTACCCAGCGCGCGCGGTCAGCGCGCAAGTGACTCTCTTGCGCGGCCATGCCGCGCTGCTGGATACGCGGGTCGAGCCCGCGTACGACTCCACTACTTCATCGGGCAGCGATCCAATTCCGAGTCTCGGTCGGATGCAACGCCCCTACCGCCGCGCCGGCGGCGCGGCCGGGCGGGCGGCGGCCTCGTTGATGTCGCGGCGGGCGGCCTCGGCGGTGGGCGGATTGCCGCCGGCGGCCATCACCATGTGGCGGCCGGCGAGCTGCGCGAGCTCGGGCATGCCGGGCAGGTTCTGCGCCTTCAGCTCCTCGACCACGACCCGCACCTCGTCGGCGATGCGGGTGCGCTCGGCGCTGCGCCCGACGCGGGTGACGACACGCAGGTAGGAGGCGACCACCTGCGGGATGCCGCGGTCCATCGCGGTCGCCTGGTCACCCAGCCGGGTGCCAAGGTTCTGGACGGTGCCGCGCAGCTGCTCGGCGACGTGCGGCGCCAGGCTCTCCAGAAACTTCGACGTCGGGGCGAACGCCTTGCCGTAGCCCTCGATGAGGAAGACCTGGCGGGCCAACGTCGCCGCCGCCTCGATCTGGCTGCGGATGGTCTGCTGCTCCTGCTCGGCGCGGGCGCGGGTTTCGGCGCGCAGGGTGGCCTCCACCTTGGCGATGCCCTGGCGCACCGCCGGGTCGGTGGCGTCCTTGCGCATCACCTCGAGCAGCTTGGCGGGATCGTCGACCGCACTGGAGCGGCTCTGCGCCTCCGCCTCGAAGGCGGCGCGGAACTCGGCGACGCGCTTGTCGGCGGTGGTCGCGACCAGCCCAAGCGCCGGGCGCAGGCCGACGTTGCGCAGCCGCAGCGGCGTGCCGTCGGTGACGTCGAACGGCGGCAGCTCGATGCGCAGCGACGACCGCAGCGCATCCTCGCTGGTCAGGAAGTCGCCGCCGCGCGCCACCGTGCCGCCCGCCTGCCCGTGCGGCCGGCCGACCTTGTTGAGCCGGAACGGCTCCAGCACCCATTCGGCGACGCTGCCGTAGACGTCATGCAGGCCGAGCGGGTTGGCGTCGCGCGTGCCGACCGGGCGCAGCCGGCCGGCGGCGCTGCGCGAGCCCTGGAACCAGGCATGCTTGGCGATGCCGCCTTCCATCGGATAGGTGCGCGCGCCGAAATCGGTCTCGCTGACCGCGGCGCCGCCGCGCGCGGCATATTCCCACTCGTCCTCGGTCGGCAGGCGCACGAACGCCACCGCCTCGTCGCGCTTCGGCAGCTTGTCGCGCGCCTTTGCCATCACGTAGGCGGTCATCTTCGCGGTGAACGCCACCGCCTCGTACCAGGAAATCTCGCCCTGCGGGATGCGCCCGCCCTGGCTGGGCAGCGCCGGGCACGGCTCGGTCGTCACCGCCGCCCACTGGTCGCGCGTCACCTCGTACTTCGCGAGGTAGTAGCGCGGCGGCTCGCCCGCCGGGCCGGGGAACGGGCCGGCGACGAAGCCGGTGCGCAGGTATTCGGCGTAGTCGGTCTCGGGATCCGCCTGGCCGAACGTCGCCGGGCGGTCGGCCAGCGCGCCGCGCGGCAGCGGCGTCGGGATCGGCCGGAACGCCATCGAGCCGCCGCACGGCAGCGGCAGGACGAGGTCGCCGGCCGCCGGCACCGGATTCCATTCCGCCGCCGGCCACGCGGTCTGCGCGCGCGCCGGGGCGCCGGCCAGCAGGACGGCGCCCGCCAGCGCCGCCGCCGCAATCCGAACCCTATTCATCGCGCAAGCCCTCCGCAGGTTCGATCCGCGCCGCCCGCGCGCCGGCGAACGCCGCGGCCAGCACGGCGCCGGCCAGCGTGACCGCCGTCGCCACCGCCAGGTGGACCGGCGCGATGCTGCACAACGCGTGCCCCTCGCTCATCGCCGCATCCGCCGCGACCCGGTTGACCACCGCTGCGACCGCCAGCGCCACCGCCGCGGCGATCGCCGCGCCGCACAGCGCGATCGCTGCCGCCTGGGTCACCGGCAGCAGGGTCAGCCCGCGGCCGGTGATGCCGACCAGGCGCAGCAGCGACAGTTCGCGCCGCTTGCGCTCGACATTGGCGTAGAGGCCGACGCCGAGCGACACCAGATAGCCGAGCCCGCCCAACCCGGCAATCAGCGCGAACAGGAGCGCGAGGTTGCGGTCGAGCGCGAGAAGCCCCGCGATCTCGCCCGCGCGGGTGTCGACCTCCACCCCGGCGCTGCGGAGCGCGTGGTCGAGCGCGACCACGTCCTCCAGCCGCCGGGCGTGGGCGCGAAAGCCGGCATAGCTGCGGTTCCAGTTCGCGCTCTCGCCCGGCTGCGCGTCCGGCGGCGCCAGGTCGTCGAGGAAGTCGTAGGCCGTGCTGAGCACCGGCAGCGGCACGAAGGCGCCGTCGCGGTCGTAGGCCGCTGGCGGCGCGACGGCCGACACCGTCAGCGCGAGGTTCATCACCTCGCGCGTCGGGCCGTCGCCGCGCACCGCGCGCAGGGTGACCGGCGTGCCGGGCGCGAGCGACAGGCGCGCCGCGAGGCTGGCGCTGACCACCATCTCGCGCGGGCCGGGCGGCGGCAGTGCGCCGAGCAGCGGATCGCCCGCCGCGGTCGCCAGGAGGTCGCCCTGCGCGGTGGTGCCCGGCCGGTCCGGCCGCTCGAAGCGCAGCGACGCGGCATGCAGGAACAGCATGCGCGGCACCACGAACGCGACGTCGGGCCGCGCCGCCAGGCGGTCGAAGAATGCGCGGTCGTAGCTGCGGTTGGCGGTGTTGACCACCATGCGCGCGCGCGGGTTCTCGATCAGCGTCTCGCGCAGCCCCTCGATCACGCCGTGCTTGAGGCCGAACAGCACGATCAGCGGCGCCAGCACCGCGGCGAAACCGGCAGCCATGCAGAAGAACAGGCGCAATTCGTGCGTCAGGTCGCGCCACGCCAGGCCGACGACGAGGCCCGCGCGCCTCATGCCGCGGCCGCCGCCGCGCGGCGGGTGAAGCGCGACCGCCCGGCGCCCTCGGCGCTGACCGCGACCTGGACGATCTCCATCCCGTGGCGCGCCGCGCGGTCGGGGTCGTGGGTGGCCAGGATCAGCGCCGCATCGGCGGCGCGCGCCTGCTCCACCAGGAGCGCGAGCACGGTGTCGGCGAGCGCCGGGTGGACCGAGGCGGTCGGCTCGTCGGCGAGCAGGATCTCCGGGTCGTGCGCCAACGCGCGGGCGATCGCCGCACGCTGGCGCTGGCCGACCGACAGCGCCGCCGGCTTGCGGTCGAGCAGCGCCGCGATGTCGAGCCGTTCGGCGAGCGTGCGCACCCGTTCCGGATCGCGGCGGCCGAGCACGCGCTGCGACAGCGCGATGTTCTCCGCCACCGTCAGGAACGGCAGCAGCCCGCCTTGCTGCAGCACGTAGCCGAGATGGGCGGCGCGCGCGGCGGTCAGCCGGTCGATCGCGCCGGTTGCCCAGGCGGCGGCGATATCGACCGCGGCGCCGTCGCGCGCGGTCAGCGTGAAGCGTTCCGCCGCGTCGGGCTTCAGCGCCAGCGCCAGCAGGTCGAGCATGGTCGACTTGCCGGCGCCCGAAGGCCCGACCAGGGCCAGCGCCTCGCCCCGGCGCACCGCGAAGGCGTCGACCTCCAGCACGAAGCGCGACCCGGCGGCGCTGTGGGCGCGCGACACGCGGACGAGGTCGAACGCCGGCGGCGGCGGCATGTCCGGTGCGGCCCGCTCTACGGCAGCGCGTCGAACGGCACCGGATACATCGCCTCGCCGGGGTTCTTGCCGCCGTCGAACGACACCCACAGGCTGGGCTGGCGGTTGAACTCCTCGTAGAGGCGCAGCTTCGCCTCGATCGCGTTCAGGATCTCGCGCCGCCGGCCGGCGCCGGTGCTGACCCATTCGCGCTGGGTGATCTCCATGATCTGGCTCTGGTACGGCAGGTCCTCGAGATACTCGCCGAACGCGCCGCCGAGCTTCTGGAACTCCGCCATGCGCCGCGGGTCGTTGGTGGTCGCCGCGGCGGCGGCGCGGATGCGCGAGAAGAACGACTCGGGGTCGAGTCGGCCGCTGACGCCGGCCTGCACGACGCCGCGCAGGGTCTGCGCGAGGTCGGAGAGCTGGTTGCGGGTCAGCAGCACGCGCGGCTCCACCGGCCGGCGCTCCGGCACCGCGTCGGTCGGGTCCTCGCTGAGGACGACGCTGCGCACCACGTCGGGCGCCGCCTCCTGGCGGACGCGGCCGAGATAGGACAGCCGCATCGCGTTGCCCACCACCTCGGCCTGGGCGGCGATGCGCTTTTCCTCCGCGTTGCGCGGCGAGGCGATGCCGCCGATCGGCCGGCCCACGGCGGCGGCGACGGTGCCGAGCAGCGCATCGGTCAGCCGGTCGATGGTGGCGCCGAAGTGGTCGAGGTTGCCTTCGGGGATCGGGTAGTAGAGCGGCTCGGTGCCGCCGAACTGGGTCAGCTCGCGGTACTGCTTCTCCGCCCGCGCGTGGTTGTTGCGGCCCTCCGGCGTCTTGAGGTGGACGGCGTAGATCGCGACCTGGTTCGCCTCCA
>JBFWQM010000079.1:0-20282 GCA_050249455.1 Rhodospirillaceae bacterium | reverse complement strand
ATCGCCTCGACCTGCGGCGCGGTCTCGCGGAACGCCTTGACGATGACGTCGCGGTGGCCGGCGGGCAGGCGGCCCCAGAACGGCTTGCCGAACAGCACCACGTCCTCCAGCGCGCCGTGCTCGGTGACCAGCACGTTCTTCTGCACCTCGAAGAACTTCATCGTCGCGATGGTGTCGGCCGGGTTCTCCTGGCCGTCGATCACGCCGGTCTGCAGCGAGGTGTAGACCTCGCCGAACTGCAGCGCCACGGCCGACGCGCCGACCGCGGCGAACTGCTCGATCAGGATCTTGGAATCCATCACCCGGAAGCGCTGGCCCTTGAACGCGGCCAGCGTGTCGATCGGCTTGTTGGAGGTCATGATCTTGCGCCCGTTCGGCCACAGCGCGACCGGCACGAAGCCCTTTGCCTCGAACGTCTTGAGCACCGCGTCGCCGAATTTGCCCTGGCGCAGCGCGCTCGCCTTGGCGCGGTCGGCCGGGTAGAGGTAAGGGATGTCGAGCACCGACACCGCCGTATTGAAGCCGTCGAGGAACGAGGCCGGCATGACCGTTGCCTCGATCGAGCCGAGCTGGACGCCCTCGTTGATCTGCTTGGCGTTGCCGAGCTGTGCGGCCGGGAAGATCTGGAACTCGACCTCGCCGCCGGTGCGCTCCTTGACCAGCTTCGCCACCGCCTCGATGCCGCGGTGGCGCGGCTGGGTGGCGGCCTCCAGGTGCGCGATCTTGGCCTGGTACTTCGCCTGCGCCGCGGCCGGCCCGGCGGCCCCGGGCATGGCCAGCAGCAGCGCTGCGGCGACTGTGATGTAGCGCATAGTGGCCATGACGCCCTCCCGGTTATTGCCTGTGACCATCGAGTGGTCCCTTGGGTTGGAATCAGGCTACGTGGTGCCTCGCCATGCGGTCAAGCAACGCAATCGCCGCGGCCGGCACCCCGGTGGCGCGGACCGGCCTTAGCCGGTACAACGGCGCCGGACCGGGCGCGACCTTGGCTCGTCGAGTGGAACAGCCTCAGATACAGCGCCGGCTGGCGGCGATCGTGGCGGCCGACCTGGCCGGCTACAGCCGCATGATGGCCGAGGACGAGGGCGGCACCCTGGAGCGGCTGCGCGCCGTGCTGGACGGCGTCGTCGAACCGGCCGTCGCCGCCTTCCGCGGCCGCATCGTCAAGACCACCGGCGACGGCTTCCTGGCGGAGTACGGCAGCGTCACCGACGCGGTCCACAGCGCCGCGCGCATCCAGCGCGCCCTCGCTGCCCTCGACGACGCGCCGCGGCTCGCCTTCCGAGTAGGGATCAACGTCGGCGACGTGATCGAGCGCGACGGCGACATCTTCGGCGACGGGGTCAACGTCGCGGCCCGGCTGCAGACGCTGGCCGAGCCCGGCACGATCTGCATGTCGCGGATGGTCTACGACCAGGTGCGCGACGCGGACGGGCTCCATTTCCACGACCGCGGCGAGCAGGTGCTGCGCGGGCTCGGCCGCTCGATGCGGGTCTACATCGCCGCGGTCGACGACAGGCCGCTGCGGCCGGCGCGTCCTGGCGGGCGGCTTCTGCGCGCCGCCGGCCCGGTGCTCGGCGTCGCCGTGCTGGCGGCGCTTGCCGCCGGGGCGTGGATGGCGTGGCCGTCGCGCGAGGCGCCGGCCACCGCGCCGGCCGCGGTCAATGCGCCCGCGCCGCCCCTCTCCATCGTCGTGCTGCCGTTCGCGAACCTCGGCGGCGACGTCGCCGACGACTACGTCGCCGACGGCATCACGGAAGACATCACCACCGACCTGTCGCGCATCGTCGGCAGCTTCGTGATCGCGCGCAACACCGCCTATGCCTACAAGGGCAGGGCGGTGGACGTGCGCGCGGTGGGCCGCGAGCTCGGGGTGCGCTATGTGCTTGAGGGCAGCGTGCGCCGGGTCGGCGACCGGCTGCGCATCACCGTCCAGCTGATCGACGCGGAGACCGCGGCGCACCTGTGGGCCGACCGCATCGACACCGACCGCGCCAACGCGGAGGGCGTCGAGACGCTGGTCACCGGCCGCCTCGCCGGCATGCTGAACCACGAGCTGATCGCCGCCGAGTCGCGCCGCGCGCTGCGCGACAGCCGCGATCCCGATGCCCACGATCTCGCGATGCGCGGCTGGTTCGCCTACAATCGCGCCAACCGGCCGGACGCCAACGACGACGCGCGCCAGCTGTTCGAGAAGGCGCTGGCGCTCGACCCCGACAACACCTCGGCGCTGATCGGCCTCGCGCAGACCCACGCCAACGACGTGCTGAACCAGTGGAGCACCGTGCCGTCGGTGCAGCTCGCCGCGGCCGACACGGCGATCCGGCGCGTGCTCACGCTCAACCGCAACGCGGCGGCGGCCTTCCTGGTCCGCGGCCACCTGCATCGCGCGCGCCGCGCGCCGGAGGCGGCGCTGGCCGACTACCGGCGGGCGGCGGACCTCGATCCCAACATGGCGGTCGCGCACGCCTCGATCGGCGTGGTCGAGATCCTGCTCGGCCGCGCCGAGATGGCGCTTGACCCGATCGAGCGGGCGCTGCGGCTGAGCCCGCGCGACCGCAGCGTCAATGTGTGGCTCAAGTTCATGTGCGACGCCTATTTCAACCTCGGGCGCGACGACGTGGCGATCGCGTGGTGCGACCGCTCGCTCGCCGCGCAGCCGATCTGGTGGGCGCACCTCAACCTGGCGGCGCTCCACGCGCTGACCGGGGAGTTCGAGAATGCGCGGGCCGCCGCCGCGGCGCTGCAGCGCGCGATGCCCGGCTATTCGATCGCGCGGCACCGTAACGCCCGGCTGTCGGCGAACCCGGCATGGTTGCAGCAGGCCGAGCGCTTCTACGAAGGCCTGCGCATCGCCGGCGTGCCGGAGGAGTAGAGGCGTGGCGGGCGCCGCTCCGGTCGTCATCGGCCATCGCGGCGCCTGCGGGCTGCGGCCCGAGCACACGCTAGAGTCCTACGCGCTGGCGATCGCGCAGGGCGCCGACTTCATCGAGCCCGACCTCGTGGCGACCCGCGACGGCATCCTGGTGGCGCGGCACGAGAACGAGATCGCGGGCACCACCGACGTCGCGCATCACCCGGAGTTCGCCGACCGGCGGACCACGAAGGCGATCGACGGCGTCGCCGTCGCCGGCTGGTTCACGGAAGACTTCGCACTGGCCGAGCTGAAGACCCTACGCGCGGTGGAGCGCATCCCAGACCTGCGGCCCGGCAACGCGGCCTTCGACGGCCGGTTCGCGGTGCCGACCCTGCAGGAGGTCATCGACCTCGCGAGCGCCGAGTCCGCCCGTATCGGGCGACCGATCGGCATTTACCCGGAAACCAAGCACCCGGCCCATTTCCGCGCCATCGGCCTGGCGCTGGAGGCGCCGCTCGCGGCGGCGCTGAACGCGGCGGACGCTCTGCCGGCCTTCGTGCAGTCGTTCGATCCGGACAGCCTGCGGACGCTCGCGGGGCTGACCGCGGCGCCGCTGGTGCAGCTTCTCGACCGCATGCCGATGCCGGGGCACCTGCGCGCCGTCGCGGGCTATGCGGCCGCCGTCGGGCCGCACAAGGACCTGATCGTGCCGCGCGACGCGGCCGACCGGCTGGCCGAGCCGACGCGCCTTGTGGCCGATGCGCATGACGCCGGCCTCCTGGTCCACGCCTGGACCTTTCGCAGCGAGAACCGTTTCCTGCCGGCGGACTTCCGCCGCGGCGACCCGGCCGAGCCTCGCTATCTGCGCCGGCACGGCGATGCCGGGGCCGAATACGCGCGATTCTATGCGCTCGGCGTCGACGGCGTGTTCAGCGACTTCCCGGCTGCAGCGGTCGCCGCCAGACGGGCCTTCAGCCCGGCGGCGCCTTCTCCATCACGTAGGCGCGCGATTTCGCCGCGAGGTCGGTGACGCGGGCAAGGTCGACGTCGAGCAGGCGGCCGTTGCGCTTCCGCGCCCTGCCGGCGACGAACACGCTGTCGACGTTGCCGGTGTCCATGCCGCCGACGATGGCGCCCACGGGATCGTTGACCGGCGCGACGTTGATGCGGTCGGCGCGCAGCATGACGATGTCGGCCTGTTTGCCCGGCGTCAGCGAGCCGATCCGGTCGTCGAGCCGGCACGCCTTGGCGCCCTCGATGGTCGCGAACTCCAGCACGTCGCGCGCGGTGAGCAGCCTGGGCAGCTCCTTCTCGCCGCGAAAGGCGCGCTGGTGCACCAGCGCGCGCTGCAGCGACATCGCCATGCGCATCTGGGTGAACATCTCGTTGGGGATCGAGGTCTCCACGTCGACGCTGAGGCTGGGGCGGATACCGCTGTCGAGCGCCTTCTGGATCGGCGGCATGCCGTGGCCCATCTCCATCTCGACCATGGTTGCGATCGAGACCGAGCCGCCGGAATCGGCGATCAGCTTCCATTCCTGGTCGTTCAGCGACGTGCAGTGGATGTAGGTGGTGTCGGCGCCGAGCATGTTCTTCTCGCGGGCGAAGTGCTCCAGCTTGCCGCCGCCCTGCGGCCCGGTGCCAATGTGGACGCTGATGCGCGCGCCCACGTCGCGCGCGGCCTGCCACTCGCGTGCCGCGACGTCCATCGGGGCGGAGTTCGGGCCGGACGGGCACAAGGCCAGGGTCACGAGCTGGTCGTCTGAGGCGAAGTACTGCCGGCGCACGCGGGCGAGGTCGTCGGGGTACTTGTGGGTCTGGACCGTCCACCACGGCTTGCCGAGCTGCGGTCCGCCATAGCCGAACACGGCGCGGATGCCGGTCTCGCGCAGCGCCTGCACCACCGCATCCGTATGTTCCGGCGTGGTCTGGATGTGCGACCAGTCGAGCACCGTGGTGACGCCGGCGTCGAGCGCGCTCCAGCAGCTGATCAGGTCGCCGGCATAGGCGTCCTCCGGCCGGAACACGGGCCCCATCTTGAGCAGGATGTTGCGGAAGTAGTCGCCCAAGGTGGCGTCGGGCAGCACGTTGCGCACGATGCCCTGCCACAGGTGCCGGTGGGTGTCGATGAAGCCCGGCATGACGATGGTGTTCGCCGCGTCGATCACCTGCGCCCCGTCGGCGGCGAGATTGGGCCCGACCGCGGCGATGCGCGCACCCTCGATCAGCACGTCGCCGACGCGCAGGTCGCCGACGGCGCGGTCCATGGAGAGCACGGTGCCGCCCTTGATCAGCGTGCGCGCGGCGGCCGGCGCCTGCGCCCGCGCCGGCGCGACCGGGAAAGCGCCGGCCAGCGCCCCGACCGCCATTCCGGCGCCGGCGAACTCCAGCAGTCGTCGGCGCGTCAGGCCGGGCGGCGGCGCAACGTTGCGGCCGCAGCCGAGATGCAGCGGATCATCGCACATGAAGCCAACCTCCCCCGTTCATGCTTGGTTGCGCCAAGCTTAGCACGGGGCGGACGGCGTCAGTTGCCGTTCATCACCAGGACCGGGTCGTCGCGGTAGAAGCCGGCGAAGACGCGCTTGAACGCGGCCAGCTTCGGCAGGTCGTGGAAGGCGATGTAGGGCTGGTTCGGATGCCGCACCATGTAGTCCTGGTGATAGTCCTCCGCGGCGTGGAAGGTGGCCTTCGGCTCGATCACGGTGGCGATCGCCTTCGGGTATGCGCGGGCCTTGTCGAGCTGGGCGATGTAGGCTTCCGCGACCCGCTTCTGCTCCGCATCGACCGGAAAGACCGCCGACCGGTAGTGCGGGCCGACGTCCGGACCCTGGCGGTCCTTCTGCGTCGGGTCATGGATGACCGAGAAGAACACGTGCAGGATCTGGCCATAGCTGACCTGGCGCGGGTCGTAGGTGATCTCGACCGCCTCCGCGTGGGTGGTGCGGCCGCGGCTGACCTGGTCGTAGCTCGCGGTCTCCGCGGTGCCGCCGGCATAGCCTGACACGGCGCGGGTCACGCCCTTCATGTGCTGGTAGACGCCCTGCACGCCCCAGAAGCAGCCGCCGGCCAGGACGGCCTTGGCGCTGGTCGCGCCCGCCGCGGCGGCATCCGACGCCGGCGGCGGGATGATCGTGGTGGTCTCGGCCTCGGCGTTGGTGGCGTGCCACAGGAACGCGGCGACCGGCAGGATCGCCAGGACGGCGGCCATGCGCGGCGCGGCCCGGCGAAGTCGGTCGCGGATTGCCCGGCGCGGCGGTGCAGCAGACATCGGTTGGCTCCTCAGGTCTCGGCCTGCAACGATGTAGCGCAGCCGGCCGGCCGGGCAAAGGCGTTCCGCGGGACGGTCGCTACTTCTTCATCGGGTCCTTCTTCATCATGTCGCCGCCCATCGCGCCGCCGGTCGTCGGGGTCGCCGACATCGAGCCCGACGACATCGAGCCGCCCTTGTTGCAGTCGGCCGTCATCTGCTGGCGCTTCATGGCATCGGTCTCCATTCCGGCCTTCTTCAGGCAGTCGGCCGTCATCGAGTTCGACATCGTGTCCGACATCGGCTTGGGCGCCTGGGCGAGGCTCGGGCCGGCGAGTGCGGCGGCCGCGAACGCGGCGGCGGCTGTCTTCAGGAACGTCTTCATGGTCGGTCTCTCCTGGTTGCGGGTTCGCGCGGCAGACGCTGCGAGTGCCGAGCCCTGTCGCATCGGTCACCGCGAGAAGGTCGGTTCGGCCGTCGCTGCGGTTACCGGATCACTGCAATGTGATCTCGCCGTCGGCAATGCGGTCCGCAATCCATCGGTGTAACCTTGCCCATGCGTCGGACGAATGAGATGCAGCGACGGTGATGGAGCCGGTTGAGACGCGACTGAAGGCGCTGATGCTCGCCGGCCTTGCCGGCGATGCCGTGGCCTATCGGACGCTGCTCGGCCAGCTCGGCGACCATCTGCGGCGCTATTACCTCAGGCGGCTCGGCCGCGACCGCGCCGCCGATGCCGAGGACCTTGTGCAGGAGGCATTGATGGCGGTGCATGCCCGCCGCGCCACCTACGATACCGACGCGCCGTTCACCGCCTGGGTCCATGCGATCGCGCGCTACAAGCTGGTCGATCACTACCGGCGGCGGCGCATCCGGGCCACGGTCCCGCTGGACGATGCCGACGCGGTCTTCGCCGCCGACGCCGCCGGGCCGGCGGCGGCCCGGCATGACGTCGAGCGGCTGCTGGAGACCCTGCCGGACCGCCCGCGCACGCTGATCCGGATGGTGCGGATCGAGGGCCAGTCGGTCGCGGAGACGGCGGCGGCGACCGGCCTGTCGCAGTCGGCGGTCAAGGTCGGCATCCACCGCGGCATCAAGGCGCTGGCAACCAGGATACGGGGACGTGGCGACGACGACGACAAATGAGCTGATCGAGCGGCTGTCCGCGGGCCTGACGCCGGTCCGGCGCGGCGCGGCGGCGCGCCGGCTTGCGGTCGGCATCGCCGGCGGCGCGGCCGGCGCCGGGGTGCTGATGCTCGCCTGGCTCGGGGTGCGGCCGGACCTCGGGGCGGCGGTCGGCTCGGCGCCGTACTGGATGAAGTTCGCCTATACGCTGGCGCTGGCGGGCGCGGGCGTCTGGGCCGTCGCCCGCCTGTCTCGGCCCGCTGGCCAGGCGGCCGCGGCCTGGCGGGTCGCCGGCGTCGTCGTCGCGGCGCTCGCCGTGGTCGCCGCGGGACAGCTCGCGACGGCGCCGGCGGCGGCGGCGCCGCGCCTCGTCATGGGGGCGTCGTCGGCGCTGTGCCCCTGGTTCATCGTGGCGATCGGCATGCCCGTCCTGGCGGGGATGCTGTGGGCGATGCGGGGGCTGGCGCCGACCAGGCCGATGCTGGCGGGCGCGGCCGCCGGGCTGGCCGCGGGTGCGCTGGGCGCGTGGTTCTACGCCTTCCACTGCGACGAAAGCGCCGCACCGTTCATCGTCGTCTGGTACACGGCCGGCATCCTGGCCGTCGCCGCGGTCGGCGCCATTGCCGGCCGCTTCGTCCTGCGCTGGTAGCGCCGCGGCGATCCTTCGCAGGTGCGAAATAGTCCTTACAGCGCGTGCGCCGTTTGCTAGTCTGACGCCCCGATAATTCGCCATCCGAGCGAAAGGGGCCCCCGTGAGCATTCATGCTGCGTTGCATCATCGGACCGCGTATCGATACGACCGGCCGGTGTCGCTGGGGCCGCAGGTGGTGCGCCTGCGCCCCGCGCCGCACGCGCGCACGCCGGTGCTGTCCTATTCGCTCAAGGTCGAGCCGGTCGGCCATTTCCTGAACTGGCAGCAGGATCCGCAGAGCAACTACCTCGCCCGGCTGGTCTTCCCGGAGAAGACCGACCGGCTGGTCGTCACGGTCGACCTCGTCGCCGACATGGCGGTGATCAACCCGTTCGACTTCTTCCTGGAGCCGTCGGCCGAGAACTATCCGTTCGAATACGATCCGGTGCTCGACGAGGAGCTGGCGCCCTACCGCCGGGCGGTCGCGGCCGGGCCGCTGCTGCGCCAGTACCTGCTGACGGTGGACCGCAGCCGACGGCGCACCATCGACTTCCTGATCGATCTCAACCGGCGCCTGCGGACCGACATCCGCTATGTCATTCGCATGGAGCCCGGCGTCCACACGCCGGAGGAAACGCTGGCTCGCCGCGAGGGCTCGTGCCGCGACTCCGGCTGGCTGCTGGTGCAGGTGCTGCGCCAGCTCGGCTTCGCGGCGCGCTTCGTGTCGGGCTACCTGATCCAGCTCGTCGCCGACCAGAAGCCGCTCGACGGGCCGGAAGGGCCGGCGGCCGACTTCACCGACCTGCATGCGTGGTGCGAGGTCTACCTGCCCGGCGCCGGCTGGATCGGCCTCGATCCGACCTCGGGGCTGCTGGCGGGGGAAGGGCACATCCCGCTCGCCTGCTCGCCGGAGCCGCAGAGCGCCGCGCCGATCAGCGGCTGGGTGGAGAAGGCCAAGGTCGAGTTCGACTTCGCGATGTCGGTCACCCGCGTCGCGGAGACGCCGCGCGTCACCTGGCCCTACGGCGACCGCGCGTGGTCGGCGCTGGTCGATCTCGGCCGCAAGGTCGACGCCGATCTCGGCGCGCGCGACGTCCGGCTCACCATGGGCGGTGAGCCCACCTTCGTCGCCGCCGACGACCCGGACGGCGCGGAGTGGAACACCGAGGCGCTGGGGCCGACCAAGCGCGTTTTTGCCGGACGCCTGCTGCGCCGGCTGGCGCGCCGGTTCGGGTCCGGCTACCTGCTGCATTACGGCCAGGGCAAGTGGTATCCCGGCGAGCAGCTGCCGCGCTGGGCGCTGACCAGCCACTGGCGCGCCGACGGCGAGCCGATCTGGCGCGACGCGGCGCTGTTCGCCGCCGACGACCAGATCGACCCTGCGCTCGACGCCGCCGCGGCGGAGGGCTTCATCGCCCAGCTCGCCGCGCGGCTGCAGCTCGACCCCGGCCACTGCGTGCCGGCCTACGAGGACGCCTGGTACTATTTGTGGAAGGAGCGCCGGCTGCCGGTCAATGTCGACCCGCTGCAGAGCGAACTGCGCGATCCGCTGGAGCGCGCCCGCCTCGCGCGGGTGTTCGAGCGGGGCCTCGAGGCCATCGTGGGCTATGCGCTGCCGCTGGCGCGCGAGGGGGCCAGCGGCGAACGCCACTGGCGCAGCGGGCCTTGGTACCTGCGGCCGGAGACGATGTTCCTGCTCCCCGGCGACTCGCCGATGGGCTACCGCCTGCCGCTCGACTCGCTGCCGTGGGTGGTCGAGGGCGACTACCCCTTCGTCTACCCGCCGGACCCGACGGCGCCGCGCGCGCCGCTGCCGCCGCGCCAGGCCTTCCAGATGCGGACGCCGCCGCCGCACCGCGCGGCGGCGGGGCAGGGGCGGCGCGAGCAGGCGATGCCCGGCCGCGGCCGCTCCGATCCGGGCGTCGTGCGCACCGCGCTGTGCGTCGAGCCGCGCGGCGGCCACCTGCACGTCTTCATGCCGCCGATGGACGACGCGGAGGACTATCTCGCCCTCTGCGCGGCGGTGGAGGACGTGGCGGCGGCGCGCGGCCAGCCGGTGGTGATCGAGGGCTATGCCCCGCCCGGCGATCCGCGGCTCAGGCACTTCTCCGTCACCCCCGATCCCGGCGTGATCGAGGTCAACGTCCATCCCGCCGGGTCGTGGGACGAGCTGGTCGCGAACACCAACATCGTCTACGAGGAGGCGCGGGCGACCCGGCTGGTCACCGAGAAGTTCATGCTCGACGGCCGCCACGTCGGCACCGGCGGCGGCAATCACATCGTGGTCGGCGGCGCGACGCCGGCGGATTCGCCCTTGCTGCGCCGGCCCGACCTGCTCAAGAGCCTGGTCGGCTACTGGCACAACCACCCGTCGCTCTCCTACCTGTTCAGCGGACTGTTCATCGGCGCGACCAGCCAGCACCCGCGCGTGGACGAGGGACGCGACGATGCGACCTACGAGCTCGAGATCGCGTTCAAGGCGCTCGACCGCGCCACGACCGCGCCGCCGTGGCTGGTCGACCGCATCTTCCGCGACGTGCTGGTCGACGTGACCGGCAACACCCACCGCGCCGAGTTCTGCATCGACAAGCTGTTCACGCCGGACGGCGCCGCCGGCCGCCGCGGCCTCCTGGAGTTGCGCGCGTTCGAGATGCCGCCGCACCCGCGCATGAGCCTGGCGCAGCAACTGCTGCTGCGCGGGCTGATCGCGTGGTTTTGGGATGCGCCCTACGACCGCAAGCTGGCGCGCTACGGCACCCGGCTGCACGACGAGTTCCTGCTGCCGTATTTCGTCGCCAACGACTTCGCCGACGTGCTCGACGACCTGGCGCGCGCCGGCTACGCGTTCGACCCGGACTGGTTCACCGCCCACCACGAGTTCCGCTTCCCGGTGATCGGCACGGTCGCCTTTCGCGGCATCGAGCTGGAGCTGCGCCACGCGTTGGAGCCGTGGAACGTGCTGGGCGAGGACGCAGCGCCGGGCGGCACCGCGCGTTTCGTGGACTCCTCGGTGGAGCGGATGCAGGTGAAGCTGACCGGCGCTGTGGCGCAGCGGCACCGGCTGGTGTGCAACGGCCGCGTCGTGCCGATGCGCGCCACCGGACGCCAGGGCGAAGCCGTGGCCGGCGTCCGCTACCGGGCCTGGCAGCCGCCGCGCGCGCTGCACCCGACCCTGCCGCCCGACGCGCCACTGGTGTTCGACCTCTACGACACCTGGAACGAGCGGTCGCTGGGCGGCTGCACCTACCACGTCGCGCACCCGGGCGGGCGCAACTTCGAGCGCTTCCCGGTCAATGCCAACGAGGCCGAGACCCGCCGCCGGGCCCGTTTCTTTCCGTTCGGCCACACGCCGGGCGCCAGCCTGCCGACCGAGCCCGTCCCGGCCGGCGAGCATCCGGTAACCTTGGACCTTCGGCACGGGGGTTAGAAGCGCAGGGAGCGGGGTCCGCCGCCGCGACTCGGGGGTACTGGCGCAGCGGGGGCCGATCGGCGAAACTTTCGCCGCCCAGCCGGGGTGATGTACGGGACGCGATGACTGCCGCCTATGACGAGATGGCCTCCGGCCGGGGGACGCTGCGCCCGCACTGGCGCAGCCTCATGGCGACCGTCTGGAGCATGCCGCCCGGCCAGCTCGCCGAGAAGCAGCAGCGCGCAAACGCCCTCCTGTCCGAGGCCGACGAGTTCATCGCCATCTACGGCGACCGGCCCGGCCGCGCGGCGTGGTCGATGGACGTCGTGCCGCTGATCATCCCGGAGGCCGAGTGGGCGGCGATCAGCCGCGGCGTGGCGCAGCGCGCGCGGCTGCTCGAGGCCGTGCTCGGCGACCTCTACGGGCAGCAGCGGCTGATGGCCGAACGCCGGCTGCCGCCGTTCCTGGTCTATGGCAACCCGGCGTTCCTGCGCCCGCTGCGCGGGGTGGTGCCGGCGGCGGGCGCGCCGCACCTCTACCTCTACGCGGTCGACCTGGTGCGGATGCCGGACGGGCAGTGGCGGGTGCTCGCCGACCGCACTCAGGCGCCGGCCGGGGTCGGCTACGCCATCCGCAACCGTCGGGTCGAGGCGCGGACCTTCCCGGAGGCCTTCCGCGCCGCCTCGGTGCGCCGGCTGCAGCCGTTCACCGACCGGTGGCGCGCCAGCCTGCAGGCGGTCGGCGCGGCGCTCGCCGACGACCCGCGGATCGTGCTGCTCACCCCCGGTCCCTACAACAACGCCTATTTCGAGCACGTCTACCTGGCGCGCGAGCTCGGCATCACGCTGGCGCAGGGCTCCGACCTCACCGTGCGCGGCGACCAGGTATTCCTCAAGACTCTGGAGGGGCTGACCCGCGTCCACGTCGTCTACCGCCGGCTGGACGGCGCCTATTGCGACCCGGCGGAGTTGCGCGACGACTCCACACTGGGGGTCGCCGGGCTGGTGCAGGCGGCGCGCGCCGGCACGGTGGCGATCCTCAACATGCCGGGCACCGCGCTGGTCGAGACGCCGGCGTTCGCGCCTTTCCTGCCGGGCCTCGCGCGCACGCTGCTGGACGAGGAGCTGGCCCTGCCGGCGGTGACGACGTGGTGGTGCGGCCAGGCGCAGCCGCTGGCGGAGGTGCTTAACAACCTCGACGGCTTCGTCATCCGCACCGTCTTCAACGACCCGGCGCCGATCGACCCGCGGGCGCAGTCGCGCGGTTCGCTGGCGAGCCTGCGCAAGTCGCTGGTCGCGGATCCGCATAACTTCGTCGCCTTCGAGCGGGTCGAGCACGGCGTCGCGCCGTCGCTCGGCGAGAGCGGCCTGGTGCCGCAACCGATCGTGCTGCGCGTCTCGGCCCTGTGGCACGAGGGTGGCTGGCACGTGATGCCGGGCGGACTCGCCAGGGTTGCGACCGCCCAGCCGATGTACCGGCACAGCCTCGACCACGGCGGCATCGCCAAGGACGTCTGGGTGCTGAACGAGGACGAGCGGGAAGGGGTCGGCGCCGTCGCCGTGCGCCAGGCGCCGCCGCCGCACCGCGCCGACGCGACCGTGCAGAGCCGCGCCGCCGACGACCTGTTCTGGCTCGGCCGCTATGTCGAGCGCCTGGACACCGGCGCGCGGCTGTTCCGCGCCACGCTCGACCGGCTGGCCGGCGGCGGGCTGGGACCGCGCGACATCGCCGAGCTGACCCGCCTCGCGCGCGTGCTCGATCGCGACGGCTGGATCGAATCCGCGGTCTCGCGCGCGCCGGTGGACAGCGCCGCGTTCGCCCGCGGCATCGCCGCGGCGGTCGGCGGCGACGGCGCCGTGCGCGAATGCATCGGCCGGCTGCGCGAGCTCGGCTTCGCGGTGCGCGACCGCATCTCGCTCGACATGACCACGACGCTCAACCACCTGATCATCCCGGTCCACGTCGCGCTGACCCGCTCGGGCGGCGACGTCGACCGGCTGATCGCCGGCCTGCAGGACGTCATCCGCGAGACCGCGGCGTTCGCCGGCCTGGCGGCGGAGAACATGACCCGCGGCGCCGGCTGGCGCTTCCTCGACCTCGGCCGGCGCATCGAGCGCGGCGGCGCCATTGCGCGCTCGATCGCCGGCGTGATGGAGGGCCACGCGGGGCCGGCCGACGCCGGTCTCCGCCTGTCGTTGGAGCTGTGCGATTCCACCATCACCTACCGCATGCGCTATCCGACCGAGGCGCGCCCGACCCGCGCGCTGGAGCTGGTGCTGGCCGACACCAGCAACCCGCGCGCGCTCCTCTACCAGCTCGAGCGCATCCGCGAGCACCTCCTGGCGCTGCACCGCGGCGGACCGGCGGCCGAAGAGCTGCGGCTGATCGACGGCTGCGTCGAGGCCGTCGCCGGCTTCCCGTTCGGGCCGCAGGAAGCCGGCGATCGCCTCGACCTCGTGCCGCTGCTCGACCTGCTGGGCCGCACCGGCGACGACCTGATGATGCTGTCGGACGCGATCACACGGACGTATTTCTCGCATGTCCAGGCGACCCGCACGCTTAGCCTCGCGGCGGTCGGCGCGCCCGGAGAGACGGCGTCGTAGATGCGCTACGCGGTCCGGCACCTGACCCGCTACACCTACGGCACGCCGGTCGATATCGGCGTCCACCTGCTGCGGCTGACGCCGCAGGACGCGCCGGGCGGCCAGCGCGTCGCCCGCGCCGACATCCTCATCACGCCGCGCCCGACCACCGTGCATGCCTACCGCGACCACTTCGGCAACGAGGTGCGCCACGTCGCGATCGAGACGGTGCACGACTCGTTCGCCGCCGTCCTGGACGCCGAGGTGGCGGTGCCGCGCCGCGCTGCCGCGGTGGCGGACGGCCCGCCGTGGGAGACGGTGCGCGAGCTCATGCAGGGCGACGGCTTCCCCGCGCCGCCGGAGGTGGCGGAGTACCGCTATGAGTCGCCGCTGGTCAGCCTGGTCGCGCCGGCGACCGCCTTCGCCGCGCGCTCGTTCCCAGCCGGCCGGCCGGTGGTGACGGCGCTGCGCCACCTGACCGGCCGCATCTACCGCAATTTCAGCTACGTGCCGGGCGTCACCGATATCAAGACCGACGTGCGCAAGGTGATCACGGAGCGGCGCGGCGTGTGCCAGGACTTCGCGCACCTGATGATCGCCGGCCTGCGCGGCCTCGGCCTGCCGGCGCGCTACGTCTCGGGCTACATCCGGACCTGGCGTGCCGACGACGCCGGCGAGATGCGCGGCGCCGACGCGAGCCACGCCTGGGTATCGGCGTGGTGCGGGCCGGAGATCGGCTGGCTCGGCTTCGACCCCACCAACGACCTCGTGGTCGACGACGAGCACATCACGGTCGCCGTCGGCCGCGACTTCTCCGACGTCGCGCCGCTGCGCGGCGTCATCCTCGGCGGCGGCGCCCACGGCCTCGAGGTCGCCGTTACGGTGACGCCGCTGGGCGAATGAACCGGCCGTTGCGCTGCGCGCCGCTGGCGCCTCAGTCCGCCGTGATCTTCGCCTCGCGGATCAGCTTGCCCCACTTGGCGTAGTCGCCCTCGATGCGGGCGGTCGCCGCGGCGCCCTCCAGCCACTTGACGTCGACGCCGGCCGCGACGACGCGCGCCTTCACGTCCGGCGTGTCGTAGGCCTTCCTGAGCTCGCGGCGCAGCGCCGCGACGATCGGGGCGGGGGTCTTCGCCGGCACCAGGAATCCGTACCAGTTCGACACCACCGAGCCCGGCCACCGGTCGTCGAGCGACTTGACCTCCGGCAGCAGTGCCGCCGGCGCGTCGCCGGTGTGCGCCAGCGCGACGAGCCGGGCGGCCTTGACGTGCGGGGCGAGCGCGCTGATCGGCCCGCAGAAGATCGCGACCTCGCCCTGCAGCACGGCATTGAGGGCGGGGCCGGCGCCCTTGTAGGGGACGTGGGTCAGCTCGAGGCCGGCATTGCGCTTGATCAGCTCGCCGCATAGATGCGCCGGCGAGCCGTTGCCGGCGGAGCCGAAGTTGATCGCGCCGGGCTTCGCCTTGGCCGCGGCGACGAGGTCGTCCAGCGTCTTGAGGCCGGCGCCCGGGTTGACGCCGACCAGGTTCACGTCCTCGCCGAAGATCGCGACCGGGACGAAGTCCTTCAGCGGGTCGTAGGAAATCTTGAGCAGATGTGGCGCCTTGACGATCGGCAGGTCCACCGTCATCAGCACCGTGTAGCCGTCGGGCGCCGCCTTGGCGACCACGTCGGCGCCGATGGTGCCGGTGGCGCCCGCCTTGTTCTCGACCACGAAGGGCTGGCCCATCTGCTGGGCGAGGGTGGCGCCGTAGAGCCGCGACTGCATGTCGATCGGGCCGGACGGGAACGGCACCACCACCCGGACCGGCTTCGACGGGTAGCCGTCCTGGGCGACGGCGGCGACGGGCAGCGCAAGGCCCAGCAGCACCGCGGCGATCGCGTGACGCATCGTTCGTCCTCCCCTGTGTCTCTCTTTGCCGCCAGTGTGCCGCGGAACGCTTCCGCCGGCCACCCCGCCGTGCCACCATGGGCCAGGGGAGGATAAGGCCATGCAATTCGGCTATTTCACGCTGAGCGACAACCGCTACCCCGACAATCCGCGCTCCGCCGGCCAGTTCATCCGCGACATGTGCGAGCACGCGGTGCTGGCCGAGCGCCTGGGCATGCATTCGGTCTGGATCGGCGAGCACCACTTCAACCGCCGCGGCTGCGTGCCGGTGCCGCAGACCGTGCTCGCCTACATCGCCGCGCGGACCGAGCGGGTCCGGCTGGGGCCCGGCGTCGTCGTGTTGCCGATCCATCACCCGATCCACGTCGCGGAGGAGTGGGCGACGCTCGACCAGCTTTCGGGCGGCCGGGTCGATTTCGCCACCGGCCGCGGCTACGACGCGCACGAGTACGCACCTTTCGGCGCCGACTTCCAGGCCTCCGCCGACAGCTTCCCCGAGGCGCTGGAGGCGGTCGACCGGCTGTGGAACGAGGACGGGCCGGTCAGCCACGAGGGCCGCTTCTGGCGGTTCGAGAACGTCGAGCTGTGCCCGCGCCCGGTGCAGCGGCCGTTCCGCCCCTACATGGGCTCGTTCTCGCGGTTTAGCATGGAGCTGGCTGCTCGCTTCGACTGGAACCTCGTCCTGGCGCCGTTCGCCGCCGCGCAACTGTTCGGCGGGCTGGAGCAGGCCGTCGCCGCCTACCGCGAGATTTGCGACAAGGCGGGCAAGCCCGTGCGCAAGATCAAGTGCAGCTACTTCGTCCACATCGGCGACCGGCCGGGCGACCAGGAATACGGCGCCCAGCGGCTGATCGACTACTTCACCCTGTCGGGCCTCAGGAAGAAGACCACGATGGGCACGACCCTGCCGCCGACCATGGCGTACTACGCCAAGATCGGTGCGGCGCTCACCAGCATCACCACCGCCGACCTGGGCGACCACTCGATCCTGCTGGGCTCGCCCCAGCGCATCGTCGACCGGCTGAAGCAGGTCGAGGCGGCGGGGCTCGACGAGGTGCTGCTCTATTTCAACTACGGCAACAAGCCGGACGCGATGGTGCGCGAGCAGATGGCGCGCTTCATGGCCGAGGTGGCGCCGGCGTTCCGCTAACGACACCGTGTCGGCCGGCCCACGGTTCGCCGCGCTTCCGCCCCAATCCTGCCTCAATCCGGGCTCTGAACGGCGCTGGCAGTCGGTGGTCGGCATCACGCCGGATTGCGGCTATACCCCCTTGCGCAACCGCGCGTGCCTGCCCAACTGATAGGGCCGCCGGAGAACACGAAACGGGAGAAGAAAAGAATGCGCGCGAGAGTCGCACTGTTCGCGTTGTTCGTGCTGGCGTGGCTGGTGAACCCGGCGCTTGCCGCCAACGGCGAGCGCACCGCCTACAAGGGCATCTGGATCTCCACGCCGTATCCGTCGTTCAGCGTCGCGACCAACGAGTCGGTGACGCTCGACCTCACCGTCCACAACAGCGGGATGCCGCCGCAGCGCGTCGCGCTGGAGATCAAGGCCGCGCCGGACGGGTGGGGCCGCGCCTTCCTGGGCGAGGGCAAGCGCATCGATTCGGTGTTCGTGGCGCCCGACGGCACCGCCGCCGTCAAGCTGCGCCTGGAGCCGCCGGAGAACGCGGGGCAGGGCACCTACCGCTTCGACGTCGCCGTGCAGGGCGCCGAGACGAGCTTCTCGCTGCCGGTCGACCTCACCATCGGCAACGTGTTGCCGCCGAAGATGACGTTACGGCCGGAACTGCCTGTTCTCAAGGGCTCCCCTACCTCCGAATTCAAGTTCAAGCTGAAGGTGAAGAACGAGGGCGGCAGCGATGTCGTGGCCCGCATGGAGGGCGCGGCGCCGCCCGCCTTCCAGGTCAAGTTCATGGAGGAATACGGCTCGCAGGAGCTGACCAGCTTCCCGCTGAAGGCGGGAGAGGAGAAGACCGTCTCGGCCAAGGTCGAGCTGCCGCAGAGCACCAAGGCCGGCGACTTCCCGGTCGCTGTGCAGGTGTCGACCGGCCAGGCGACCGCCCAGGCGCGGCTGCAGGTGGAGGTCACCGGCGCGCCGCGCCTCACCGTGAGCGGCGCCGGCGAACGGCTGAGCGCCGACACGGTGGCCGGCGAGGCGACGCCGACCGACGTCGTCCTGGCCAACACCGGCACGGCGCCGGCGCGCAACGTCAAGCTCACCGCCAACGAGCCGCAGGGATGGAAGGTCGCGTTCGATCCGCCGGCGCTCGACCTGCTGCCGCCCGGCGGCAACCAGACCGTGAAGGCGACCGTGACGCCGGCGGCGCGCGCCATCGCCGGCGACTACATGGTCAAGATCAGCGCCAACGGCGAGGACGTCTCCGCCTCGTCCGACTTCCGCATGACGGTGCGAACATCGACCATGTGGGGCATCGTCGGGGTGCTGGTGATCGCCGCGGCGATGGTGGTGCTGGTGCTCGCGGTCGTGCGCTACGGCCGGCGATGAGCGCGCCGGTCATCGAGACCGTCGAGCTGTGCAAGCGCTACGGCGCACGGCTGACGGTCGACCACCTGAACCTCAGGATCGAGCCGGGCACCGTGTTCGGCCTGCTCGGCCCCAACGGGTCGGGCAAGACGACCACGATCCTGATGCTGATGGGGCTGACCGAGATCTCCTCGGGCAGCGTGCGCGTAGTCGGCCTCGACCCGCGGCGCGAGCCGCTGGCGGTCAAGCGGTTGGTCGGCTACATGCCGGACTCGGTCGGCTTCTACGACCAGCTCACCGCGCGGCAGAACCTGCGCTTCTCCGGCCGCCTCGCCGGGGTGCCGGCGGAAGTGCTGGACAAGCGCATCGACGCGGTGCTGGAGCGGGTGGCGCTCGGCTACGCCGTCGACCAGCGCGCCGGCACGTTCTCGCGCGGCATGCGCCAGCGCCTCGGCCTCGCCGACGTGCTGCTCAAGGAGCCGCGCGTCGCCATCCTCGACGAGCCGACCAGCGGCCTCGACCCGCGCGCGACGCACGAATTCCTCGAGCTGATCCTGGCGCTGAAGGCGGAGGGGCTGACGATCCTGCTGACCTCGCATCTGCTCGACCGC
Source organism: Rhodospirillaceae bacterium (assembly GCA_050249455.1). Lineage (GTDB taxonomy): Bacteria > Pseudomonadota > Alphaproteobacteria > MPNO01 > VGEU01 > JBFWQM01. Next base: position 1,441 of record JBFWQM010000079.1, on the reverse strand, counting down.
GTGCAGGCGGTGTGCGACCGGGTCGGCCTGTTCCGCGACGGCCGGCTGGAGCTGGAGGGCACCGTCGACGACCTTGCCAAGCAGGTGCTCGGCGCGCGCTACCGCATCCTGCTGGAGCTGCACGGGCACGACGCCGCGGAGGACACGATCCGGGCGGTGCCCGGCGTCGTCGGGGTGGCAAGGAAGGCGGACGGGGCCTTCGAGCTGCAGGCCGACCAGGACGTGCGGCCCGCCGTGGTCGCGGCGGTGACGCGGGCGGGCGGCGCGGTCTACGGCCTGTCGATCCGCGAGCCCAGCCTCGACGAGATCTACAACCGCCATTTCGCGGAGGTCGGCCATGCGGCGTGAAGGCTCGCCGTGGACCGGCCTGTGGACCATCGTCGCCAAGGAGACGGCGGACCACCTGACCAGCAGCCGCATCTGGTTCCTCGAAGGCCTGATCCTGCTCGCCGCGGGGGGCGCAGTCTATGCGGCGATCGGCCAGATCCGCGCCACGGTGAGCCAGGACCCGTTCCTGTTCCTCAGCCTCTTCACGGTGGCCAAGGAGCCGCTGCCGTCGTTCGTCGCCTTCCTCGGCTTCCTGGTGCCGCTGGTGGCGATCGCGCTCGGCTTCGATTCGATCAACACCGAGCACACCCGGCGCACCATGAGCCGCATCCTGGCGCAGCCGATCTACCGCGACGCGCTGCTGATGGGGAAGTTCCTCGCCGGCCTGCTGACCCTGACCATCGCGTTCCTGACCCTGTGGCTGCTGGTGATCGGGCTCGGCCTGCTGCTGCTCGGCGTGCCGCCGGGCGGCGAGGAGGTGCTGCGCGGCTTCGCCTTCCTCGGCGTGACGATCGCCTATGGCGGGGTGTGGCTGGCGCTGGCGATCCTGTTCTCCACCGTCTTCCGCGCGCCTGCCACCTCGGCATTGGCGGCGCTCGCCGTGTGGCTGGTGTTCGCGGTGTTCTGGACCATGATCGCGCCGCTGCTGGCGGATGCTTGGCACGGCGTGCCGGTCACCGTTCTCGACCAGATCGAGCGGGCGCATACCGAGCAGCTGCTGCAGCGGCTGTCGCCCAACGTGCTGTTCGGCGAGGCGACGCTCGCGCTCCTCAATCCGACGACTCGGGCGTTGGGACCGGTGTTCTTCTCCCAGCTCCAGGGCGCCATCCTGGGATCGCCGCTGCCGTTCGGCCAGAGCCTGCTCCTGATCTGGCCGCAGGTCACCGGCCTGATCGCCCCGGTGATCGTGCTGTTCACCATTACCTACGTGGTGTTCCAGCGGCAGGAGATACGGGCGTGACGTCGGCGACAACTGCGCCGCGGCGACACCCACCTCACCCGCTCGCTGCGCTCGCACCTTCGCCCCCCTGAAGGGCGGAGAGGGTTCTCGTCTGCTCCCTCTCCGCCCCGGGGGCGGAGAGGGTCGGGGTGAGGTGGGAGGCCCACGCCTCGG
>JBFWQM010000078.1:0-20308 GCA_050249455.1 Rhodospirillaceae bacterium | reverse complement strand
CGATGAAGCTCACGACCATCAACGCGATCCAAGCCGGCTTGCCGTAGTCGTCCAGTCTGGCGGCGATTTCCATGCGCCCCTCGTGCCTCATGTGAATGTTAATTACATTTACATAGGTAGCCCCGGCGCCGGTTCCTGTCAAGGTGCGGCTTACCGCGACGAGTCGATTTCCTCGTCGAACAGGCCGAGCCCGCGCAGGTAGATCAGCATGCCGGCCTCCAGCAGCTCTTCCGGCGCCATCGGCAGGCTGCGCCGGCCGGCGTCGGCGCGGGCGAACAGCGCGGCGATGCCGTGGGCGAGCGCCCAGGCGTGCAGGCTGACCATCAGCGCCGGCGGCCGGCCGGGGCCGGGGGGCAGGCGGGCGGTCAGCGATTCCGAGGCCCGGCGCAGCACCGCGAAGGCGCGGTCGGCCGCCATGCGCAGGCCCGGCTCGGCGTCGGTGGCGACGCCGGCCTCGAACATGGCCGAGTAGTACGCCGGCTCCTCGCGCGCGAAGGCGAGGTAGGCGCGGCCAAGGTTCTCGAAGGCGCGGAACGGCTCCGGCCGACCGTCGTCCCATGCCTCGCCCAGGCGCGCGGCGAACCGTTCGTAGCCGCGCCGCGCGACGTCGGCGAGCAGCGCCTCGCGGTCGCGGAAGTGGCGGTACGGCGCGGCGGAGCTGACCCCGGCGGCGCGCGCAGCGTCGGCGAAGGTGAAGCCGCCCGGCCCCTTCGCGGCGATCAGGTCGAGCGCCGCGCGCACCAGCGCCTCGCGCAGGTTGCCGTGATGGTAACCCCGCCGACCGCCCCCGGAATCGTCGCCCGACCAGCTCATGTGAGGTAGTCTTACATCTGAAACCGCGCCGGCGCAGCCTGTTCCTGGCGCAGGCTACTCCGCGGCGATCTGGTCGGCGGGGCGGACGGTGCGGCGCGCGGCGTGGACCACGCGGGCGGCGGGCAGGGTCACGGTCACCGTGGTGCCGCGGCCTTCGTCGCTGGCGAGGTCGATGGTGCCGCCGTGGAGGAGCACTAGGCCCTTGGTGATGGCGAGGCCGAGGCCGGTGCCCTCGATCGGCTGGGACGCGTCGCGGTGCGCGCGCTCGAACGGCGTGAACAGGCGGCTCTGGGCGTCCGCCGGGATGCCGATACCGGAGTCGGTGACGCGGACGACCACCTCGCCGCCGCCGCCCTGCGCCGTCTCGACCGCGATCCGGCCGCCTTCCGGGGTGAACTTGACCGCGTTGGACAAAAGGTTGAGCAGGATCTGGCGCAACGCCTTGGCGTCGGCCTCGACCACGATCTCCGCGTCGGCCGCGCCGATGTCGAGCGCGATCGACTTCGCCCGCGCCTGGCCGGCCACCAGCGCCGCCGCGCCCTCGACCGCGGCGGCGAGGTCGATGCGCTCGTCGTGCAGGTCGATGCGGCCCGCCTCGATCTTCGACATCTCCAGGAGGTCGTTGATCAGCGCCAGCAGGTGCTCGCCGCTCGACTGGATCAGCCGCGCGTAGTCCATGTAGGCCTTGTTCGGCAGCGGCCCCAGCGCCTGCTGGTCGATCAGCGAGGAGAAGCCGATGATCGCGTTCAGCGGCGTGCGCAGCTCGTGGCTGGTCTTGGCCAGGAACATCGCCTTCACCTTGCGCGCCTTCTGCGCCTCGTCGCGCTCGCTGACCAGCGCCACGATGGTCAGCACGTTCATCGCCAGCAGGACGACCAGGGTGCCGACCGGCTCCAGCTTGTTCGCCAGGCCGGGGAACTGGAAGGGACCCACCCCGGCCACGGTGCCGGCGGTCGCCACCACGGCGACCAGCGACACCAGCGTGTAGGCGTCGCGCAGCGACATCCGCAGCGCGATCCACGACAGCGGCACCACCAGCAGGAACGCGAACGCCGACCGCAGGTCGCCGGCATGCAGCGTCGGGGTCAGGAACAGCGCCAGCCCGCCCAGCGCCACCAGCGCCCAGATCGCGAAATCGCGCCGGCCGAGCGCCTGGCGCATGACCGCGCCGCCCTCGGAGTCGCTCTCCAGCCCCAGCCACAGGATCAGCGCCGGCGCCAGATAGAGGGTTCCGCCGGCGTCGCTCAGCCACCAGCCGACCCAGACGACGTAGGACTGGCCGAGGTCGAGCGGCCGGCCCAGCCCGAGCGCCAGCGCCCCGCCGGTCGCGGTGATCGCCGGATGGACCAGGATGGTGCAGATCAGGAACGCCGAGACCCCGGCGGCGGAGGTGAAGAGCCGTTCGGAGCACCGGCAGCGCCGCAGCACCGCCACCGCGACGACCGGCCCCAGCGCATTGGCGGCGGAGACGATCGTCGCGACGCCGAGCGAAGCCTCGAAGAGGATCGCGTTGGCCGCGAACGAGCCGGCGAAGATGCCGGGCAGCATGCGGAACCGGCCGACCATGGCCGCGACCACCGCGATGCTGGCGGGCAGCCAGATGGGGGACGGAAAGATGCCGTAGGCGGCGAAGAACCGGCTGACCACCAGGCCGAGCGCGAAATAGACGGCAGCGAGGGCGGCGTTGGCGGCGACCCAGCCCCACGGGCCGCGGGGCGCCGGGAACCGCCACGGGCCACACTCGGGACGGGCAGGGTGCCCGGAACCGGTACCTACGACCATCGGGGAAGTGCCTGAACGCGGCCTGCCATCGGCGGACGCTAGGCGGCGGGCTTTAACGAAGTGCTACCCCCGGCCATATCATGGCGACGGAATGCGGTGGCGCGACGCCGGGTCGCATGGGTATGACGAAAGTTTATAGCTTCTTTACCGGTCCGTGCTTCCCTTTCATTAGCGGCAAATCTAACGTCGTTCCGCACGCCTTGCCCTCGGTCCCGGGCCATCCGGGCCGTCGATCGTGCGAAACGCTGATGCAGGGTGCACGCACATGAATCGCTTCTCTCCGTTCCGACTCGCCGGTCCGATCGTCCTGGCGGGACTGGCGACCTTCGCCACCATCGCCGCCAGCCCCGCACAGGCGGTGGACGCGAAGCGCAAGTGCTTCTTCATCTCGTCCTACCATCCGGGCTACGATCATTCGGATGCTATCGAACGCGGTCTGCGCGCGACCCTGGACGGCAAGTGCGAGGTTCGCCAGTTCAACATGGACGCGAAGCGCAAGACTTCCGAGGCGGAGCGCAAGGACCAGGCGGCGGCGGCCAGGGGAATCATCGAATCCTGGCAGCCCGACATCGTGATCACGGCGGATGACGAAGCGGCCAAGTACGTGATCCAGGCCCATTACAAGGACGCCAAGCTGCCGTTCGTGTTCTGCGGCATCAACTGGACCGCGACCGAATACGGTTTTCCGTACAACAACGCGACCGGCATGATCGAGGTGGCGCCGATCGTGCCCATGATCGAGAAGGCGGCCCAGATCGTCCCGTCGTTCCGCCGGGCGTTCTACCTCGGTTCGGCAAGCCTCACCGAGGAGAAGAACCTCGCCCGGTTCGAGCGCGCCTCCAAGCAGCTCGGCTTCCAGCTCGACCACAAGCTCGTGCCCACCACCGAGGCCTGGATCGAGACTTACGCGGCGGCGCAGGAATACGACGTCGTCATCGTCGGCAACAGCGAGGGGATCAAGGACTGGGATCCGGCGCGCGCCCGCGCCGCGGTGCTCGAGTCGACCCGCCGGCTCAGCGTGACCAATCACGACTGGATGATGCCGTGGACGATCCTCGGCGTCACGAAGGTGTCGGAGGAGCAGGGGGAATGGGCGGCGCGAACGGCGCTGCGGATCCTCGACGGCGTCAAGCCGGCCGAGATCCCCGTGGTCCCGAACTCGCGCCGCGACTTCTGGATCAACGACGATATCCTGGCGGCGTCGCGCGTCCAACTGCCGCGGGCGCTGCTGGAAACCGCCAAGAAGGTAGCGGGGCTTGAGGCGCGATAAGCGGCGGCTTTTTCGGACCTGGGAGTCGACGTGCCTTGTACTGCTCTGCCTTGTCGCCTGCGCGTCCCTCGGCGGGCTGGCGACGTGGATGGAGCTTGCGAGCGCGTCGCGCTCCTTCCGCGATCGCGCAGACAGCCTGCAGCGTGACCTGGCGCACCGGTTCGGCGGCACAGAAGCGGTTCTGACCGCCCTCGTCGGGCTGCATCACGCCAGCGACAGCGTCAAGAGCTACGAGCTTTCGGCGCTGTCGAACGAATTGCTGCGGTCGTACCCGCACATCCGCACCATCGCGCTGATGCGCGTGCTTCCCGCCGAGGAGCGCGAGCGGTTCGAAGAGGACATGCGCGCCGACGGGTTCATGACCTTCAAGGTCACCGAGCGCGGGCCGGATAATGCGCTGCGCCGCGCCGCCGACCGCTCCCGCACGCTGCCGATCCGTGTGTTCGAGCCGCTCGATCCGCAGTTCGCCGCGCTGATCGGCTTCGACGTGCTGTCCGAGCCGATCCTGGCGCAGGCCATCGACCGCGCCGTGCGCAGCGGCGCCGTGGTCGCCTCCGATCCGCTCGACATCCCGCTGATCGGACGCGGCATCGTCGTGTTCAAGGCGATCTACCTCGGCCACAATTCGCCGCGCACCAAGGAAGGGCGCGAGACCCAGCTCGCCGGCGTGATCGCGCTCGTGCTCGAGCCGAAGCAGTTCTTCCGCTCGTTCGTCGATTCCTACGGCGACCTCGACTTCAGCCTGACCGCCGCGCCGGAGCTCGAGCTGGGCGCCGAGACGCCGGTCTTCGAGCATCGCCAGACGCTGCCTGACGGCGTGCTGCGCAGCGTCGCCCCGTTCACCTCGGACGTCGTGGTCGCAGCGAACAGCCGGTCCTACGTGCTGCACGTGCAGGAATACCATACGCTGAGCACGATCCGGCCGTGGTACGTGGCGCTGTTCGTCGCCCTGGGGCTGGTCGTCAGCGGCCTCCTGGTGCTGGCGCTGATCCACCGGCGCATCGGCCGGCTGCAGGCGCACGAAGGGGAACGCATCCTGCGCCAGAACCAGGAGCGGTTCCGCGACTACGCGGAAATCGCCTCGGACTGGTTCTGGTCGACCGATGCGGAGCTCCGCTTCGACTACTTCTCGAAGCGCTTCGCCTCGTCCGAGGAGTTCAGGCCGCTGACGCTGCGCGGCGAGCGGGGCGGCGAGCATGCCAAGTTCGAGCCCCATGGCGTCGACGGCGAGCGCTACTTCGCCGAGCTGCAGGCCCGCCGCCCGTTCAAGGACGTGCTCTACGAATACGCCGACCACGCCGGCAACTCCCAGTGGTGGCGGATGAGCGGAAAGCCGGTGCTGGACGAGAACGGCGCCTTCATCGGCTACCGCGGCACCGGCCGGAACGTGACCGACGAGGTCGAGGTCCAGCAGTCGCTACGCATGGCCAAGGAGCAGGCGGAGCTCGCGAACAGGGCCAAGTCCGAGTTCATCGCCAACGTGAGCCACGAGCTGCGCACGCCGCTCAATGCCGTCATCGGCTTCTCGGAGGTGATGATCAGCGAGACGCTGGGGCCGCTCGGCAACCGCAAATATGCCGAATACGCGCAGGACATCCACGAGTCGGGCCAGCACCTGCTGGCACTGATCAACGACATCCTCGACCTTTCCAAGGTCGAGTCGGGCAGCGAGGAGCTCTACGAGGAAGACATCCACGTGCCTGACATGGCCAAGTCGCTGATGACCTTGATGCGCCATCACGCCGAGAAGGGCAAGGTCGTGCTGCTGATGGAGCTCGACCAGACCCTGCCCAAGGTGGCGGCCGACAAGCGCAAGCTGAAGCAGATCCTGGTCAACCTGCTGAGCAACGCCGTCAAGTTCACCAAGCCTGGCGGCAACGTGATCCTGCGCGGCTGGATCGACGAGGAGGGCGGCTTCGTCTTTCAGGTCGCCGATACCGGCATCGGCATGGCGCCCGACGACATCCCGAAGGCGCTGCAGAAGTTCCGCCAGGTCGACAGCGACCTGAACCGCAAGTACGAGGGAACTGGGCTCGGGCTGCCCCTCGCCAAGGCCCTTGCGGAGCTGCACGGCGGCTCGCTGGTCATGGAGAGCGAGCTGGGCCGCGGCACGACGGTGACCGTGCGGCTGCCCCCCGATCGGGTGATGCTGGTGGCGCCGCGCGGCGCCGCGGTCCTGCGCGCGAGCTGAACCCCGCGGTCAGCCCTTCATCAGGAGGCCGATTCCGCTGACCAGCAGCAGCGCGCTGATGATCCGCGCGTAGGTCTCGCGCGCGATCGAGACATGGATCCGTCCGCCGACCCACAGCGCGATTGCCGCTACCGGGAGCGCACCCAGGACGGCCAGCAGCACGTCGGCATTGAAGAAGCCGAATGTCGCGTAGGCGATCAGCCGGATGCCGCCGTCGATCAGGAAGTTCATCGCGAAGGTGGCGCGCTGGACGCTCTTCTCCAGGCGGCGCAGCCCGAAATAGATGATGTAGAACGGGCCCCCGGTCCCAAACAGCGTGCCGACCAGGCCGCCGAGCAGCCCGCTCGGCACCGCCAGGACCCGCGGCCCGCTCAGATCCGGCAGCGGCAGCACCTGGTAGACGGCATAGGCGATGATGAACGCGCCCAGGGCGGTGGCGAGCGCCGCCGACGTCATCTCGTGCAGCAGGGTGAGGCCGGCGGCGACGCCCAGGAGGGTAAACGGGATCAGCGGCCACTGCTCGCGCCAAGCGATGATCCGGCGGTTGCGCATGCCCTGGCTGGCCGAGCCCAGGTAGTCTAGCAGCACCACGATCGGCACCACGGCCTTGATCGGGAACTGCAGCGCGAGCAGTGGCACCGCGATCAGGCCGGAGCCGAAGCCGGCGATACCGCGGACAAGGTAGGCGACGAACAGCACCGCGCCGGCATAGGCGGCGCCGGCGAGGTCGATCTCCAAGACGGTCTCCTATGCGGGAACCGGCTCGCTGGCTTCCAGCGTGATGCCGCCGCCCCGGCGCAGCCAGAACCGCAGCAGCAGCCGTCCGCCGCCGGCGACGTCGCCTTGCTGGGCGTCGCGGAATGCCGATCGCCCGTGCGCAACCAGGTGGTTGTTGAGGAAGAACACCTCGCCCGGCTTCAGCCTGAACTCGAAGCCGCTGCCGGGCGCCTCGACGATCTGGCGCATCGCGGCGAGCGCGGCCATGCCGAGGTCGTCGATCGGCTGGTGCATCAGCTTGTAGCCGTTGCGGATGTAGTCGTCGTAATAGCGGCCGCCGAGGCGGACGCCGTCGTACCAGAAGACCGGATGCGCGCTCGACGGAACCTCGCCGGCCGCATGCTCCGCCTGGCGATCCCAATAGAACGGCCGGTAGAGGCGGGCCAGAAGCTCGGGGCTGCTGTCGCGCAGCACGTTGTGCGCAGCGGCCAGGCTCGCAATGCGGCTCAGGCCGCCCTCCGCGGCCTGGCGCAGGCAGGCGAGGCCCATCAGGCTCGGCGTCTTCGCCAGGAAAGAGCCGTCGGTGTGATATTCCTGCTCCAGGTTGGTCACCGAGCGGCGGATTCCATAGGCGAGCTTCGCCCCGGTATCGCGGACGTCGTAGACCCGCGCGCCCTTCCACTTCTGCATGATCGCCGGCGCCAGGAAGTTGTTGAGCAGCCAGGCCACCGCGCGGCTGCCCTTCTCGGTCCAGCGCTCCACCGGCATCCGGTCGACGATCGCGAACCCGATGCCCTGGTCGAGGCTGGTGCGGACGTCGATCATGACCTCCGTGGTCGCCGGCCAGTCCATGGCGTCGGGCTGCAGCGCGTCGAACGGGCCGTCGTAGTCGGCGAAGGCGCGGGCGATGGCGTCCAGCTCCGACAGCGCCTCGTCTGTCAGCGCGACGCGCCAGACGCGCTCGTCGAGGTCGGAGGCCTGCCACGCGATAGGCCCGTCGATAAAATCGTCCAGCATTTTCGGAACGCCGTCGTGCCCGGCCGCACGACGGTCGGTCGCGTTGGATAACGTCATGACATTGCCCCCATTGACGCCACTGCAACCACGCGCACGCGCGATGGCCCGATCATCGCGCCATGACGGACTTTGCGGCCTTCCTGGCCGTCAAAGCACATCTGCTAAGAAAGAATTTACTTTCGATCTTAGGTAAATGGCAACACTTTGGATTTCGGATGGCAATTCGTCGCAGAACCAGCGCCGACGACGGCGCCGATTAGTTTTGCAAGTTAATTATTTGCGACATGCAGTCGTATGCTGTACGCGGCTAAGTATAAACCGCAGCCGCCGCGGCCGCTTCAGCGCGCCAGCACCTTGGCCGCCTCGCGCGTCTGCAGGATGGCCTGGTCCGTCAGGTCGATGGCCGTCGATATGTCCTCGATATTGCCGCCGATGGCGGCGACAGCGTGCGACGCGTTGTTCATCGTGGACGACATCTCGCCGGTGACGGCGGTCTGCTCCTCGACCGCGGCGGCCGTCGCGCTGACATAGTCCCGCAGGGCGTCGATCGACGTCTTGATCGCGGTGAGCGCGCTGACGACGTCGGCCGAGACCGCTTGGATCCCCTCGATCTCGCCGGCGATGCGCGACGTCGCGCCGGCGGCCTGGCCGGCCAGGTTCTTGACCTCGTTGGCGACGACAGCGAAGCCGCGCCCCGCCTCGCCGGCGCGCGCAGACTCGATGGTCGCATTGAGGGCCAGCAGGTTGATCTGGCTCGCGATTTCCTGGATCAGGTGGACGATGCCGGAGATCGACGTGGTCGAGGCGGTCAGCCGCTGTGTCGCTTCGTCGGCGGTCACCGCGTTGCGATGCGCGTCGTCGCTGGCGGCGCGCGACTGCGCCATCCGCTCCGAGATCTCGCGGATCGAGCCCGTGAGCTGCGTCGCGGCCGAGGCGACGCTGTGCAGGCTCTCGGTCGTCTGCGCCGCTGCCGACGAGGCGTTGCCCGACTGCCGCTTGAGCTGGCCCATCGCCTGGTCGATCTCGTTGAAGTTGCGGTCGATGATCGAGCGCAGGTCGTTCAGCAGGTTCATCTGGCGGGTGATGTCGGTGGCGTACTTGACCACCTTGAACGGCTTGCCGTTGAGGTCGAGGATCGGGTTGTAGGACGCCTCGATCCAGATTTCCCTGCTCTTGCCGACCCGCTTGTATTGCCCGGACGCGTATTCGCCGCGGCGCAACCCGTCCCAGAACTGGCGGTAGGCGGCGCCGTCGCGCTCGCCCGGCGAGACGAACATGCTGTGGTGACGGCCCTGGATCTCCGGAAGCGCGTAGCCGACCGCGGCCAGGAAGTTGTCGTTCGCCTTGCGCACCGTCCCGTCGAGGTCGAACTCGATCACCGCCAGGGCCTTGTTGATCGCGCTGACCTGGCCGGCCAGGTCGGCGTATTCCAGCTTCTGGGCGGTGACGTCGGTAGCGTATTTCACCACCTTGAACGGCTCGCCGGCGAGGTCGAGGATTGGGTTGTAGGATGCTTCGATCCAAACCTCGCGGCCGCCCTTGCCGTAGCGCTTGAACTGCGCGGCTGCGGGCTCGCCGTTGCGCAGGCGCTGCCAGAACTGCCGGTAGGCGTCGCTGTCGCGCTCCGCTGGGGCAACGAACATGGCGTGGTGCCTGCCCTTGATCTCATCCAGGCTGTAGCCCATCGCGGCGAGGAAGTTGTCGTTCGCCGTGATCACCGTGCCGTCGAGCTCGAACTCGACGACCGCCTGCGCCTTGTTGATCGCGGCGACCTGGCCCAGGAGGTCGGCATGCTCGACCTTCTGCGCCGTTACGTCGGTGGCGAACTTGATGATCTTGCGGGTCCGGCCCAGGCGGTCGCGGACCGGGTTGTAGGACGCCTCGATCCATACTTCTTTGCCGTTCTTGCCGAAGCGCTTGAACTGGGCGACCTGGCATTCGCCGCGACGCAGGGTCGCCCAGAACTCCTTGTATTCGTCGCTTTCGCTGTAGGCGGGGGCGACGAACATGCTGTGGTGGCGCCCCCGGATCTCCTCCAGGGCGTAGCCCATCGTGGCGCAGAAATTCGCGTTGGCGTTCAGGATGCGGCCGTTGAGGTCGAACTCGATGATCGCCTGGGTCTTGTCGAGGGCGTCGAGCGTGGCGCGAGCCTCCGCGCTCCCGAACACCGAGACGGATCCGACCATGCCACAGCCTCCGAACCGAGAGTGAACCCGTACCTGGGTTGCATCGAGGCCATGCGCTGACCGGCAGGCTTCGCAGCGACGTTTTTGGTAATCGGATTATCTTTACAGGCAATTAAACGCATGCCGCGCCATGCGGGGCCAATCGTCGCGGGACGGTTGCGATCGCGCCTGGGGATAAGCCACCTTCAAGCGTCAAGAAGGATTTCGGTGAACGAAGAAGAAGGGCCGTTCATCCTCGTCTTTCGGACATTAATGAATTGTTAACCAAAACGCTTCACTACGAATATACTCGTGAAGTCAATATCGGGATACGTATTTATACCGATATTTTCATCGAATGAAGTATCGAGTGAAATGGCTGACCCGCGGGACTGACTACGGAAGTCAAAAGATGTTGATTTCCGTGTGTTCGACAGCGTGATCCGCGTCTCGGCCGTCCAGGCGGGATTGAAGGATGGCCTATTCTTTACCAAGTGACCTGATCGACGTCGCCTCGACGATGTCCGCCGGCACCTGGGCATCGGTCCCGATCACCGGCACGATCAGCTCCGTCACCGCGGACATGCCGTCCTGGTCGCCGAACAACGGCGCCGACATCACCAAGCTGTTCGGGACGTGGAACAGCGGGGCGCCCGTCTTCATCGGCGACCCGGACATCGACGGCTACTACATGGCCGCGACCGGCGGGCACAACAACTACGGCGGCAACCAAGTCTACTGGCTGCGCTGGGCCGACATGACGCTGTACCGGCTCAACGACGCCGACAGCTACGACAGCGACGACATGTACATCAACGGGCCAGCGCTGATCGACGGCGGCGCTCGGCCGACCGCGCGCGAGACCTATGCCGGCGTCGTCTACGAGCCCGACCGGGGCGAGAAGGGCAGCGTCATCCTGATCGGCGGCGCGCCCTACCAGCTCTCTGGATCGAGCACGCCGTCGGTCTATGCGCTCGACCTCGCGAAGCTGCACGCCGGGGCGGCCGACTATTGGGAGCGGCTCGCCGACCGCGGCTGGAACGCCGAGGGCACCGTCGCGTTCATCGACCCGCCGACCGGCTATACGGTCTTCGTCAGCTCGCCCGGGCGGCTGCAGGTGATCGACTACGACACCGACACGCTGATCAACGCCAGCGGCGTCAACTTCAGCGTCAGCGCCTACAGCGGCGGCTGGGACTGGGAGAACATGATCTTCGTCAAGATCGAGGATCCCAGTGCGCTCGGCGGCCGGGTCAGCGCGTTCTTCATCCAGGAGGGCGGCGCCGACGACCTGACCGACGACATCTCGGGCGTCGGCAACCACGGCGGTGTCCCAACCTACGACGAGAATGGCGATCGCTACACGCCGCCGTTTTTCGCGCGACTACACTTCGTCTACGACGAGGACATCGACAAGTTCGTCGTCTCCAACGGCACCAGGACGGTCTACTTCCTCGACCATCTGAGCAACCCGGACCAGTGGACCTGGACCTGGGAGGAGCCGGACACCGGGCCTTCGTTCGTCCTGGAGGACGCCGGTCCCTACCACCGCTGGTTCGCGCTGCCCGATCCGTACGACGACGTCTACGCCCTGTGGCAGCAGGGCGAAGCCGAGGAGCTCTGGCTCTACAAGCTGCCTTCGGCCGATTCGGGGCCGGCCGTGCCGCCAGCCGGGACGCCGGCTGCCGGCGACCTCGACGGCGACGGACGCGGCGACCTGATCTGGCGCCACGCGAGCGGCGAGCTGGCAACGTGGCTGATGGACGGCGCGACCGCGCTGAGCAGCCACCACCGCGGCGACATCTCCAACGACTGGTCGATCATCGCCAAGGGCGACTTCGATGGCGACGGCCGGTCCGACCTGATCTGGCGCAACGCGAGCGGCGAGCTGGCGACCTGGCTGATGGACGGCGCGACGGTTCTGAGCAGCCATCACCGCAACGACATCTCAAATGACTGGTCGCTGATCGGCGCGGGCGACCTCGACGGCGACGGCAAGGCCGACCTGATCTGGCGCAACGCCGGCGGCGAGCTGGCGACGTGGCTTATGGACGGCGCGACGGCGACCAGCAGCCACCACCGCGGCGACATCTCCAACGACTGGTCGCTGATCGGCGAGGGCGACCTCGACGGTGACGGCAAGGCCGACCTGATCTGGCGGAACGCGAGCGGCGAGCTGGCGACGTGGCTGATGGACGGCGCGACGGCGATCAGCAGCCACCACCGCAGCGACATCTCCAACGACTGGTCGCTGATCGGCATGGGCGACCTCGACGGCGACACCCGGACCGACCTGATCTGGCGCCACGCGAACGGCGAGCTGGCGATGTGGCTGATGGACGGCGCGACCGCGCTGAGCAGCCACCACCGCGGCGACATCGCCAACGACTGGACACTGATCCACGTCGCCGATCTGGACGGCGACGCCAAGGCCGACCTGATCTGGCGCAACGCGAGCGGCGAGCTCGCGACCTGGCTGATGGACGGGGCAGAGGTCCTGGTCAGCCAGCATCGCAGCGACATCGCCCTCGACTGGGCGCTGCTGTAGCGCCCGGCCGCAGCTAGAAGTCGAAGATTTCCCCCAGGACGCCGCGGCGGCGCGAACGGCCCCCGTAGCGGCCTTCGCCGCCTTCGCCGCCTTCGTAGCCGTAGCGGCGGTCGCGCGGGTCCGGGTGGTAGCGGTCGCGCGGATCTGGCTCGCGAGCCGGCGACGGCGGCGGCGCGGCCCGGTAGCGGTCGCGGTCGCCCTGGTACTGCGGCGGCGCCGCGTCGGCTGCGGCCGGCGCCGGCGTGGCGGCCGGCGCGCCCGCCGCCCGCTCGATGATCTTGTCCAGCTCGCCGCGGTCGAGCCACACGCCGCGGCACTTCGGGCAATAGTCGATCTCGATGCCCTGCCGCTCGGTCATCACGAGTTCGGCCTGGTCGTTCGGGCAAAGCATCGGCTGGGCCTCCTTTCAAACCGGGAACCGCATCTTGGCGGTCGAGAGGGAGATGGGGCTGCCGCTGCCGCTCCTCCATAGTGGCTTACCGCAGCTGTTTTGCAGCCGGGCGCCAGCCACTTCCGCCGCGGACCGTGGGGTCGGCGGTCAACTTGAGCCAGATCAATGCGCGCTTCGCGACGGGGCCGTTGAATGGTCGCCACGATGAGACTTCGGCTCGACGATACCGGCAAATGCCCGACGCGCTAGGGATCCATCGCGACCAGGCGCGCGGCCGGGTGATCGCGGTTCGCGGCTCGATCGTCGATGCGCGCTTTGCCGGCGGCGGGTTGCCCGAGGTCATGGACGCGATCGAGATCGAATGGGACGACCGGCGGCCGCTGGTGGCCGAGGTGCAGCAGCATTTGGACACCCAGACCGTGCGCGCCGTCGCATTGCAGCCGACCGCGGGGCTGCGACGCGGCGCCGCCGTCCGTGCGACGGGTCGGCCTCTCACCGTGCCCGTTGGTGACGCCGTGCTCGGCCGACTGATCGACGTGCTGGGGCGGCCTGTCGACGGTCTTGGCGCGTTCGACGGCTCGGTCGCGCGGCGGCCGGTCCATGCGCCGTCGCCCGCGCTGGAGGGAATCTCGGCTGGAACCGAGGTGTTCCAGACCGGCATCAAGGTGATCGACCTCCTCGCGCCGATGGCCAAGGGCGGCAAGGCGGCGATGTTCGGCGGCGCCGGGGTCGGCAAGACCGTCCTCATCATGGAGCTGATCCGCACGACCGTGGAACGCCATGCGGGCATCTCCGTGTTCGCCGGCATCGGGGAGCGTTCGCGCGAAGGCCACGAGCTGCTCCTTGAGCTGAAGCAGTCCGGCGTGCTTGCGCGTACCGCTTTGGTGTTCGGCCAGATGAACGAACCGCCCGGGGCGCGCTGGCGCGTCGGGCTTACGGCGCTGGCGATCGCCGAGCATTTCCGCGACGAGGCGCGCGAAAACGTGCTGCTGCTGATCGACAACGTCTACCGCCTTGTCCAGGCGGGGGGCGAGGTGTCGGGCCTGCTCGGCCGCCTGCCGTCGCGGGTCGGGTATCAGCCGACGCTGGCGAGCGAGGTCGCCGAGCTGGAGGAACGCATCGCCTCCGTCGCCGGCGCCGCCATCACCTCGATCCAGGCCGTCTACGTGCCGGCCGACGACTTTACCGATCCGGCGGTGGCCGAGATATTCAGCCACCTCGACTCCTCGATCGTGCTGTCGCGCGACATGGCGAGCGAGGGAATGTACCCGGCGGTCGACCCGCTGGCATCCGCATCCAGCCTGCTCGACCCGCGGGTGGTCGGCGAGAGCCACTACCGCATTGCCCAGGATGTGCGCAAGACGATCGCGCGCTATCGCGAGCTGCAGGAGATAATCTCCCTGCTCGGCATGGAGGAGTTGAGCGCGGACGACCGGACCACCGTCAAGCGCGCGCGCCGCCTGGCGCGGTTCCTGACTCAGCCGTTCATGGTCACCGAGGCCTTTACCGGCTCGCCCGGCCGCTCGGTGGAGCTTCCGACGACGCTTTCCGGTTGTCGCGCCATCCTCGATGGCGAGGCGGACGAGTGGACCGAGCATTCGCTCTACATGGTCGGCGACCTCGCGGAGGCGCGGACGCGCGAACAGGCGGCGGGCGGAACCGCGCCATGAAGCTCGTCGTCTCCACGCCGCTTGCGGTCATCGTCGAGACTGACGACGTCGTGCATCTCCGGGCGGAGGATGCGACGGGGGCGTTCGGCATCCTGTCGGGACATGTCGATTTTCTGACCGTGCTCGCGACGTCGGTGGCCACGTGGCGCGATCGCGGCGGCGCCGAGCACCACTTGGCATTGCGGGGCGGCATCCTGACGGTGACGGGCGGCGACACGATCGCGGTTGCGGCCCGCGACGCGGCGGCCGCCGACGACCTCCATTACCTGGAAGCCGACGTGCTGGCGCGGTATCGCCGCGAGATGGCGGACGAGCAGGCCGCCCGTGTGGATGTCAACCGTCTCTACCTCGCCGCCCTTCGCCAGATCGCTCGCTTGATCCGCTCCGACGCGAACCAACCCGGATTCCCGCGCCGTACTGGCGACGGCAGCGAAGGCATCGTGTGATGGCGCAGGACCTGCCGCCGCCCAACGGCTCTCTCGGCAAGGCGGTGCGAACCCGGCGCGAGCGGCGGGAACACTGGCAGCGGGAAGGGGAGCGGTCCATCGGCCGCAACCTTGCGCTGATCGGCGCTCTTGGGTGGACTGTGGTCGTGCCAACGCTGGCAGGCATTTTCATGGGACGATGGCTCGACAGTCGTCTCGATTCCGGCGTTTTCTGGACTCTGGGCCTGCTGGTCGCCGGCCTCGCGCTCGGTTGCTGGCTGGCCTGGAAGAGGATGCACCGCGCATGACGGCCGTCCCCCCGGCTTTCGATGTCGTCCAGCTGACCGCGGCGTCATTGGCGGGCTTCGCCGCAGGACTGGCTTATTTCGCCCAGCTCCGCCTGGCCGTCGCGTCCCTGGTCGCGCAGCGAGGATGGTGGCGGCCGCTGGCGTTGACTCTAGGCCGCTTCGCGCTGGCGCTGGCGCTGTTCGCGGCGGCGGCCGGGATGGGCACGTCGGCGCTGATCGGCGCGCTGGCCGGGTTCCTTGCGGCGCGCGGCGTGGCGCTGCGCCGGATGCGACAGGCGCCATGACGCCTCCTTCGCCCCTGGCCAGCGTGGTCGCATTCCACCTGGGGCCGGTGCCGGTGACGCGTCCGGTGGTCACGACGTGGGGCATCATGGCCGCGCTGGCGCTCGGTTGCTGGCTGATCACGCGCCGGCTCGTCGCGCGGCCGGACGCCCGTCAGACCGGGCTGGAGCTGATCGTCACCGCGATCCTCGACCAGATTCAGGACGCGATCCGCACCGACGGCCGGCCGCTCCTGCCGTTGCTCGGGACGCTGTTCCTGTTCCTCGTCTGCGCCAACCTGTCGGGCATCGTTCCGGGCGTCGAAGCGCCGACGGCGCGGCTCGAGACGCCGGCGGCGCTGGCCTTGATCGTGTTTCTGTCGGTGCACTTCTTCGGCATTCGGGCGCGCGGCGTGCGGCGCTACCTGGCGAGCTTCGCCGAGCCGAAGCTCGTGATGCTGCCGCTCAACCTGGTGGCCGAGGTGACGCGCACGTTCTCACTGATGGTCCGTCTCTTCGGCAATGTCATGAGCGGCGAATTCGTGATCGGACTCGTCGTTGCGCTCGCCGGCCTGTTCGCGCCGATCCCGTTGATGGCGCTCGAGCTGCTGCTCGGTCTGGTGCAGGCCTACATTTTCACCGTCCTCGCCGCGGTTTTCATCGGTGCGGGGCTGGGCACGACCGAGGGCAGTTGAAGGAGGAGAGATGGACGTCAAGCTGATCAGCATCATCGGGGCCGTCATCGCGGTTTCCGTCGGATCGATCGGCCCGGCGCTGGCCGAGGGGCGGTCGATCGCATCCGCGATGGATGCGATGGCCCGCCAGCCCGAGGCAGCGGGCACGATCTCGCGCACCTTGTTCGTCGGCCTCGCCATGATCGAGACGATGGCGATCTATTGCCTGGTCATCGCGCTGCTGCTGCTGTTCGCCAATCCCTACGTGGCCTGACCATGCACTTCGACTGGTGGACGGTCGCCTTCCAGACCGTGAACTTTGCGGTGCTTGTCTGGCTGCTGCACCGCCTGTTGTATCGGCCAGTGCTGCGCCTCATCGATGCTCGCCGGGGCGAGATCGACCGGCTGTATGCCGATGCCGCCACCGCCGGCGATGCGGCCAGGGCCGAGCGCGAAAAACTGCGCGCCGAGCGGGCCGGCGTGGCGGCCGAGAAGGAGCGGCTGCTGCGCGAGGCCGGCGCCCAGGCCGAGGCGGCGGCGAAGGATCGGCGTTCGGCGGCCGACGCCGAAGCGGCGGCACTGATTGCGGCGGCGCATCAGGCGATCGACGACGAGCGGGCGAAGGCGCTTGCCGAGGCGCACCAGGCCGCATTCGACCTCGGCGCCGACATCGCCCGTCGCCTGTTCGCCGAGCTGCCGCCGGCGCTGCGTGCGGAGGGCTGGCTGCCGCGCGTCGAAAGGCATGTCGCCGCCCTTTCCGCTTCGCAGCGCGCCGAGCTCCTGCGCGGGGCGGGCGATACGGCCGCGGTGACGGCCGTCACCGCCACGCCGCTCCCGGCCGACGCCGCCGACGCATGGCGCCGGCGGCTGGCCGATGTCCTGGGCAGACCGTTGTCGATGGATTTCCGGGTCGACGCCGATCTTGTCGCCGGCGTGGAGCTTCTTTTTCCCAACGCGATCCTGCGCTTCTCGTGGCAAAGCGCGCTGGAAGATCTGCGCCGCGCGGCCTCGTGGCATGCCGACGCTGGTTGACACGCTGAGGCGGCGTCTGGTCCGTGACCGCGCGGCGATTGCGGCCGCCGACGTCCGGCCGCGGCTCGATCATGTCGGAAGGGTGGTGCAGGTCGGCGACGGTGTGGTCACCGTGCAGGGCCTGCCGGAGACGCGGCTCGACGAGCTCCTGGTGTTCGAAGGTGGCGCGCACGGGATGGCGGTCGATCTCGGCGAGTCCTCGATCAACTGCATTCTGCTCGGCGAGACCGGTCACATCGCGGCTGGCGGCACGGTGCACGGTACCGGCGAGGTCGTCCGCGTCCCCGTCGGGGCGGCGATGCTGGGCCGCGTCGTCGACCCGCTCGGCAATCCGCTCGACGACGGCGGGCCGATCGCTGCGGAAGGCCGCTTGCCGGTCGAGCGGCCGACGCCGGCGATCGTCGACCGCGACCTGGTCGCCCGGCCGTTTGCGACGGGGATCCTCGCCGTCGATTCGATGATTCCGCTGGGGCGCGGCCAGCGCGAGCTCATCATCGGCGACCGTCGGACGGGAAAGACCGCGCTTGCAGTCGACGCGATCATCAACCAGCGACGCAGCGACGTCATCTGCATCTACGCCGCGGTCGGGCAGAAGGTGACGTCGCTGGCTCAGGTGATCGAATCGGTCCGGCGCTTCGGCGCGCCGGAACGCTGTCTCTTCGTCGTGGGCGAGGCGGATGCGGCGCCGGGCCTGCAATGGCTGACGCCCTATGCGGCGTGCACGATGGCGGAACATTTCATGGAGCGCGGCCGTGACGTGCTGCTGGTCATTGACGACCTGACCAAGCACGCAGCGGCCTATCGTCAGATCTCGCTGCTGCTGCGCCGGCCGCCGGGGCGGGAGGCCTACCCGGGCGACGTGTTCTACATCCACTCGCGGCTGCTCGAGAGGGCGGCCCGGCTGTCGGCCGGGCGCGGCGGCGGATCGATCACGGCGCTGCCGATCGCGGAGACGCAGGGCGGCAATATCGCCGCCTATATCCCGACCAACCTGATCTCGATTACCGACGGTCAGATCTACCTCGATCCCCGCCTGTTCAACGAGGATCTGAAGCCCGCGGTGGACGTGGGCCGGAGCGTCTCCCGGGTCGGCGGCAAGGCCCAGGCGGCCGTGCTCAAGGCGCTGTCGCGGAGCCTGCGGCTGGAATACGCGCAATTCCTCGAGCTTGAGATCTTCACCCGCTTCGGCACCATGGCCGACGAACGCACGCATCGCACCATCGAGCACGGGCGGCGCATCCGCGCGGTGCTGCGTCAGCCGCAGTTCGCGCCGCAGCCGCTTGGCGTTCAGGTCGCGCTCCTGGTCGCGCTCACCGAAGGCGTTCTCGACACGCTGCCGTTGGACCGGATCGACGCATTTCGCGACGCGTTGCCGGCGTGGCTGGCCTCGGATGTGCCTCACCTTCTGGCGATCGACGACCGCTCGGCCGCCCTGACCGATGCGGAACGCGGTCGCTTGCGGGAGCAATTGGAGTCGCTGGCCGGCGAGGTTGCGCCGGTCAAGGAAGCGCCGGTTCCATGACGCGCCTGTCGGAGATCGAGTCGCACATCGCGACCATCGGCGAGCTTCGCGACGTTGTCGGTGCGATCCGTTCGCTGGCCGGCATGCGCATGCAGGAAGCGCAGCGCGCGTTGCCGTCGATCCGCCGCTATGCCGAAACCGTCGCGGCATCGGTGGCGGCCGCCATGCGTCTGCGATCCGATGACGCGGCGCCGTCACGGGCGGCAGCAGGGCTGCGGCGCGCGGTGATCGTCTGCACCTCCGAGCACGGCTTTGTCGGCGGTTTCAACGAGCGGCTCGTATCGGCGGCGTCCGCCGAGCTGCGCCACGACGATTTCCTGTTCATCGTGGGCACTCGCGGTGCCGCCTTGTTCGCCGCCGCCGGACGGCCGGGCGATGCGACCTGGGCGATGGCCACGCGCCTGCCCAACACGACCGGGTTGGCCGATCGCGTGGTCCGGACGCTGTACGATCATATCTCGCGGGGCGAGATCGGCCGGGTTGACGTCATCCACGCCCGTCCGTCCGCGGGGGCGGCTTCGGTGGTGGTCAGCCGCTCGCTGCTGCCGCTCGACCCCGCGTCGGTGGCGGCGCAGGAGGGGGGCGAGGCGCCGGTCCATTACCTGTCCGCCGCCGCCCTGCTTGAGGCGCTGGTCGGCGAATATCTGTTCGGGCTGCTCGCCGAGGCCCTGGTCGAGTCGCTGGCGAGCGAGAACGCCGCTCGGCTGAGCGCGATGGAGGCGGCGCGAGACAACGTGACGGTCAAGCTGGAGCAGCTTCACGACACCGCCCGCCGGGTCCGCCAGTCGGATATCACGTCGGAGGTGCTGGAGCTCATCGCGGGCGCCGAAGCGACGACCTGACGTTCTCGCCGCCTCGGGGCGCCCGGCGTCGCGGCAACGCCGCTGCCGAGCCCGCGCCGGTCAGGCCGGGCGGTCGCCGCGGATCATCAGCCGGTAGCCGAGGCGGAGGTGCGGCCAGTAGTCGAACAGCGCGACGTGCTGGACGCAGCGGTTGTCCCACATCAGGAGCGTGTCCTTGTCCCAGCGGAACCGCATCTGGAACACCGCCGTCTCGGCGACGTGGCGGAACAGCATGCGCAGGACTGCCTCCGACTCGGTCTCCGTCAGCTCGTTGATCCGCGTGGTGAAGCGGAAGTTGACGAACAGGCCCTTGCGGCCGGTCACTGGGTGCGTGCGCACCACCGGGTGGACCGCCTGCGGGAGGTCGCGCAGCCCGTACTTCTTCATGAAGATCGAGGAGTCGTGGACCGCCGTCATGCCGTCGAGCATGGCCTTCATCGGCGCGGACAGCGCGTCGTAGAGCGCGCACATGTCGGCGAACAGCGTGTCGCCGCCGCCGTGCGGCGGCACCTCCACGAGGCGCAGCATGGTCGCCATCGGCGGCCGCTCCTGCGACGTCATGTCGGAATGCCAGGTTTCGCCGAACGCGCTGGTCGAGGCCTCGTCGGCGCGCAGCTCCTGGACGATCGCGGTCTTCGAGTCCGCCTCGTGCGAGATCGGCGGGCCATAGGGCTCGCCGAA
>JBFWQM010000077.1:0-20831 GCA_050249455.1 Rhodospirillaceae bacterium | reverse complement strand
CGCGAGAAGGAGCTGTCCGACGCCGGCTTCCTGCCGCTGTGCCACTACAAGAACACCGACTACGCGGTGTTCTTCGGCGCGCAGAGCACGCAGAAGCCGAAGAAGTACGACCGCCCGGCGGCGACCGCCAACGCGGCGATCAGCGCGCGCCTGCCGTACCTGATGGCGACGTCGCGGTTCGCGCATTACCTGAAGATCATCGCGCGCGACAAGATCGGCTCGTTCATGGAGAGATCCGACTGCGAGGCGTGGCTGAACCGCTGGATCCAGAACTACGTCAACACCAACCCGAACGTCGGGCAGGAGCTGAAGGCGCGCTACCCGCTGCAGGACGCCAAGGTCGAGGTGCAGGAGATCCCCGGCAAGCCCGGCTCCTACAACGCCGTCGCCTTCCTGCGGCCGTGGCTGCAACTCGAGGAACTGACCGCGTCGCTCCGCCTCGTGGCGCGCATCCCGCAGCGTTCCTGACGCCGCGGCCGGACTTCGGGCATGGCAGCCGAGGTCCTCGAGGCCGCGTGGGGGCTGGATGCAGCCCCAGACGACCGACGCGACGATACCGGTTCCGTCCGCCCGGCGGGCGGAACCGGCGCGCCGCGCGCGCCGGACACGGCGCTGCTGCGCCGCGCCGACCTGGCGATGGCGCTGATCGATTCGCTGCTGACCGAGCAGGTCAACGCCATCCTGCACCATCCGCGGTTCCGCCGCCTCGAGGCGACGTGGCGCGGCATCGCTTATCTCGCCCGCATCGCCGATGAGAACGACCGGCTCAAGGTGAAGGTGCTGTCGATCTCCTGGCCCGAGATCTGCCGCGACCACGAACGGTCGCTCGAGTTCGACCAGAGCCAGCTGTTCAGCAAGATCTACAGCGAGGAATTCGGTATGCCTGGCGGCCAGCCCTACGGGCTGCTGGTCGGCGACTACGAGATCACCCATCGCCGCGGGGCGGGCGGCAATAACACCGACGATATCGCCGCCCTGCAGGCGGTCAGCCAGGTCGCCGCCGCGGCGTTCTCGCCGTTCGTCGTCGGCGCCTCGCCCAGCCTGTTCGGGCTGGACAGCTTCACGACCCTGGAGCTGCCGATCGACCTCGACGGTATCTTCCAGCAGCAGGAATACGTGCGCTGGCGGTCGTTCCGCGGGCGCGAGGATGCGCGCTTCGTCGGCGTCGTGCTGCCGCGCGTGCTGATGCGACTGCCCTATCGCGACGACGGCTCGCGCCACGACGGCTTCCGCTTCGCCGAGGACTGCTCGGCCGACGACCTAACCGGCTACGTGTGGGGCTCGGCCGCCTATGCCTTCGCCGGCACCGTTATGCGCGCCTTCGCCGCCGCCGGCTGGTTCGTCGACATCCGCGGCGCCCGCCGCGACCGCGACGGCGCCGGCCTGGTGACCGACCTGCCGGCGTACGGGTTCGAGACCGAGCGGCGCGAGGTCGTGGCGCGGCACGCCACCGATGTCGCGCTGTCGGAGCGGCAGGAGAAGGCGCTCGGCGACCTCGGCTTCATACCGCTGGCGGCGGCGCGCGACACGCCGTGGTCGGTGTTCTATTCCAACCAGTCGGTCCAACTGCCCAAGACGTTCGACCGCGCCGCCGGCACCCAGAACGCGCGCCTGTCCACCATGATGCAGTACATGCTGTGCATCGCGCGCTTCGCCCACTTCATCAAGGTGATCGCGCGCGACCGGGTCGGCTCGTTCCAGTCGCCCGACGAATGCCAGTCGCAGATCAACAACTGGCTGCTCGGCTACTGCAACAGCTCGATGAACGCGTCGGCCGAGATGCTGGCGCGTTTCCCGCTGCGCGCCGCCAGCGTGCGCGTGCGCGAGCCGCCGGACCGTCCCGGCGCCTACCAGTGCGTGATCCACCTGCAACCGCATTTCCAGCTCGACGAGCTGCAGTCCGAGTTCCAGCTCGCAACCGAGCTGGCCGGACGCCCGCAAAACTGAAGTTCCGGAGGCGACGATGAGCGATGGAGCCGACTCCCTCCTGCAGGGCGGCCAACTCGACCAGGCGATCGAGGCGCTGGTGGCGCAGGTGCGCGGCAAGCCGACCGACGTCAAGGCGCGCGTCATGCTGGCCGAGCTCTACTGCTTCCGCAGCGACTTCGAGCGCGCCGACCGGCAGCTCGACGTGGTGACCTCGCAGGACCCGTCGATCACCGTCGGGCTCGGCCTGTTCCGCCAGCTGATCCGCGGCGCCGACCTGCGCCGCAAGATTTATGCCGAAGGCGCGGCGCCGAAGCTGGTCGGGCCGTTACCGGACCATGCGGCGCTGCGCCTGCGTGCGCTGGTGGAGCTGCGCGGCGGCGGCGATGCCGCGGCGCTGATCGCCGAAGCGGAACAGAAGCGGCCGGCGCACCGGATCGCGGTGAACGGCGGCGCGGCGGACGACTTCCGCGACCTCGACGACATCCTAGCCTCGGTGATCGAGCTGATCACCGCCGGCGGCGACTGCTACTGGGTACCGGTCGAGGCGGTCGAGAGCATCGAGCTGCACAAGCCGGCGATGCTGCGCGAAATGCTGTGGCGGCGCGCCAGCGTGGTGGTGAAGGACGGCCCGAACGGCGACGTGTACCTGCCGACGGTGTATCCGGCCTATCCCGACCTGCCGTCGCCGTCGCAGGAGGCGCTGCTCGGCCGCGCCACCGACTGGATCGAGCATCCCAGGGGTGTCGTGCGCGGCGTCGGCCTCAAGAGCTTCCTCGCCGGCGACGAATCGCTGACGCTGCTCGAGCTGAGCGCCCTGAGCAACGCGGCCTGACGGCGGCGCGGCGAACGATGGCGCGCATCGATCCCGACCAGCCGCTGCAGCCGTCGCTGCTCGACCGTCTGGTCGACGACGATCCGGCGACGATCGGCCTGCGTCGCTCGCGCGGCCAGTTCCTGCGCGAGCTGCGCGATTCGGTGCGCCGCGACATGGAGAACCTGCTCAACACGCGCCAGCGCTGCCAGTCGCCCGACGCGGAGCACGCCGACCTCGAGGTCTCGCTGCCCAACTACGGCATCCCGGACTTCACTGCGCTGGTGCTTTCCACGCGCGACGCGCAGTACGATTTCTGCCGCGTGCTGGAGGCGCAGATCCGCGCCTACGAGCCGCGGCTGTTCGACATCAGGGTCACCTTGAACGAGGCGGGCGACGGCGACGACCGCACCATGCGGCTGCGCATCGCCGCCCTGCTCAAGGTCAACCCGGCGCCGGAGCCGATCGAGTTCACCTCGTTCCTCGACCCGGGCAAGCGCAAGCTCACCGTCGTCGGCGGATCGTCATGAGCGAGGACCTGCTCTCCTTCTACAACAGCGAGATGGGCTACGTCCGCCGGCTGGCGGCAGAGTTCGCCACCGCCCATCCGACCATCGCGGCGCGGCTGCGCCTGACCGGCGACGTCGTGGAGGACCCGCATGTCGAGCGGCTGATCGAGGCGTTCGCCTATCTCACCTCGCGGATCCGGCTGAAGCTCGACGACGAGTTCCCCGAGCTGACCGACGCCCTGCTCGGGGTGCTCTATCCGCACTATCTGGCGCCGGTGCCCTCGCTCGCGATCGCCCAGCTGCAGCCGTCGGCGGAGCTCGACGTGCCGGTGGACCTGCGCGCCGGCATCGAGATCGAGACCGAGGCGGTGGGCGGCGAGACCTGCCGCTACACCACCTGCTATCCGGTGACACTGCTGCCGGTCGAGATCGCGTCGGCCACCCTGACCGGCCGGCCGATCACGGCGCCGGCCAATCCGCGCGCCGCCGGCGCCGCGGCGGTGCTGCGGCTGGTGCTGCGCTGCACGCGGCCGGACCTGACGCTGACCGCGCTGGGGCCCAGCCGGCTGCGGCTGTTCCTGCGCGGCGACGCGCAGCAGATCTATCCGCTCTACGAGCTGATCTGCAACGCGACCACCTCGATCGCGCTGGCCGACGGGATCAACGACCCGCGGCCGACCTTCCTGGCGCCCGACACGATCAAGCCGGTCGGCTTCGCCGCCGACGAGGGCGTGCTGCACTACGGCCCGCGGTCGTTCATCGGCTACCGCCTGCTGACCGAATTCTTCTGCTTCCCGCAGAAGTTCATGTTCGTCGACCTGACCGGCCTGGAGGCGAAGACCCTGGTCGACGCCGGCAACCAGATGGAGGTCTTCCTCTATCTCAACCGCAGCCACCCGCAGCTCGAGCAGCGGGTGACGCGCGAAAACTTCGCGCTCGGCTGCACGCCGATCGTCAACCTGTTCCGCCACCACTGCGATCCGATACAGCTGTCGGCGACGACGCCCGACTACCGCATCGTCGCCGACGCGCGCCGGCCGCAGACGATGGAGGTGCACACCGTCACCAACGTCGACGTGACCCTGACCAGCGGCGAGACGGCGCGCTACCAGCCGTTCTTCTCCATCCGACACGACGTCGACGCGTCCGACGCGCGGCGCCGCTACTGGCACGTGGCGCGCCGGCCGTCGGCGCGCGGCGATTCCGGCACCGACGTCTACCTCTCCGTCGTCGACCGCGGGGTGCGCCCGCATGCGCCGTCGCAGGCGCTGGCCTCGGTGGAGGCACTGTGCCTGAATGCCGACCTGCCGACCCGTCTACCGTTCGGCGGCGGCCACCCCTATCTGCAGCCGATCGACGAGAACCCGGCCATCGCCAAGGTCGAGTGCCTCACGCCGCCGACGCCGACCGTGCGCCAGGCCGACCGGCGCGAGCAGCGCTGGAAGCTGATCTCGCATCTCGCGATGAACCACCTGTCGGTGCTCGACGGCGACCGGTCGGCGGAGGCGCTGAAGGAGATCCTGCGCCTCTACGACTTCCGCGATTCGGCCGAAACGCGCACCCTCATCGACGGCATCGCGCGCATCGACTGGCGGCGCACGGTGGCGCGCGCGCCGTGGGCGGACATGGCCGCGTTCTGCCGCGGCCTCGACCTGACGGTGGAGCTGGACGAGGCCAATTACTCGGGCTCGAGCGCCTATCTGCTGGCGGCCGTGCTCGAGCGCTTCTTAACGATGTATTGCACGATGAACTCGTATGTCAGGCTGACGGCGCGGTTGCGGGGCCGTCCGGAGATCATGAAGCAATGGCCGGCGCGGGCGGGCGAGCGGACACTGATCTGAAGTCGCGGCTGGAGAGCGAGCCGGGCCGCTTCGACTTCTTCCAGGCGGTGCGGCTCCACCTCCTGTGGGCGCGCGCGCGCGCGGGCGACGTGCGCCCCGGGCTCGGCGACGACACGCTGCCGGCGGCGGAACCGCTGCGCATCGCCGCCCATCCCTCGCTTGCATTCCCGGCAGCCTCGATCGACAGCGTGGAACGGGCGGAGGACGCGCCGCCGACGCTGGTGGTCAACTTCATGGGCCTGACCGGCCCGGTCGGCACCCTGCCGCCGCACTACACCGATACCGTCATCCGCGCCGGGCGCGCAAAGCAGGATTCGCTCGCCGACTTCTTCGACGTGTTCAACCACCGCCTGGTGTCGCTGTTCTGGCGGGCGTGGTCGAAGTACCGCCTGCCGGTCGCCTACGAGCTGGCGCCGACGCTGGATGGCGACCCGGCGACGCGCGGGCTGACGGCGCTCGTCGGCCTCGGCTGGGACGCCACGCATGAAGCCCACGACGTCCCGGACGAGGCCTTCGTCCACTACGCCGGCCACATGTCCCACTGGCCGCGCTCGGCGGCGGCGCTGGAGGCGTTGCTCAGCGACTACTTCGGCACCGCCGTGCGGGTCGAGCAGTTCCGCGGCCGCTGGATGGCGATCGAGCCGGCCGACCGCACGCGCCTGCCGGCCCGCGGCGCCGATGCCCGCCAGGCCTATTGCGCGCTCGGCGTCAATGCGACCATCGGCGAGCGGGTGTTCGACGTCCAGGGCAGCTTCCGCCTGCACCTCGGCCCGATGGGCTACGCCGCGTTCCGACGCTTCATGCCCGACGGCAGCGAGCTGAAGGCGCTGGAGCAGATTGCGCGGCTCTATGTCGGCCCGGGGTTCCTGTTCGACGTCAACGTCGTGCTGTCGCGCGACGAGGTGCCGGCGCTGGAACTCGCGCCCGGATCGGCCGCGCCGCCGCGGCTCGGATGGAACACCTGGCTCAAGAGCAAGCCCTTCAAGCAGGATGCCGCAGATGCGATTTTCGTCTTTCATTGAAGCCCCGATGCGCCGCGCGCTCGCCGTGCTGGCCGTTTGCGCCGCCGGGTTGCTGGCGGCCTGCGCCGACAAGCCGCCGCCGCCGGCCACGCTCGACCTCACGATCAATGCCGCGCCGTCGATCAACCCGTCGCTCGACAACCGGCCGTCGCCGGTCAGCGTGCGGGTTTACGAGCTGACGTCGCTGGCAAACTTCCAGGGGGCGCCCTTCTTCAACCTGCTGGAGGGCGATACCGGCGCGCTCGGCGCCGAGCTGATGGGCAAGGAAGAGGTCATCATTCCGCCCGGCGGCACCCGCGCGGTGAAGAAGGAGCTGAAGCCGACCACGCGCTTCATCGGCCTGGTCGCCTTTTTCCGCGACTACGAGCGCGGCATCTGGCGCGCCCAGGCGACCGTGAAGCCCAACGCCGACAACAAGCTGGTCGCCGAGGTCCAGACGCGCTCGATCGCGGTGACGGAGGCGCCCAAGTGACGGCGCCGGGAGCGAGGCCATGACCTGGGAAAGCAGCCCCGTGTGGTCGGAGGGCATGTTCCTCCGCCCGCAGCATTTCCAGCAGTACGAGCGCCACGTGCAGCGGCTGGTGCGCACGCGCGTGGCCGAGCTCTGCCCCTATCCGTGGGGCCTGACCGAGCTGGAGATCAACCGCGAGCTGCTGCTTGCCGGCAAGTTCGCGCTCGCCCGCTGCGCCGGCGTGCTGGCCGACGGCACGCCGTTCGACCTGCCCGGCCTGACGCCGCCGCCGGTGCCGCTCGAGCTGGCGCAGGGGGTGGTCGACCAGCTCGTCTACCTGGCGCTGCCGCTGCGCCAGCCCGGCACCATCGAGGTCGAGCTGAACAACCCGAACTCGTCGTCCGCGCGCTTCAGCACCGGCGAATACCAGGCGATCGATTCGACCACCGGCACCGACGGCATCGCGCCGATCCAGGTCGCGGTGCCGCGCTTCCGCTTCATGCTCGACCGCGACGACCGCGCCGGCTACACCTGCATCGGCTTGGCGCGCATCGTGGAGGTGCGGGCCGACGGCCAGGTGATACTCGACAAGGGCTACATCCCGCCGGCGCTGGTCGCCTCCTCGTCGCCGAGCCTGCTCGCGTTCGTCACCGAGATCCACGGCCTGCTCGGCCACCGGGCGGAGGCGCTTGCGGCGCGCGTTGCCCATTCCGGCACCCGCGGCGTGGCGGAGATCGCCGACTTCATGATGCTGCAGGCGGTCAACCGCTATTTGCCGCTGTTCGGCCATCTGCAGGCCGCCGGCATCATGCACCCGGAGCGCGTGTTCTCGCTGATGCTGGAGGCGGCGGGCGAGCTCGCCACCTTCACGCAGCCCGGCAAGCGCCCGCCGGCGTTCCCGCCCTACCTGCATGAGGATCTCGAGGCGACCTTCGCCGCGGTGATGGCGGAGCTGCGCCAGTCGCTGTCGGCGGTGCTGGAGCAGACGGCGATCGCGATCCCGCTGCAGGAGCGCCGCTATGGCATCCGGGTCGGCCAGATCGCCGACCGCTCGCTGCTGAAGACCGCGCGCTTCGTGCTTGCGGTCAAGGCCGACATCCAGGCGGAGGGGCTGCGCCGCGACTTTCCGCTCCAGTGCAAGATCGGCCCGGTGGAGACCATCCGCGAACTGGTCAACGTCGCGCTGCCCGGCATCAAGATCACGCTGCTGCCGGTGACGCCGCGGCAGATCCCTTACCATGCGGGCTTCGCCTATTTCGAGCTCGACCGCACCGGGCAGTACTGGGCGCAGCTTGCGACCTCGGGCGGTTTCGCGATCCACGTCGCCGGCGAGTTTCCCAACCTGGCGATGGAGTTCTGGGCGATCCGGGAGTAGCCGAAGATGTCGACCAACAACCCGTTCGGGCTGCCCGACGACGGCGAGCGTACCGTCATCCGCCCCAACCCGGGCGGCCGCCGCGCCGACGGCGGCGGCGCGATCCCGATCCCGTCCGGCCCGGCGCCGGCGCCGATGGGCGCCGACATGCCGCGCTCGACCAGGAACCCGCTGCTCGGCGCGGCGACGGAGCTGTTCGGGCTGATCGCGCGCCTGGGCACGCTGATCGACCACGGCGACGTCGACGGCCTGCACCACCGCATCGTCAACGGCGTGCGCCAGTTCGAGGCCACCGCCGCCGCGTCCGGCGCCAGCGCGCAGACGCTGCAGGCCGCGCGCTACGCCATCTGCGCCACCATCGACGACCTGATCCTCAACACGCCGTGGGGCGCGCGCGGCGGCTGGGCCCAGCGCAGCATGGTCGGCATCTTCTACAACGAGCGCGAGGGCGGCGAGCGCTTCTACGACATGGTGGCGCACCTGATGCGCCAGCCCGCCAACCACATCGACGTGCTGGAGCTTTCCTACGCCTGCCTGGCGCTCGGCTTCCGCGGCAAGCTGCGCGTCGCGCAGCGCGGCGCGACGGAGCACGCGCGCGTGCTCGATGCGCTGCACCGCTCGATCCGCGAGGTGCGCGGCCAGACCGAGCGCGAGCTGTCGCCGCACTGGCACGGCGCGGGGGAGACCTTCCGCCCGCTGCGCTTCGTGGTGCCGATCTGGGTCGTCGGCGCCATCGCGGCGGTGCTGCTGGTGCCGATCTTCCTCGCCTTCAACATCTTCGTGAACGGCCGGTCGGACATGACGTTCGCCGACCTCGCCGGGTTCCCGCCGGCCGTCGCGGTGGCGCGCGCGCCGGTGCCGCCGCCGGTGCAGCTCGCGCGCGTCGACCGGCTGCGCAAGTTCCTCGAGCCGGAGATCCGCGAAGGCCTGGTCAGCGTCACCGACGACGCCACCGCGACCATCGTGCGGTTCCGCGGCGAAGGCATGTTCGATTCGGGCAGCGCGACGGTGACGCCGCGGGTCGCGCCGGTCGTCCGCCGCGTCGCAGAGGCGCTGAAGGTGGAGCCGGGCGCCGTCACCATCGTCGGCTACAGCGACAACCGGCCGATCCGCAGCCTGCGCTTCCCGTCCAACTGGCACCTCTCGCTGGCCCGCGCCAGCGCGGTGATGGACGGGATGGTGGCCGACGGGCTGGACGCGTCGCGCCTGAAGGCCGACGGCAAGGGCGAGGCGGACCCGATCGCCAGCAACGACACGCCCGAGGGCCGCGCCCTCAACCGCCGGATCGACGTCCGGCTGGCCCGCTGACGCAAAGGTAGGAACGGGCCATGCGCCGCATCCTCGACGTTGTGAAGTCCCGCTGGTTCCTGACGCTGATCGGCGCGCTGGCGCTGATCGCGATCGTCTGGCTGGTCGGCCCGCTGATCGCGATCGGCAGCGTGCGGCCACTGGAGCCGGAAATCGTGCGGCTGATCGTCGTGATCCTTATCCTGGTCGGGTGGGGGCTCGACATCATGTTCCGCATGCGCCGCGCGCGTGCCCGCGACGAAGGCCTTGTGAAGGAGATGGCGGCGTCTTCCGGGGCGCCGGCGCACAGCGCCGCCGGCGCCGGGGAGGTGGCGCAGATCGAGCAGCGCTTCCGCGAGGCGACGGAGCTGCTCAAGAGCCGGGTGAAGGCCGGCCGCTTCTCGCAGCGGTTCCTCTACGAGCTGCCGTGGTACATCATGATCGGGCCGCCGGGTACCGGCAAGACGACGGCGATCGAGAACTCCGGCCTCGACTTCCCGCTCGCCGACAAGCTCGGCGGCGGCGCGGTGAAGGGCGTCGGCGGCACGCGCAACTGCGACTGGTGGTTCACCAACGACGCGGTGCTGATCGACACCGCCGGCCGCTACACGACCCAGGATTCCGACGCCCAGGTCGACCGCGAGGCGTGGCTCGGCTTCCTCAAGCTCCTGAAGCGTACGCGCCCGCGCCAGCCGATCAACGGCGCGATGCTGACCGTCAGCGTCGATGCGCTGCTCACCATGTCGGACGCCGAGCTGTCGCAGCACGCGCTCGCCATGCGCCAGCGCATCCAGGAGCTGATCCGCGAGCTCGGCATCCGCGTGCCCGTCTACCTGCTGGTCACCAAGGCCGACCTGATCGCCGGCTTCGTCGAGTATTTCGACGAGTTCGGCAAGCAAGAGCGGGCGCAGGTGCTGGGCACCACCTTCCCGCTCGACCGCGCCAAGCTGAAATCGGCCGCCGACGATTCGGAGATCGGCAAGCTGCCGGCGGAGTTCGACCTCCTGGTCCAGGGCCTGGAGAGCCGGATGATCGACCGCCTGCACCGCGAGACGGATGCGGAGCGCCGCGCCCGCATCCTCGGCTTCCCGGCGCAGTTCGCCGCGATAAAGCGGCGCCTGAACGACCTGGTCGCCGACGTGTTCCGCGCCAGCCGCTACGACGTCGCGCCGCTGCTGCGCGGCGTCTACATGATCAGCGGCACCCAGGAAGGCGCCCCGATCGACCGCCTGATGGCGTCGGTCTCCGCGACGTTCGGCGTCGACCGGCCGAGCCTGCCCAGTTTCGTCGGCACCGGCCGCAGCTACTTCATCACCCAGCTGCTGCAGGACGTCGTGTTCAAGGAGGCCAACCTCGTCAGCGCCGACCCCAAGGTGGAAAGCCGCCAGCGGCTGTTCCACTACCTCGGCTACGCGGCGGCGGCGGTCGTGCTGCTCGGCATGAAGGGCCTGTGGACGATGAGCTACTTCAACAACCAGGCGCTGGTCGGCCAGGTGCAGGAGGCGTTCGACGCGCTGAAGCCGTCGTTCGACCCGGCCGCGACGGCGCCCGAGCCGATGAACGAGCTGGTGCGCCTCGCGCCGGCGCTCGACAAGCTGCGCGCGTTGCCGACCGGCTACGACTCGCGCGAGTCGCGCGACGCGCCGTGGGACTACGGCTTCGGGCTGTGGCAAGGCGAAAAGCTCGGCTCGCAGGCCGAGGAGGCCTATCTCCGCGCGCTGCACACCCGCTATCTGCCGGCGCTGCAGGGCGCGATGGCGCAGCGCGTCGCCGCCGAATCGGCGCGGCCGGACCAGCTTTACAACTGGCTCAAGGTCTACCTGATGCTCGGCCGGCAGGGGCCGGTCGATGCGGAGCTGATCCGCCAGTTCGTCGCCGTCGACATGGTGCAGCGCCTGCCCGGCCCGCCCTATGCGCCGATCCGCGAATCGCTCGACCGCCACCTCGGCACCCTGCTCGCCACCAGCTTCCCGGCCGCGCCGGTGGACCAGGCCCTGGTCGACCGCGCCCGCGGCGTGCTGCGCACCCAGCCGTCGGCGGCGCGCGCCTACGGCAACATCCAGCGCGGTCTGGCGCAGAAGAACCTGCAGGACTGGCGCGTCATCGACCATGCCGGCCCCGCCGCGCCGCGCGCGCTGCAGCGCCGGTCGGGCAAGGGCCTGACCGACGGCATCCCCGGCCTCTACACGGCCGCGGGCTTCCGCGAGTTCATGCGCGCGCTCGACGACGCGGCCAAGCAGGAGGTCGGCGAGGCCTGGGTGGTCGGCGAGGGCGCGCGGTCGGTGGAGGATGCGCGCCGCATCGACCAGGTGCGCCGCGACATCCTGGGCCTCTACCAGAACGAGTACGTGACGCACTGGGACGGCCTCCTGACCGACCTGATGGTCGTGCCGCTGCAGAACCGCGTACAGGCGATGGAAATCCTGAACGCGCTAGGCGGGCCGCAGTCGCCGCTGAAGCTGGTGCTTGCCGCCGTCGCCAAGGAAACGCAGCTCACGGCGATCTCGCTGGCGCCCGAGCTGCCGCCCGGTGTCGCGCAGGCGGCCGGCGCCGCCGCGCAGGGCGCCGCTGCGGCGCGCCCGCCCGCGAACCCGCAGGTGCAGAGCATGGTGCAGGCCCTGACCGGCGGCCAGCGGCCGGATCCGCCCGGCAGCCTGGTCGAGCAGCGCTTCGCCAACATCCAGCGGCTGGTCGCCGCGCAGGGCGGCGTGGCGCCGATCGACGACGTGCTGAACAGCCTGAACGGCATCTACGTGCAGCTCACCGCGGCGACCGACGACACCACCGCGATGGGCGGGGCGCTGCAGGGCCTGCGCAACGTCGCGGCCAAGCTGCCGCCGCCGGTCAACGTCTGGCTCAGCGCGGTGGCGCAGGCCGGCTCGCGCGTCACGGCGGGCGAGCTGCGCCAGAAGATGAACGCGGCATGGACCGCCAACGTCGTGCCGACCTGCAAGTCGGCGATCGAGGGCCGCTACCCGGTGTTCCCCAACTCGCCGCAGGACATCGGCATCGAGGATTTCGCCCGCTTCTTCGGTCCCGGCGGCGTGGTGCAGACGTTCTTCGACCAGAACCTGAAGAACTACGTCGATACCTCGCAGCGCCAGTGGCGCTGGAAGCAGGTCAGCGAGGCCGAGCTCGGCGCCTCGCGCGACACCCTGATCCAGGTGCAGCGCGCGATGAAGATCCGCGAGACCTTCTTCCCGGGCGGCGCGACGCGGCCGTCGTTCCGCTTCGAGCTGGTGCCGATGACGCTCGACCCGTCGGTGGAGGAGGTCGTGGTGGAAGCCGACGGCCAGGCGCTCAGCTACAAGCACGGCCCGATCCGGCCGTTCGGCATGGAGTGGCCGAAGCGTCCCGGCGGCAACGCCGCGCGCATCAGCATGCTGCCGCCGGTCGCCGGGCAGTCCACCATCTCGCGCGAGGGGCCGTGGGCGATCCTGCGGCTGATCGACGAAGGGCAGATCGACCCCGGACCGTCGCCGGAGCGCATGAAGGTCGCCTTCGACATCGGCGGCCGCAAGGCCTCGTTCGAGCTGCGCGCCGCCAGCGTGAACAACCCCTTCCTGATGCAGGAGCTGCGCGAGTTCCAATGCCCGCCCTCGCTGTAGGCGAAGCGGCCGGGCCGCCGGGGCTCGGCTTCTACGGCAAGATGCCGGCGGTCGGCGACTTCGTCAGCCGCCGGATCGACGCCGGCTTCGTCGCCGCGTGGGACGCGTGGATGCAGGCCGCGATCGTCGCCGCGCGCGAGGCCCTGGGCGCCGACTGGCTCGGCCTCTATCTGAAGGCGCCGCTGTGGCGCTTCGCGCTGTCGGCCGGCGTGTGCGGGCCGCGGCCCGCCGCCGGCGTGCTGATGTCAAGCGTGGACAAGGTGGGCCGCTACTTCCCGCTCGTGCTCGCCGCGCCGCTGCCCGACGCCGCCGCGGTGCTGGCGCTGCCGGTCAGCGCGGAGCCGTGGTTCGCCGCGGTCGAATCGGTCGCGCTCGGCGCGCTCGACGATGCCGCCAGCCTCGACGGACTCGACGGCGCCGCCGGGGCGGTCGGCGCGCCGGACGGTGCCGCGCATGCGCCCGCCGCGCCGGCCGGCTGGGCGCTGCCGCTCGCCGGCGACCGGCCGCCGGCGGCCGGCGACGTGGCGCGGCTGGCCGGCGCCGTGCTGGCCGGCGCTGCGCCCGACCTCGCGGTCTGGTGGACCGCCGGATCGCCCGACTTCGCCGGCGCCTGCGTCGCGAGCCGCGGCCTGCCGCCGCCGCGCGCCGCCGCGGCGTTCCTCGACGGCCGCTTCGACCGCTGGGGCTGGACGATGGTCGCCGCCGCGCCGGAGACGGCTGCGTGACCGGCGCGCTGCGCTGCCTGGCGGCGGGGGCCACGCACGCCGGGGCGGTGCGCTCGGTGAACGAGGACGCCTTCATGTCGCGGCCCGACGCCGGCCTGTTCGCGGTCGCCGACGGGGTCGGCGGCCACACCCGCGGCGACGTGGCCAGCCGCCTGGTGTGCGACCGGCTGGCCGCGCTGCCGGTGCCGGCCACGGCGCCGGCGTTCTACGTCGCGGTGCGCGATGCGATCCAGGACGCCAATGCGTCGCTGCGCGCGGAGGCGGCGCGGCGCAGCGTCGATGCGGTGGCGACCACCGTGGTGGCGCTGCTGGTGTTCGACCATCATTATGCCTGCGTGTGGGCGGGCGACAGCCGGCTCTACATTTGCCGCGACGGCCGGCTGGACCAGATCAGCCGCGACCACAGCTACGTACAGGAGATGGTCGATCTCGGCCTCCTCAGCCCGGCGGAAGCGGAGGGCCACGCCAACGCCAACGCGGTCACGCGCGCGGTCGGCGCCGACGCGGCGCTGGAGATCGAGGCGGTGCAGGACGAGCTGGCGCCGGGCGACGTGTTTCTGCTGTGCTCCGACGGGCTCAGCAAGGTGGTGCCCGACGAAGAGGCGGCGCGGATCCTCGCCGCCGCGCCGCTCGACGACGCCCCGACGGCATTGATCGAGGCCGCCATCGCTCGCGGCGCGCCGGACAACGTGACGGTGGTCGTGGTACGGATCGCCGAGGCATAGGACGCGGACATGGCCGACAACGACAGCCCGCCCGACCGGACCGTGATCGCCACACCGCGCGAGCCGACCCAGGCGCCGGCGACGCCGCACGCGGCGGCCGGCAACCACATGCTGTCGATCGGCGCGGTCATCAGCAACACCTACCGGATCGACGCCTTCATCGCCCGCGGCGGCATCGGCGAGGTCTACCGCGCCTTCAACCTGGCGGCCGACCGGGTGGCGGCGATCAAGCTGATCCGGCCGGAGTTCACCGCCGACCCGACGGTGGTGGAGCTGTTCAAGCGCGAGGCCGACATCCTGCGCCGGCTGCGCCACGACGCGCTGGTCGGCTACGACGGCATCTTCTACGACGACGCCGGCCGGCTGTGCCTGGCGATGGACTATGTCGACGGCCCGTCGCTCGGCAAGCTGCTGCAGGACGGGCCGCTGTCGCCGCCGGACGTGCGCCGGCTGCGCGACCGGGTCGCCGCCGGGCTGCAGGCCGCGCACGACGAGCGGGTGTTCCACCGCGACATCTCGCCGGACAACATCATCCTGCCGGGCGGCGACATCGGCCGCGCCAAGGTGATCGACTTCGGCATCGCGCGCGACATCGACCCCAGCCGCAAGACGGTGCTGGGCGGCACCTTCGCGGGAAAGTACTCCTACGCCTCGCCGGAGCAGCTCGGCATGCACGGCGGCGAGGTCGGGGCGCCCTCCGACATCTACAGCCTCGGCCTCGTGCTGGCCGAAGCCGCCTCGGGCGAGGCGATCGACATGGGCATGAGCCCGATCTCGGTGGTGGAGGCGCGGCGCGCCGTCCCTGACCTGGCGCGGGTGCCGGAGGAGCTGCGGGCGGAGATCGCGGCCATGCTGCAGCCCGACCCGGCGCACCGGCCGCAGTCGATGCGCGCGCTGGTCGGCGGCGTTGCGGCGGCCGCGGCGCCGGCGCCCGCCGGCGCCACGGTCCGCGCGGCCGACGCCGCAGCGGCGAAGGCGCCGCGCCGCAGCCCGGTGGGCGCCATCGCCGCGGTGGCGGCGCTGGTCGTCGCGGGCGGCGCCGCGGCCTACCTCTTCTGGCCGGCCGATCGCGCGGCCGGTCCCGCGCCGGGGCCGGGGCCGTCCCAGGTCGCTTCCGCGCCATCCGCGCCGCTGCCTCCGCCGGAGCCGCCGCGCGCCCTCGGCACCCCGCCGGAGACCGCGCCGGCGCCGACCGCCGCCGCCGCGCCGTTGCCGCCGCCGGTCATCGCCACGCCGCTGCCGCCGCCCGAACCGCCGGCCACCGCCGCCGCGCCGCGGCCGTCGCCGCCGCCCATCGCATCGCTGCCGTCGGCATCCGCGCCGCCGGCCGCGTCGCTGCCGCCGCCGATCGTGACGCCACCGGCCGCCGCCGTGCCGCCGCCGGTGCAACGGCCGGCGCCGCCGCCCACGCCCGCAGCCGCCCCGGCGCCTGCCCCCGCAATCGCGGCGGTGCCGCCCGCGACGGTGCGCCAGCCGCCGGCAGAGAGCCGGCCGCAGCCGTCGCTGGACGAGGTGCGCGCCGCGCTCGGTGGCTACGACTGCTCGACCGTCGTGGCCTCCGCCGACCGCGCCATCGCGGTGCGCGGCTACGTCTCGAACCGCGCCGACCTCGCCAAGCTGCGCCAGCGGCTGTCGGGCATGGGCCTGGCGGAGGACGCCTTCGCCGGCATCGCGGTCCGTACCCGGC
Source organism: Rhodospirillaceae bacterium (assembly GCA_050249455.1). Lineage (GTDB taxonomy): Bacteria > Pseudomonadota > Alphaproteobacteria > MPNO01 > VGEU01 > JBFWQM01. Next base: position 4,861 of record JBFWQM010000077.1, on the reverse strand, counting down.
CGCTGTGCGGCCTGCTGCAGGCGGTGCCGCTCAACCCCGACACCCGCCCGGACCTGCGGGTGGCGGGCACGCGGCTGCCGCGGCTCGCCGTCGATAAGGACTCGCGCGTCTACGTGAAGGACGACTATCTTGTCATCCAGGCGACGCAGTCGCAGGCCTATGACGGCCACCTCTTCGTCGGGTTCTTTGACGTGAACGGCGACTTCCTGCCGCTCCTGCCCTCGTCCGACCACCCGAGCACCCAGGTGGCGCGCGGGCGGGTGCTGACCCTGGGGACCGGCAAGGAGCGCTACCGGATCGACTCGCCGTGGGGCGTCTCGATCCTGTTCGCGATCTCGAGCCCGCAGCCGGTGGTGTCGCGCGAGAGCCAGGCGGCGACGCGCATCGATGCCTTCATCGCCGGGCTGCGCCGCGACCTGTCGCGACTGCCGCCCGCCGAGGCGGAGGCGGTGAGCATGAACTACCTCGATATCGAGGCCCGCGAAAGATAGCCAGGAAGGAACGACGACGATGATGGTCCAGACAGCCCCGGCCGGCGAAGCGCACTTCGTCTGCACCATGGCCGACCACAATGCGCTCTGCGGCCAGTTCGCCCAGGCGTTCGGCAACGACGACTTCGAGCGCGTGGCGCCGTTCGACGAGATGCTGTTCGTCACCAGCCACCACGACTACGGCTGGTCGGAATGGGACGCCGACCCGCTGTTCGACGCCAAGACCGGCCTGCCTGCCGGGCTCGGCCAGACGCCGGCGAAGATCGGGCTGGAGGCCAACCGCCGCTCGCCCGAATACAACGAGCAGCACCACGCGTATTGCGGCCTGCTGTCCAGCATGCACAGCTGGGGCCTGTTCAACGCGCGCTACGGCTATTCGCAGTTCCGCGTCCGCAAGGGCGGCTCGACTTCGGTGCCGATCCCGGAGGACGCGAAGGACCAGGGCCACTCGATGCTCGACGGCGAGGTCGCGCGCCAGGCCCGGCTCAAGGCGGCGCTCGCCGCCGACCCGCGCACCCGCGGCTGGGTGGAGGATAAGCATCTGTTCCAGAACTACAAGCAGCTGCAGTTCTTCGACACCCTGGCGCTCTACTTCAATCTGCGCCACGCCGGCGAGCGCGACGAGGAGGTCTACACCAACGTCCCGCGCAATGCCGACGAGGAGACCTCGATCCGGGTGCGCCCGGTGGGCGAGGCCACCTATGCGCTGGCGCCGTTCCCGTTCGTCGGCCGCAAGCTGGAAGTCTCCTGCCGCGGCCGCTACGTGAAGCCGCTGCCCGGCGACACGGCGCCGGCCGAGGCTGCCGCGCACTTCAAGAACCTGCCGATCACGACGCAGGTCTATACCTTCGTCGCGGGCTGACCGCGCTCCTCGGCGAAGTCGCAACCGAGACACCGACGTTTCGTAGGGGCGGGTTTCAGACCCGCCCTTTTTTTCTGTTTCGTCGTCTGCGCCTGCGTGGCGGTGGCGCCGCGGGCGGGTTTGAAACCCGTCCCTACGGGAGTCGCACGGCCACGGATGCGGGTCGCGCCATCCCGCGGCGCTACTTGTTCTCCGCCAGGTTGTTCAGGTCGATCGGCGCCTTGTCGATGCCCTTGGCGCGGCGTTCCTCGACCAGGCGGCGGAACACGGCGCGGGTCTCCTCGATCGACTCGATCGGCTTGGCGGCGAAGCCGTCGTTGGGCCAGCTTACGAAGTTGGCGTACTCGCGGGCATACATCTGGGCCCGGATGGTCACCGGGTGGAACGGCTTGGAGCGCACGCGGCGCAGCGAGTTGAGGTCGATCGGTCCCTTGATTGTGGTCTCGCCGGGGCCGATCGCCTTGTTCAGGATCGAGCCGTCCCAGTTGTGGATCGCCGAGTCGCCGTGGCTCTCGTGCAGGCCGCGCGTGGTACCCTCGTACATGCCGATGTTGGCCATCGCGAGGTAGCACTTGTTCTCGTAGGCGCGGGTGGTGCGCATCGCTTCCCAGTTGCGCACGTCGCCGTGGCTCATGTTGTTCGGCTCGCTCGTCAGGTGCAGCAGGATCTCGGCGCCGTTCATCATCGTGCAGCGCGTGTTCTCCGGAAAGCCGAGCTCGCCGCAGGTGATCAGGCCGATGCCGCCGAGCTCGGTCTTGGCCACCGGGAACAGCGCCTCGCGGCCGTACTTGTCGCAAAACTCGGTGTAGATGTCGGACGGCGTCGTGTACGGGAAGACCCAGGCGTTGTTGTTGTTCTTCCAGTGCTTGATCAGGATCTTGCCTTCCGGCGAGACCAGGAACGAGCAGTTGAAGAACCGCCGCGGGAAATCCGGGTTGATCTCCAGCATGTTGGCGGCGATGTAGACCTTGCGCTGCTTCGCTTTCTCGGCGATCAGGTCGGTGTAGGGGCCGGGGATGGTGGTGCAGACCTTGAACCAGTCCTCCAGGTCGAGCCGCTGCCAGCGCGCGTTGATCGCGTATTCCGGCAGCACGATCAGCTTGACCTCGGAATTGCCGAACGCGGTGGTGTAGTCGATCAGCTCGAAGATGCGCTTCAGGTTGGCGCGGATGTCGGCGTCCTTCTGCGGGTCTTCGAGCGCGATGGCGCGCGAGCGCGACTGGATGCACGCGACCTCGTAATACATCACGTCGGGCATGGCGGGGCTCCGGGTTTCAGCGTTGCGCGCGCTCGTCGGGGATGACGGCGATCGCCTCCATCTCCACCAGCATGTCGGGGCTGCGCAGGTTGACGTAGGCCGACGAGCGCGCCGGCAGCGGCTCGGGGAACAGCTTGCGGTATTCCTCGTTGAACGCCGGCGCGAGCGAGGGGTCGCGCATGAACACGGTCACCTTGACCACGTCGGCGAGCGTCGCGCCGGCCGCGTTCAGGATCGCCTCGATGTTGGCGATGCAGCGCCGCGCCTGGTCGCGGATGTCGCCCATCTGGCCGGTCTCGCGGTTGCGCCCGGCCTGGCCGGCGGTGAACACCAGGTTGCCGATGCGGATCGCCTGGTTGAACGGCCCGGTCGGCGTCGGCGCGCCGTCGGTGCGGATCGCCTGCTTGGTCATCGGCCGTTGCCCTCGGGGATGCGCTGGTAGAATTCCGACTGCGGGTCGGCGGCGACCATCGCCTTGATGCGCTCCCACAGATAGTGGCGCATCTCGACGAACTCCGGCCGCGCGCGGGCGTCGTAGTCCCAGCGCGGGTGCGGCAAGTCGACATCGAGGATTTCCGACACCTGTCCCGGTCGCGGGCGCAGCAGCACGATCTTGTCCGACAGCAGCACCGCCTCGTCGACGCTGTGGGTGACGAAGACGACGACGCTTTCCTGGTTCTGCCAGATGCGCAGGAGCTCGATCTGCATGAACTCGCGGGTCTGCGCGTCGAGCGCCGCGAACGGCTCGTCCATCAGCAGGATCTTGGGCTCGCCGACCAGCGCGCGGGCCAGCGCGACGCGCTGCTTCATGCCGCCCGACAGCTCGTTGGGGAACGAGTCTGCGAAGCGGCGAAGCCCGACCATGTCGAGATAGCGGTCGGCGCGCTCCACGCATTCCTTGCGGTCGGCCCCGTGCAGCTCCAAGGTGAAGCAGACGTTGTCGCGCACGGTGCGCCACGGCATTAGCCGGAACGACTGGAACACGAATCCCATGTGCGGCCCCGGCGCCGGCGGCTCGCCGTAGACCAGGATCTCGCCCTCGTCCGGCTCGATCAGCCCGTTGAGCATGCGCAAGAGCGTGGTCTTGCCGCAGCCCGACGGCCCGACCAGGCTGACGAAGGTGCGCGGCGCGATGTCGAGCGTGACGTTGCGCAGCGCCTCCACCGCGGTCTTGGTGCGGGCCCGCCGGAAGCTCTTGGACACGTTGCGCACGGCGATGGCGGAGCCGTGCAGCGAAGCCTCCGGCGGCGGCGCGAGGTCGAGGCGGGCCAACGTCCGCTCCGCTCAGCGGCCGGGCGAATCGAGGGCGACGACGGTGCCGGCCTCCTTGCGGACCGCATCGACCAGCGTGACGTCGATCCACTCCGCCGGCGCCACCTTGCGCAGGTCCTTGAAGTCCTCGCCCTGGTAGAGGAGCTCGGTGGTGTACTGCGCCTCGTCGAGGTTGAGCCCGCCGTTGGCGCTCCAGCTCTCGCGGTAGGCCTCGGCCAGCGATTCCAGCGTCTCGCGCTTCACGTCCGGCCGCGCCTCCGCCATCGCAGCCACCCACTTCTTCGGGTCGGCGGCGAAATCGCGCGATGCGGCCATGATCGCGGCGACCATCGCCTGGACGTGCTTGCCCTTCGACTTCAGCGTCGCCTCGGTGACGACGTTGACCTTGCTGATCATCGGCGCGGCCTTGTAGAACGCGGCCTGCGGCACCAGCACCCCCAGCGCCGACTTGTCGGGCAGGCTGGTCCATTCGCCGATCGAGATCGTCGTCGCATCGACCCGTCCGGCGGCCAGCGACTGGGCGCGCACGCTCGGCTGGCCCAGCGCGACGTAATTGAGCTTGCCGTCGCCGATGCCCATCTTCGCCAGGACGACCTTGCTCAGCGTGTGGTCGAGGCTGCCCATGCGGCCGACGCCGAATGAGCGGCCCTCCAGCCCCTTGACGCCGGCGATGTCCTTCTTGCCGACGATTACGAAAGGCAGCGCCTTGTCCGGCGACACCACGGCCTTGAGCTTCATCTGGTCGCGCGCGACCAGCTGCAGCGCGGTGGAGAAGGCGATGTTGGCCATGTCGCCGGAGCCGGAGCTCAGCGCCGCGACCGCCGACGGGGTCTGCTGCACGCGCACGATCTCCACGTCGACGCCGGCGCGCTTGTAGTAGCCGAGCCCGTGGGCGAGGTCCATGACCGAGTTCGGGATCAGCGGCGTCGTCAGCTCGGTGATCACCAGCTTGAGGTCGGCCGCGCCGGCGGGTGCCGC
>JBFWQM010000076.1:0-20845 GCA_050249455.1 Rhodospirillaceae bacterium | reverse complement strand
TGGTACTGGGTTGACGGAAAGTTCACCGCCGTGCCGTACGTGGCGAAGCTGCTGCAGGCGCAGGCGCGGCTGCTCGGCGGCGAGCCGGCGGCCGCGGCGGTGCTGGTGTCGAGCCGTTACGGCGACCGGCCCCAGGAGGCGGTCGATGCGATGGCCGACTTCCTGAAGGCCAGCCCGCCGCTGCGCCCGGTGCTGGAGAACGCCGACCGCCGGTAGCGTATCGGCCGGCTGCGAGGTGGCTTGACATGTGTGGCATCGCCGGGATTTTCGACAGCCGCGGACATCGCCCGATCGACCGGGGCCTGCTCGCGCGCATGAACGATGCGCAGCGCCACCGCGGCCCCGACGGCGACGGCACCTTCGTCGCGCCCGGCATCGGCCTCGCCCACCGGCGGCTCGCCATCATCGACCTGGAGGGCGGCGTCCAGCCGCTCTACAACGAGGACGACAGCGTCGTCGTGGTCTACAACGGCGAGATCTACAATTTCCAGGAGCTGTTCCGCACCCTGGCCGCCCGCGGCCACCAGTTCCGCACCCATTGCGACACCGAGGCGATCGTCCATGCCTGGGAGGAATGGGGCGAGGCGTGCGTCGAACGCTTCCGCGGCATGTTCGCCTTCGCGATCTGGGACAAGAAGGCGGAGACCCTGTTCCTCGCCCGCGACCGGCTGGGCATCAAGCCGCTCTATTACGCCGAGCGCGGCGACGGCACGGTGCTGTTCGGCTCCGAGCTCAAGACCCTGCTGCAGGACGAGCGGTTGCCGCGCGTCATCGACCCGATGGCGGTCGAGGACTATTTCGCCTACGGCTACGTGCCCGACCCGAAGACGATCTACCGTGGCGTCCGCAAGCTGGCGCCCGGCCATACGCTGCTGTGGCGGCGCGGCGCCGCCTGCGCCGGGCCGCGCGCCTACTGGGACGTCTCCTTCGAGGCGACCGACCGCGGCAGCGAGAAGGAGATCGCCGAGACCCTGGTGGAACGGCTGCGCGAGGCGGTGCGCATACGACTGATCGCCGAGGTGCCGCTGGGCGCCTTCCTGTCGGGCGGCGTCGATTCGAGCGCGGTGGTGGCGCAGATGGCGGGGCTTTCCGCCGACCCGGTCAACACCTGCTCGATCGCATTCGGCGAGGCCGACTACGACGAATCCGCCTATGCCGCGCGGATCGCCGGGCGCTACAAGACGGCCCACCACGTCGGCCACGTCGACCCCGACGACTTCGACCTCGTCGACCGCCTGGCCGGCCTCTACGACGAGCCGTTCGCCGACAGCTCGGCGATGCCGACCTACCGGGTGTGCGAGCTGGCGCGCCAGCGCGTGACGGTGGCGCTGTCGGGCGACGGCGGCGACGAGGTGTTCGCCGGCTACCGGCGCTACCGCTGGCACGCCTACGAGGAGCGCATGCGCCGGCTCCTGCCGCAGGGCCTGCGCGGGCCCGTGTTCGGGGCGGCAGGCCGGCTCTATCCAAAGCTCGACTGGGCGCCGCGGCCGCTGCGCGCCAAGGCGACCCTTCAGGCCCTGGCGCGCGACACGGTGGGCGGCTATTTCCACAGCGTCTCCGTGCTGTACGACGACATCCGGCTGCGGCTCTACAGCGAGGCCTTCGCGCGCGAACTGCAGGGCTATCACGCGGTCGAGGTGGTAGGCGCGCACATGCGCGCGGCCGATACCGACGACCCGGTGTCGCGGGTCCAGTACGCCGACCTCAAGACCTATTTGCCCGGCGACATCCTGACCAAGGTCGACCGCGCCAGCATGGCGCACTCGCTCGAGGTCCGGGTGCCGCTGCTCGATCACCCGTTCGTCGAATGGTCGGCGCGGCTGCCGTCGTCGCTGAAGCTGCGCGGGCGCGAGGGCAAGTACATCTTCAAGAAATCGCTGCAGCCGCAGCTTCCCGACGACCTCCTGTACCGGCCGAAGATGGGTTTCGCCGTGCCGCTGGCGCGCTGGTTCCGCGGCCCGCTGGCGGACCGGGTCCGCGCCGCCCTGACCGGGCCCACCCTGGCCGGCACCGGCTGGTTCGACACCGGCTACCTGCGCACCCTGGTCGACGAGCACCAGAGCGGCCGGCGCGAGCACAGCGCGGTGCTGTGGTCGCTCCTGATGTTCGAGTCCTTCCTGCGCCAGGTCCACGCCGACGCGCCGGCCGCCGAGCCCGCCGCCCAGGCAGGCTGAAACCCACCCGCCGTCGCCCCCGTGCGACGGGATGCCGGGACGGGGAAGCCCTTATTCCGTAGGACGAAATGGCCGGTGACATTGGTCACTGACCGGTTGGACTCGACCGGCCATAAAGTTATTATGAATCGGTTGGCGATCCGGTTCGGTCCGCGTGTTGGCATGGCGAAAGCCGCGTCCTGGGGGCAGGGCGTTCGGACAAACCTTGGGTCGGCAATCAAAAGTTAACGGGTGTGAACCAAATTTCGGAGCACGGTACGGCGGCGGATCGGTGAACCGCCGCACGGACGTGTGCGCAGGTCGCGACGCCTCGCAAGCGCGCCGGAAGCTCCGGCGTTCGGGCGAGTTGCCGTGACCGTGCCCGTCGCCCGGCCGTCGCCGGGCGAGAGGGGGTGGCGGGTCGATCGATGGTGCGTATCTTCAGGCATTACGTTCCGGGTTCCCTGCTCATGCTGGGGATGCTGGAGCATTTGCTGCTGATATTCACGATCTATGCCGCCCTGTTCCTCCGCTGGGCGGACGTGGAGAACATCACCGTCTCGCTGAACCAGCATCTGCCGGAGGCGATCACCTTCGCATCGGTGTTCAGCCTCACGATGTTCGCGCTCGGCCTCTACAACAAGGAATACTGCCGCAGCCTGGGCACCATCTTCAGCCGGCTGCTGATCAGCTTCGTGATCGGCGTCGTGGCGCTGACGATGGTCTTCTACATCTGGCCGGGCCTGTCGATCTGGCGCAGCGCCTTCGCGATCGCGTTCGCCGGCGGCATCGCCGGCATCATGACCTTGCGCTGGCTGTACCTTCGGATCGCCGACATCGACGCGTTCAAGCGCCGGGTCCTGGTGCTCGGCGTCGGCGAGAAGGCCGCGCGCATCGAGGCGCTGGAAGCCAAGGGCCGCGGCCAGAGCTTCACCATCGTCGGCTTCATGCCGCTGAGCGACCGCGAGACCAAGATCGACCCGGCGCGCAGCATCTGGGGCAACCTGCCGCTGCCCGACCTGGCGCGCGACCAGGGGGTCGAGGAAATCGTCGTGGCGATCGACGAGCGGCGCGGCGGCATGCCGGTCAACGACCTGCTCGCCTGCAAGCTCGCCGGCATCGTGGTCACCGATTTCTCCACGTTCTGGGAGCGCGAGACCGGCAAGGTCGACCTCGAATCGCTGCATCCGTCGTGGCTGATCTTCTCCGATGGCTTCGTCGGCGGCTGGGGGCAATCGACGGTCAAGCGGGCGTTCGACGTGTCGATGAGCATCCTCCTGATGCTCTTCACCCTGCCGATCATCGTCTTCACCGCCTTCGCCATCAAGCTGGAGAGCACGGGCCCGGTGTTCTACCGGCAGGAGCGCGTCGGCAAGAGCGGCAAGAGCTTCATGCTGCTCAAGTTCCGCAGCATGTGCACCGATGCGGAGAAGGACGGCGTGCCGCGCTGGGCCGAGGTCGGCGATGCGCGCGTCACCCGCGTCGGCGCGGTGATCCGCAAGCTGCGGATCGACGAGATCCCGCAGATCTTCAACGTGCTCAAGGGCGAGATGAGCTTCATCGGGCCGCGACCCGAGCGGCCGTTCTTCGTCACCCGGCTGGCCCAGGAAATCCCGTACTACCTGGAGCGTCACCGCGTGAAGCCCGGCATCAGCGGCTGGGCGCAGCTCAACTATCCCTACGGCGCCTCGACCGACGACGCCCGCCAGAAATTCCAGTACGACCTCTACTACATCAAGAACTACAGCCTGTTCCTCGATCTCATCGTGCTGGTGCAGACGATCCGCGTCATTCTGTGGCCGTCCGGGGCGCGCTGAGAGCCCGATGACCATCTTCGACGACCTGGTCGTCAGAGTCGGGATCACCAGCCACGGCCTTGCCGCGGCCGCGTTCCTGGTCCTTGCCGTGCTGTTCGTGCTGAGCTGGGGGCGCGGGCGGCTCGGCGCGTGGCTGGTGGCGGCATGCGCGACGACGGCGGCGTGGGCGGCGGTCGTCGCCTACGGGCTTTCGGGCGGCAACGGCGTCGCGGCCGCAGCCCGGGCGCTGGAGGTCGCGCGCAGCGGCGCCTGGATCGCCTTCTTGCTCGTGGTGCTCGCCGGCACCTGGGAGCGGCTGCGTCCCGGCGTGGTGCATCGCCTGGCGCTGCCGCTGGTCGGCGCCGTCATCGTCACCCTGGCCGCCCTCGACATCGCGGAGGTCGGCGCCGGCCGCAAGCTGGTGGTGCTGGTGGGGGCCGACCCGCCGCTGCTCGGCCGGCTGGCGCTCGCCATCGTGGGCCTGCTCCTGGTGGAGAACCTGTTCCGCAATACCGGCCGCGAGCAGATGTGGTCGGTCAAGTATCTCGGCTTCGGGCTCGGCGGGCTGTTCGCCTACGACTTCTTCCTCTACGCCGACGCGCTCCTGTTCCAGCACGTCGATTTCGATCTGTTCGACGCGCGCGGCTTCGTCAACGCCCTCATCGTGCCGCTGATCGCGGTCTCCGCGGCGCGCAACCCGGCCTGGACGGTCAACGTCGCGGTGTCGCGCCGGGTGGTCTTCCACTCCGCGACCCTGGTGGCGGCCGGCGGATACCTGATCCTGATGGCCGGCGCCGGCTACTACGTCCGCCAGTTCGGCGGGCAGTGGGGCAGCGTCCTGCAGGTGCTGTTCCTGTTCGCCGCCCTGATCGTGCTGCTGGTCGTCGTCACGTCCGGCAGCGTGCGGGCCTGGCTGCGGGTCAAGATCAGCAAGCACTTCTTCAGCTACAAGTACGACTACCGGCACGAATGGCTGCGGCTGATCGCGACGATCTCGGCGGTCGGCGTGCCGGGCGGCCTGCCGGTGCGGGTGATCCAGGGGGTCGCCGACATCCTCGACTGCCCGGACGGGGTCCTGTGGCTGCGCCAGGAAGGCGACCGCTTCGCCCCGGCGGCCAACTGGAACCTGCCGCTGCCGGACCGGACCGAGGCGCTCGACGCCGCCTCGATCGCCTTCATGGAGCGCACGCAGTGGATCATCGACCTCGACGAGTATCGCGCCAACCGGCCAGCCTATGGCGAGCTGGCCCTGCCCGACGGGTTACTGAGCATTAATCGTGGCTGGCTCATCGTACCGCTGCCGCACCACGATCGGCTGATCGGGCTCCTGCTGATCGGCCGGCCGCGTTCCCCGAAGGAGCTGAATTGGGAAGACTTCGACCTGTTGAAGACCGTGGGCCGCCAGGCCGCGAGCTATCTCGCCGAGCAGCAGTCCGCCCAGGCGTTGGCCGAGGCGCGCCAGTTCGCCGAGTTCAACCGGCGCTTCGCCTTCGTCGTGCACGACATCAAGAACCTGGTCAGCCAGCTGTCGCTGATGGTCGCCAATGCGGAGAAGCACCGGCACAACGCCGCCTTCCAGGAGGACATGCTGCAGACCGTCGCCGAGTCCGTGGCGAAAATGAACAACCTTCTGGTACGATTGCACCAGGGTGGCAAGCAGGCATCCCCGGGCGCGGCGGTGCGCATGGCGCCGCTGCTGCAGCGCGTCGCGGAACGCAATGCGCGCGATGGATGCGCGCTTGCGGTCGAGTGCCGTGACGAGGATGCGGCCGTGGTGATCGACGAGGAGCGGTTCGCCGCCGTGCTGGCGCACCTGGTGGACAACGCGGTCGAGGCCGCCGGCGCCGCCGGCCGGGTCGCCGTGCGCCAGCGCCGCGATGCCGGCGAGCTGGTCATCGAGATAGAGGACGACGGACCCGGAATGGACGCGGATTTCGTGCGTCACAAGCTGTTCACGCCCTTCGCCAGCACCAAGTCCGGCGGCTACGGCATCGGCGCCTATGAGAGCCGCGAGCTTGTCCACGAGATGGGCGGCCGGCTCGACGTGTTCAGCCGGCCCGGCGAAGGCACGCTGGTGCGCATCGCGCTGCCGGCGGTCGCCGCGCCTGGCGGCGATGCGGCGTTGCGGCGGGTGGCGGCTTCATGAAGAACGAAAAGCCCAGGCTGTTGATCGTCGACGACGACACCGGCATCCAGCGGCAGCTCCGCTGGAGCTTCGAGGACTACGACGTCTCCCTGGCCGGCGACCGGGACGCGGCCATCGCGCAGTTCCGGGCCGAGACCCCGCCCGTGGTCACGGTGGACCTCGGCCTGCCGCCCGATCCGGACGGCGCCACCGAAGGCTTCGCGGTGCTTGAGACCATCCTGAACCTGGCGCCGGAGACCAAGGTCATCGTCGTCACCGGCAACGAGGGCCGCGAGAACGCGATGCGCGCCGTCGCGCTCGGCGCCTACGACCACTACCAGAAGCCGATCAACGCCGACGAGTTGAAGCTGATCGTGCAGCGCGCGCTCCACCTCTACAACCTGGAGGAGGAGAACCGCCGTCTCGTCCAGTCGCAGCGCAACATGCCGCTGAACGGCATCATCACCGGCTGCACGCCGATGCTGAAGATCTGCCGGCTGGTGGAGAAGGTGGCGCCGACCAACGTCGGCGTCCTGCTGCTGGGCGAAAGCGGCACCGGCAAGGAGCTGCTCGCCCGCGCCCTGCACGACCAGAGCCCGCGAGCGAAGGAGACGTTCGTCGCCATCAACTGCGCCGCGATCCCGGAGAACCTGCTCGAGAGCGAGCTGTTCGGCCACGAGAAGGGCTCGTTCACCGGCGCGATCCGCCAGACCAAGGGCAAGGTGGAGGTCGCCGACCGCGGCACCCTGTTCCTGGACGAGATCGGCGACGTGCCGCTGTCGATCCAGGTCAAGCTGCTGCGCTTCCTGCAGGAGCGGGTGTTCGAGCGCATCGGCGGGCGCCAGCAGATCGCGGTCGATGTCCGCATCGTGTGCGCGACCAACCAGAAGCTCGAGGAGCTGATCGCCCAGGGCAAGTTCCGCGAGGACCTGTTCTACCGGTTGAGCGAGCTGGTGGTGAACATCCCTCCGCTGCGCGAGCGCGACGGCGACGCCGAGCTGCTCGCCCACAGCTTCCTCGCCAAGTTCAACAAGGAGCAGGGCCGCTCCATCCGCGGCTTCTCCAGCGAGGCGCTGGCCGCGATCAACACCCATAACTGGCCGGGCAACGTGCGCGAGCTGGAAAACCGCATGAAGCGCGCGGTCATCATGGCGGAAGGCAACCGTATCACGCCGCTGGACCTCGACCTCGCCGAGCCGAGCGAGATCCCGCAGGTGCTGAACCTGGCCCAGGCGCGCGAGGAGGCGGAGCGGCGCGAGATCCCGCGGGCCCTGTCGCGCGCCGAGGGCAACATCTCGCAGGCCGCGAAGCTTTTGGGCATCAGCCGGCCGACGCTGTACGATCTGATGAAATATCACAATATCAAGGTGGACTGACGCGGTCCGCAGACGGCCCGCGACTGCCGCGCGCGCCTGCGCGCCGGCGCATCGAAAAGGAGATGGACATGAGCCGATCGGACACGTCGCGACGCGCCTCGTTTGCGCTGGCGTTCGCCGCCCTGATGGCGTCGGGCGCGCTGGTGACGCCGGTCGCTCTCGCCGCCACCGGAGAGAGCGAAGCGTCGGCGCGGTTCATGAACGACGCGCGCGAGCAGATCAAGAAGGGCGATCTCAACGCGGCCGTCATCCAGCTCAAGAACGCCATCCAGCGCCAGCCGGACAATGCGGAGGCGCGCAAGCTGCTCGGCGAAATCTACTTGCGGCTCGGCCAGGGGCCGGCGGCGGAGAAGGAGCTGCGGGCGGCGATCGCCACCGGGACGCCGGACCGGTCCCTGCCGGTCCTGCTCGGGCAGTCGCTCCTGATGCAGCGCAAGTTCGACGAGGTGCTGCAGGAGATCAGCGACGACACCGTCGATCCGGAGATGCGCGCCGATTCGCTCGTGCTGCGCGGTCGCGCCTACCAGGCGATGGGCCAGCAGGAGGAGGCGCAGAAGGCCTATGCCGAGGCGGCGCGCCTGCGCCCCGACGACGCCAACCTGCGGGTCGGCCAGGCGCAGCTGCTGCTCTCGCAGGGCAAGCTGGTCGAAGCCGAGCAGGAGGTCGATGCCGCGATCGCCGCCAAGCCCGACACGGTCGAGGCCTATGTGATCAAGGGCGAGATCCGGCGCCTGAACCGCGACAACATCGCCGCACTCGACAACTTCACCAAGGCGCTGCAGCACAATGGCGCCCACGTGGGCGCGCGCGTCGGCAAGGCCTCGGTGCTGATCGACCTCAACCGCGTGGACGAGGCGCAGCGCGAGATCGACGAGGTGCTGAAGCGCCAGGCGCGCAATCCCGCCGCCAGCTACCTGCAGGCGCTGATCTTCGCGCGCAAGGGCGAATTCCAGCGCGCCCAGGATTTCCTGAACCAGGGCGGCTCCGCGCTCGACGAGCATCTGCCGAGCCAGTTCCTGCGCGGCATCGTCGCCTACCAGCTGAACCAGCTTGAGCAGGCGGAACTCTTCCTGTCGCGCTACCTGACCGCGATTCCGGGCAACGTCCGCGCCGCGAAGATTCTTGCCGCCGTGCACCTTCGCAAGAACGAGCCGCAGCGCACGATCAATCTCCTCAAGCCGCTCGAAGCGGGCCTCGAAAAGGATCCGCAGGGCCTGTCGCTGCTGGCGGCCGCCTATATGCGCACCGGGCGGTTCGCCGACGGCACGACCTACTACGAGAAGGCGGCCGAGATCAGCCCGGATTCGGCCGGCATCCGCACCCAGCTCGCCATGAGCCGTCTCGCCACCGGCCAGGCGCAGAGCGCCGAGGACGAGCTCGAGAAGGCGCTGGAGCTCAATCCCGACGCGGCCCAGACCGCCCTGATGCTCGGTCTGGTGCAGCTGCGCAACCGCGACTTCGACTCGGCGGTCGAGACGGCCAAGAAGCTGCAGGACAAGCAGAAGGAAAATCCTGTCGCCTACAACCTGCTGGGCGCTGCGCTGCTCGGCAAGGGCGACCGCCCGGCCGCCCGCGAAGCCTGGCAGCAGGCCATCAAGCTGAAGTCCGATTTCCACCCGGCGCGGCTCAACATCGCGCAGCTCGATCTCGCCGAGGGCAAGGCGGACGAAGCGACCAAGGAATACGAGGAAGTGCTGCGCCAGGCGCCGAACCACGTCGGCGCAATGCTGGCCCTCAGCGAGATCGCGCAGCGCCAGGACAAGCGCCGCGAGGCGATGGATTGGCTGCAGAAGGCGATGACCGCCGATCCGAAGGCGGTCGCGCCGCCGCTGCGGCTGGCGATGCTGCACGCCAACAACAACAACACCGAGCGGGCGCTCGCGATCGTGCGCGAGGCCGACCGCAACATTCCTAACGAGCCGCGCGTGATCGAGGTGCTGGGCCGCATCGAGATGGCTGCCAAGCAGCCGGACGCCGCGATCTCGACCTTCAACCGGCTGGTGCAGATCATGCCGACCTCGGCCCAGGCGCGCGAGTTCCTGGCCCGCGCCCAGATCGAGGCCAAGGACCCGGTCAGCGCGCGCACCACCCTGAACCGGGCGATCGAGATCGACCCGTCCTACTTCCCGACCTACAACGTGCTGTTCGGGCTGGAGGTGCAGGAGCGCGACTTCGAGGCGGCGCGCAAGGTCGCCAACAAGATGCGCGAGATCCGGCCGGAGCTCGGCGTCGGCGACATGCTGATCGGCGATCTCCTGATGCAGGAGAAGAAGCCCGCCGAGGCGCTGAAGTTCTATTCCGACGGGCTGAAGCGCGACAACTCGGCGGTCCTCGCCGTGCGCCGCTTCCAGGCGCTGCGCGCGATGCAGAAGACGGACGAAGGCCTGTCCGGCCTGAAGACCTGGCTGGACAAGAACGACGACCGCGGCGTGCGCTTCACCCTGTCGTCGGCCTACATCGAGGCGGGCCGCACCGACGATGCGATCCGCGAGACCGAGCGGCTCATCGCCACCGACGGCAACAACCCGGTGCTGCTCAACAACCTCGCCTGGCTGTACCACCAGAAGAAGGACCCGCGGGCGCTGAGCTTCGCCGAGAAGGCCTACCAGGAAGCGCCGCAGTCGGCGAACATCGTCGACACCCTCGGATGGATCCTGGTGGAGACCGGCGAGGTGAAGCGCGGCCTCGACATGATCAGCAAGGCCTATAACCTCAACCCGAACTCGGGCGAGATCCACTATCACTACGCCATCGCGCTGAACAAGGCGGGCCAGAAGGACGAGGCGCGCCGCGAGCTGGAGCGGCTGGTGTCGTCGGGCCGGCCGTTCTCGCAGGCCTACGAGGCGCGGGCGCTGTTGCGCGAGCTCAGCAAGGGCGGGTGACGCCGGGCGTCACGCTGCGACGGCGGACGCGCGGGCCGGGGGCGCGACGAGGCGCCGGATCTCGGTCAGCGTCGCCGCCCGCCCGCCGACCTCGCCGCAGAAGAACTCGAAGAACCGATCGAACCGGTCCAGGAAGATGCCAAGCTCCGCCTCGCTGGCGACGTACGGCGTGTTGCCCGGGGCGAGCGAGGGGCTGTGATACGTGAAGCTGAAGATGCGATGACCGGCGGCCAGCATCGCCTGCACGAGCCGCCGGTGCTCGTCGTGAACCACGCCCTCCGGGGTCAGCGTGATGCGCTCCAGCAGCCGCGTGCGCGCGAGCACGCCCGGCGCGCGCAGCCGCAGGCCGAGCGGCGAGGCGGCGGGCGGGTAGAGCACCCGGCCGGCCGACGCCAGCGCGCCGACATAGGCGACGCTCAGCGGGACTTCCAGGAGCCGCCGGTTGCGGCCGAACCAGTAGGGGCGGGCGTCGCAGGCGGTGAAGTCCGGCCCTTCCTGGCGGCGCAGGTCGGTGCCCGGCACCACGCTGGCGTCGATCTCGAAGCCGAGCTCGTCGATGATGCGTGCGGTGTTCGGCCCGACGCCGTAGCGGCCGGCCTTGTAGACGGTCGGACGCGTCCCGAAGCGCTCGCCGATGCGCTCGGCCAGCCGCGCGAGCTTCGCCCGCTCCAGCGCCGGCGGCAGGTTGCCGGGATAGGAATTGGCGTTGCACACCGCTTCCTCCGCCGGCGGGTTGACCCAGGGGTGCAGGTGGGCGCCGATCTCGCACAGCCCGTCGCGGTGCAGCTCGTGCAGCGGCCGCCAGCCGTCGTCCTGGTCGACCACCGGCCAGTCCACGACGTAGGTGGGCCGCACGCCGTAGCGCGCGAACACCGCGTGCGCGCGGACCTGCGCCCGCATCGCCTGCACCGCGGTGTTGGCGGCGGCGAGCGGGCGCGCCCAGTCGAACTCCTCCTCGGTGTCGACGACGACCGCGACCAGCGGCGTTTCGCCGTCGTAGCGCGCGGTCTCCCAGTCGTTCGGATCCAGCATGGCGGCGCATCTTGGCGCAGATTGGTTAAACCGAAACAGCAAATTTACCGGCGCGCCGGATCATCGGGCCGCGCCATCGGGAACGGATGAGCCTCGTGGTTCCACGTGACGACCATGCCGGCGCGGCCGCGACGCCGCATCTGCTGCACGTCTTCCCGACCTTCGATGTCGGCGGCGTGCAGCTGCGCATGAGCGGCATCCTGGGCGCGCTGGGCCGGCGGTACCGCCACGCCGTGGTGGCGCTCGACGGCCGCACCGGCTGCCGCGCCCGGCTCGACGGCGGCCTCGACGTCGCATTCCCGGCCGCCGACGTGGCCGCCGGCGACCCGCTGAGCCGGCTCCGGCGCATCCGCGGCTTCCTCGCCGGTGCGGGCGCGGACCTGCTGCTGACCTACAACTGGGGCGCGACGGAATGGGCGCTGGCCAATGCGCTCGGCGGCTTCGCCCCGCACATCCACTTCGAGAGCGGGTTCGGGCCGGAGGAGGCGGACGGCCTGCTGTGGCGGCGGTCGCTGTTCCGGCGGATCGCGCTGCGCCGGGTGCGCCGCCTCGTCGTGCCGTCGCACGGTCTGGCGCGGCTGGCGACGCGGGCGTGGGGCGTGCCGGCGGCCAAGGTCGTCCACATCCCGAACGGAGTCGATTGCGATCGCTTCGCCGCGCCGCCGGAACCGGCGCTGGTGCCCGCCCTGGCCGGCCGGACCGGTCCCGTCGTCGGGACCGTGGCGCCGCTGCGGCGGGAAAAGAACATCGCCCGGCTGATCGAGGCTTTCGCCGCGCTGCCGCCGCCCGCCACCCTGGTCGTCGTCGGCGACGGCCCGGAACGGGCGGCGCTCGAGGGGGCGGCCGCGGCGCGCGGCGTCGGCGGCCGCACGGTGTTCGCCGGCTACCTCGACCGCCCGGAGGCGGCGCTCGGCCTGTTCGACGTCTATGCGCTGTCCTCGGACACCGAGCAGATGCCCAACACGATCATCCAGGCGATGGCCGCGGGCCTGCCCGTCGCCTCGGTCGACGTCGGCGACGTCGCCGCGATGGTCGCGCCCGGCAACCGCCGGTTCGTCACCGCGCGAGGCGACGCAGCGGCGCTCGCCGGCTCGCTCGCGGCGCTCGCCGCCGACGCGGGTCTGCGCCGGGCGCTGGGTGCCGCCAACCAGGCGCACGTCCGCGCGCACTATGCGCACGATCGCATGGTCGCGGCCTACGCGGCGCTGTTCGACGACGTGCTGGCCGGCCGGGCGCCGGCCGCCCTCGCGCGCGAGGCGGCGGCGTGAAGGTCCTGACGTTCTCGACCCTCTATCCAAACGCGGCGACGCCGCATCACGGCGTGTTCGTGGAGAACCGGCTGCGCCAGCTCGTCGCCACCGGCCAGGTCGAGACGCGGGTCGTCGCGCCGGTGCCGTGGTTCCCGTTTACCGCCGCGCGCTTCGGCGACTATGCCCGTTTCGCCCGCGCGCCGGCGCGCGAGGTCCGCCACGGCATCGCGGTCGAGCATCCGCGCTACCTGCTGCTGCCCAAGGTCGGCATGACCCTGGCGCCGTTCGCGCTCTTTCTCGGCGCGCTGCCGGCGGTGCGCCGCGCGCTGGCCAACGGCTTCGACTTCGACCTGATCGACGCGCACTATTTCTATCCCGACGGCGTCGCCGCGGTGCTGCTGGCGCGCCACTTCGGCCGTCCGGTGACGATCACCGCGCGCGGCACCGACATCAACCTGATCCCGCGCTACGCGGCGCCGCGCCGGCTGATCCGCTGGGCGGCGCACCATGCGCACGGCCTGGGCGCCGTCTGCCAGGCCCTGAAGGACGAGATGGTCGGCCTCGGCATGCCGGAGGCCAAGGTCCGCGTGCTGCGAAACGGCGTCGACCTGGCGCTGTTCCGTCCGGGCGACCGCGTGGCGGCCCGCCACAAGCTGGGCGTCGATGGGCCGGTGGTCGCCTCGGTCGGCCACCTGATCGACCGCAAGGGCCACGACCTCGTCATCGACGCGATGGCCGAGCTGCCGGACGCGACTCTCCTGATCGCGGGCGAGGGGCCGGACCGCGCGGCGCTGGAGTCGCTGTCGGCGCGGCTCGGCGTCGCCGGGCGCGTGCGCTTCCTCGGCCGCATCGTGCACGAGGAGCTGCCCGACCTCTACCGCGCCGCCGACGCGCTGGTGCTGGCCTCCAGCCGGGAGGGCTGGGCCAACGTGCTGCTGGAGGCGATGGCGTGCGGCACGCCGGTCGTCGCCTCCAATGTCTGGGGCACGCCGGAGGTGGTGGCTGCGCCGGAAGCCGGGCGCCTGCTGCCGGAACGCAGCGCCGCCGCGATCGCCGCCGGCGTGCGGGCGCTTCTGGCCGACCCGCCGTCGCGGGCGGCGACGCGGGCCTATGCCGAGCGCTTCGGCTGGGAGCCGACGACGCAGGGCCAGCTCGACCAGTTCCGCGACATCCTGGTCCCGCACGGACAGCGGGTCGCGGCATGAGGATCCTCTATCACCACCGCACCCGGTCGAAGGACGGCCAGAACGTCCATATCGAGGAGCTGACGCGTGCCCTTGCCGCGCGCGGCCACGAGATCGTCGTGGTCGCGCCGCCCGGCTACGAGAGCGAGCAGTTCGGCGCCGACGCCGGGCTGGTGGCGAGCCTGAAGCGCTACATCCCCAAGGCGGTCTACGAGCTGGCCGAGGTGGCATACTCCGCGCACGCCTATCGCCGGCTGCGCGGCGCGGCACGGGCGCAGGCGTTCGACGTGATCTACGAGCGCTACAACCTGCATTGCCTGGCCGGGCTGTGGCTGCGCCGGCGCACCGGGCTGCCGCTGCTGCTGGAGGTCAACGCGCCGCTGGCGGCGGAGCGGGCGAAGCACGACGGGCTTGCCTTCCCCGGCCTCGCGCGGTGGACGGAGCGGCTGATCTGGCGCGGCGCCGACGCGGTGCTGCCGGTGACGCGGGTGCTGGCCGAAGATGTCCGCGCCGCCGGCGTGCCGGAAGGCCGCATCGCCGTCATCGCCAACGGCATCGACCGCGCCCGCTTCCCGGAACGCGGCAAGGAGGCGCGGGAGGCGGCGAAGGCCAGGCTCGGCCTCGCCGGCCGCCTGGTGCTGGGCTTCACAGGCTTCATGCGGCCGTGGCATGGGCTGGAGCGGGTGATCGACCACATGGCGGAGGCCCCGGCCGGCCACGACATGCACTTCCTGGTGGTCGGCGACGGGACGGTGAAGGAGGCGATCGCCGCCGCCGCGGCAGCCCGCGGCGTCGCCGACCGGCTGACCCTGGCCGGGCTGGTCGACCGCGACCGCATCGCCGACCATGTCGCCGCGTTCGACATCGCGCTGCAGCCGGACGTGGTGCCCTATGCCTCGCCGCTCAAGCTGTTCGAATACATGGCGATGGGCTGCGCCATCGTCGCCCCGGACACGCCCAACATCCGCGAGGTCCTCACCGACGGCGTCGACGCCGCGCTGTTCGACCCGGCCGACCCCGGCGCCTTCCGCGCCGCGCTGGACCGGCTGTGCCGCGACTCGTCCCTGCGCGACCGGCTGGGCGCGGCCGCCAGCCGCACGATCGACGTCCGCGGCTTCACCTGGGCCGACAACGCCCGCCGCGTGGAGGAGATCGCCGGCCGCCTCGCCTCGCCGGACGCGGCGAAACGGGCTTCCTTGCCTGGGGCGTCGGATGCGACAATATAATACACTATAATCGTTTCAAACTGCGGCGGCCCGCCCCCATCCGGCGCGCCGCGCGGGCCCGCTGCGAGGAGACGCAAGATGTCGCGAGCGATGGACCACAAGCCCGAGATGACGAATGCCCGGGCGGACTATTACGGCCGGATCGACCAGTTCCACCTGGCGCCGCTGTGGGAGGTGCTGCACAAGCTGCTGGTCCGCGAGCCGGTGACCAAGGCGACGCCGCACGTCTGGCAGTACGACGGGTTGCGCAACCACCTGCTCGAATCCGCCGACGTGATCTCGGCAGAGGAGGCGGAGCGCCGGGTGCTGATCCTGGAGAATCCGTCGATGCGGGGCGAATCCTGCATCACCGAGGCGCTGTACGGCGGCCTGCAGCTGATCATGCCGGGCGAGGTCGCGCCCGCGCACCGCCACAGCCCCAGCGCGCTGCGCTTCATCATCGAGGGCTCGGGCGCCTACACCGCGATCAACGGCGAGAAGGCCTACATGGAGCGGGGCGACCTGATCCTGACCCCGTCCTGGGTATGGCACGACCACGGGCACGAGGGCGACGTGCCGGTGGTGTGGCTCGACGGCCTCGACATCCCGTTCGTCAAGTATCTCGGCCCGGTGTTCGCCGAGCCGTATCCGGACGAGCGCTTCCCCGGCGCGCACCAGCCCGGCGACAACGTCGCGCGCTACGGGGCCAACATGCTGCCCTTCGGCGCCCAGGTGGAGACGCGGCATTCGCCGATCTTCCACTACCGCTATGCAGAGACGCGGGCGGCGCTGGAGCGGCTGTCGAAGTCCGGCGACGCCGATCCCTGCCACGGCGTGAAGATGGAATACGTCAATCCGGCGACCGGCGGCTCGGTGATGCAGACCATCGGCTGCTACATGCAGCGCCTGCCCAAGGCGTTCCGCGGCGCGACCTACCAGTCCACCGCTTCGTGGGTCTACAACGTGGTCGAAGGCCATGGCCGCACGATCGTCGGCGACAAGGTGCTGGAATGGGGCCCGCGCGACGTGTTCGTGATCCCCGAATGGTATCCGCACCGCCACGAAGCGTCGGACGACGCCTACCTGTTCAGCTTCTCCGACCTCCCCATCCACAAGAAGATGGGGCTGTTCCGCGAGCGCCGCGGCGACGCCTGAAGCATCCGGCGACTGCCGCATCGGTTGTAAAGGGGCGGGTCGCAGGACCCGCCCTTTCTCGTCGCGGCGATTTCAGCGGCCCTCGACCGCTTCGCCCGGCGCCGCTTCCGACTGGTCGATCCCGAGCGAGACGCCGATCCGCACCAGCTCGATGATCGAGCCGGCGTGCATGCGCTCCATCACCCAGGCGCGGTAGCTCTCCACCGTCCGCACGCTGATGCCCAGGCGGTTGGCGATCTCCTTGTTGGAGCAGCCGTGGAGCACGAGCTTCATGACCTCCTTCTGCCGCGCCGACAGCTCGTCGTACCGCTTGCGCAGCTCGGCCCGGGCGTCGTGCTCGGCCATCGCCGCGGCGGCGGCATCGAGGCCGCGGCGGACGACCTCCGTCAGCCGGTTTTCGTCGAACGGCTTCTCGATGAAGTCGAACGCGCCTTCGCGCATCGCCTGGACCGCCATGTCGATGTCGCCGTGCGCGGTGATCAGGATCAGCGGCCGCGGGTCGCCGCGCTGCTTCAGCGCCTTCAGCAGCTCCAGGCCGCTCATCCGCGGCATCAGCACGTCGCTGACGATGCAGCCCGGCTGCATAGGCGCCCCCATGAAGTCGTCGGCGGCTTCGAAGGCCTCGACCTTGTAGCCGGCGCCCTCCAGCACCATGCGCATCGCGGACAGGACGCCGGCGTCGTCGTCAATAATGGCTACGGTGTTCATCGCTCACCCATGCGGGAAATGTCAGACTGACGGAAGCCCCGGAAGCCTGGGGCACGAACGAAAGGCCGCCTCCATGCGCCTCGGCGATCGAGCGGGCGACCGACAGGCCGATGCCCGAGCCGTGCGCCTTGGTCGACACGAAAGGCGCGACGCCGAAGTCGAGCAGCTCCGGCGGGAAGCCGGGCCCATTGTCGCCCACCGTCACTTCGACCAGGCCGTCGCGGCCGATGCGCGCGGAGACCGTGATCTCCCCCGAGTACCGGGCCGCCGACATGGCGTCGATGCTGTTGTCGATCAGGTTGTAGAGCGCCTGCTGCAACTGGACCGGATCGGCGACGATGCGGCGGGCTTCCGCGGCGACGCTGACGGCGAATTCGATTCCCTGGTCGCGCAGGCGGTCGGACACCAGCTCGCGCAGCTCGCCGATCGCCTGCACGAGGTCGACCTGGACCGGCTGCGGCTTCTCGCCGTGCATGAGGTCGCGGGTCGATCGCACGATCGTGCCGGCGCGTTCGCATTCCGTCCGCAGCCGGGCGACCGCCATGCTGGCGCGCTCATGGTCGTTGTTGCGCACCGCGCTTTCCACCACACCGCACAGCATGTTGATCGCGGTGATCGGCTGGTTGACCTCGTGCGCGACGGCGCTCGCCATTTCGCCGACCGATCGCACGCGCAGCGCCCGGTTGAGCGACAGCCGCTGGTAGCGAAGCCGGGCCGAGGTGCGCTGCTGCTGGCTCACCAGCGCGCCGACAACGAGGCCGATTACCGAAAGCGAGATCAGGAAGGTCTGGAACACCGCCAGGTCGGCGAACAGCGCCTCATCCGTCATCAACGCGGCGATCAGCCCGAGCTGGGTCAGCGTCAGCGCCAGGCAGGCGCCGGCGATGCCGTCGCGCAGGGCGCTCCACAGCAGCGGGATGAAGAGAAGATAGAAGAGCTGGAATTGGCTGGCGTGCGGCAGATACAGGATGATCGCCAGCGCCGCCACGATGCCTGCGACGAGGACCAGATGCCGCCGTGACGGCCGCAGCCACGCGCCGCCGCCGGCGAACAGCAGCAGCAGCGGCGGCGTGAACACCAGGATGCCGACGAGATCGCCGACGATGAAGCGCGCCAGCCCCGCGCCGGCGTCGGCGAGCGCGAGGATGCCGTTCAGCACCAGGATACCGATATAGGCCATGCCCACCGACGTCGTGGCGACGGCGGCGGTCGCCATCAGCACCACGACGTCGCGCACGCTGGCGAGGGCGGGGTTTAGCCGCGCCGGCCCGCGCAGGAAAAGCCCGGCCAGCAGATAGCCGCCGCCGAGGATCAGCGCCTCGATCGCGTGCAGCCACAATGCGTCGAACGTCTCGCGGATGAGGAAGGTCGCGACGACCGGCGCCAGCATGACGGCGCCCGCGAACCGCAGGCCCCACAGCATCGTCACCGCCAGCGCCAGTCCGGACGGCGGATTCCAGGGCGTGATGGCGAGCCCGTGGAAGGACTCCACGAAGCTCAAGTAGTCGAGCGTGACGAAGGCCAGGACATAGCCTGCGCCGAGCATGACGCGCGTGTGGATCGTGTCGGTGTGCATGTCCGGTTGCAAATCTAGCGGTCGGTGCGCCTGCAATACAGTGTGGTGAATACGGTGGTGTCAAAACCATGATGCCGGCCCCGGCTTGCGCGCTCCCGATGGTTGCGTGTTCCCTAACGGTGCTGTCCGGCAACCTTTGATCTGGTGCCAGCCGGGCGCCGGAACCAGTTTCGCCCGGCCGCAATCCGCGCCGGCGGCGAGCGGCGCGGCGTGCCCGAAAGGCACGCGGCGCAATGGGGACCGTCAGCATCGTCAGCCAGCGGGAGGCAGCCTGCGCGAACGCGGGGCAACGCAGCGACCGATTGAAACCCGCACCGGGCAGGACGCGCCGGTGCTCGAGAGATGCGATCGCGGAGTGACGCCTGAATGACGTTGTGGCTGGTAGCGTTGATCCCATTTCTCGCCGCGGCACTGCCGCCGCTGGCGATCCGGTCAGGTCGCAACGTCTGCGCCGCGGTGACCGGCCTGGCCACCGCGGCCGCGCTCGCGCTGCTGCTTTCGCATGCCCCGGCCGTCTGGCGCGGCGAGGTCGTGCGGGTCCACGTCGAGTGGATGCCGCAGCTCGGCCTCGCGTTCTCCTTTTTCCTCGACGGGCTGGGGCTGTTCTTCGCCGCGCTCATCCTGGGCATCGGGCTGCTGATCATCCTCTACGCGCGGTTCTATCTGCACGACCGCGACCCGATGGGGCGCTTCTACGCCTATCTGCTCCTGTTCCAGGGCGCGATGGTCGGCATCGTGCTCAGCGACAACATCCTCCTGCTGCTGGTGTTCTGGGAGCTGACCAGCCTCACGTCGTTCCTGCTGATCGGCTACTGGCGGCATCTGCCGGAGGCGCGCCAGGGCGCGCGGATGGCGCTGGCGATCACCGGCGGCGGCGGCCTGGCGCTGATCGGCGGCATGCTGCTGCTGGGCCATATCGCCGGTACCTACGAGCTGTCGGAGATCCTGCGGCGCGGCGACGCGATCAAGGCTTCGCCGCTCTATTTGCCGACCCTCCTCCTCATCCTCGGCGGCGCGTTCACCAAGTCGGCGCAGTTCCCGTTCCACTTCTGGCTGCCGCACGCGATGGCGGCGCCGACGCCGGTCTCCGCCTATCTCCATTCGGCCACGATGGTGAAGGCGGGCGTCTTCCTGCTGGCGCGGCTGTGGCCTGCGCTGGCGGGGACGGTGGAGTGGTTCGCGATCGTGGCGCCGGTCGGCCTCCTCACCATGCTGGTCGCGGCGTGGATCGCGATCTTCAAGGACGACCTGAAGGGCCTGCTCGCGTTCTCGACGGTCAGCCATCTCGGCATGATGACCATGCTGCTCGGCTTCGGCACGCCGATGGCGGCGGTGGCGGCGGTGTTCCACATCCTGAACCACGCGACGTTCAAGGCCGCGCTGTTCATGAGCGCCGGCATCGTCGACCACGAGGCCGGCACGCGCGACATCCGCCGGCTGGGCGGCCTGCTGACGCTGATGCCGGTCGCCGGGACGCTGGCGCTGGTCGCCGCCGCGTCGATGGCCGGCATCCCGCTGCTTAACGGCTTCCTCTCCAAGGAGATGATGCTGGAGCAGGCGGCGCTGACGTCCTACGCCGGGGTGCCGTGGCTGTTCGCGGCGTTCGCCACCCTGGCGGCCGTGTTCTCCGTCGCCTACTCGGCGCGGTTCGCGATCCGCGTCTACCTGGGCGCGGCGCGGCACGACTATCCGCATCATCCGCACGACCCGCCGCCGGGGATGTGGCTGCCGGTCGCCGTGCTGGTCGCGCCGGTGATCGCGATCGGCCTCCTGCCGGCGCTGTTCGCCGGCGGCATCGTCGAGACGACGGCGCAGGCGGTGGTCGGCGGACCGCTGCCCGACCATTACCTCGCGATCTGGCATGGCGTCACGCCGGCGCTGGGCATGAGCGCGATCGCGATCCTCGCCGGCGCCGCGGTGTTCCTCGCCCACGATCGCTTCAACGCGCTGCGTCTTGCGCTGCCGCGGCCGGAAGCGAAGGCGATGTTCGAGTCCGTCGTCGCCGCCGCCGTGACCTTGTCGCGCCGGCTGACCGAGGGCGCGCACACCGGCTCGCTGCAGCGCTACGTGTGCGTCATGATGGTCGCCATCGTCGCGGTCGGCGCCGGGGCGTTCTGGTCGGGGAATCACGGCGCCGGCGACCGGACGGTGCTGCCGATCTCGATCCCGGCGGCGGTCGCCTGGTTCGCGCTGGCCGCCGCCAGCATCGCGGTGGCCCTGCGCCATCACGACCGCGTGCTGTCGCTGATCCTGACCGGCATCGTCGGCCTCGTGGTCTCGCTCGCGTTCCTGCAGCTCTCCGCCCCGGACCTCGCGCTGACGCAGATCTCGGTCGACGTGGTGACGACCGTGCTGCTGCTGCTCGCGCTGAACCTCCTGCCCAAGCGGACCGCGCGCGAGAGC
>JBFWQM010000075.1:0-20905 GCA_050249455.1 Rhodospirillaceae bacterium | reverse complement strand
TGCGCGCGGTGGTCGCGACCTCCTCGCTCGACCTCGGCATCGACTGGGGCAACGTCGACCTCGTCGTGCA
Source organism: Rhodospirillaceae bacterium (assembly GCA_050249455.1). Lineage (GTDB taxonomy): Bacteria > Pseudomonadota > Alphaproteobacteria > MPNO01 > VGEU01 > JBFWQM01. Next base: position 20,835 of record JBFWQM010000075.1, on the reverse strand, counting down.
GGTCGGCGCGCCGAAGGGGGCGGGGCGGCTGGTGCAGCGGATCGGCCGCGCCAACCACCGCCTCGACGCGCCGAGCAAGGCGCGTATCGTGCCCGGCAACCGGTTCGAGTTCCTGGAGAGCGCGGCCGCCATCCAGGCGGTGGATGCCCACGAGCTCGACGGCGACCCGCTGCGGCCCGGCGGCCTCGACGTGCTGGCGCAGCACCTCACCGCGGCGGCGTGCAGCGGACCGTTCGATGCCGACGCGATGTACGCGGAGGTTGCGTCGGCGGGCCCGTATCGCGGGCTCGCGCGCGCCACGTTCGACGACGTGCTGGAGTTCGTGGCGACCGGCGGCTATGCGCTGCGGGTCTACGACCGCTACCGCCGGCTGGTGCGCGAGCGCGACGGCCGCTGGCGCATCGCCTCGGGCCTGTTCGCGCGGCAGTACCGGATGAACGCCGGCGTCATCGTCGATGCCCCGACATTGAAGGTGCGCCTCGGCCGCGGCAGGGTGCTCGGCCAGGTCGAGGAATCGTTCGCGATGGGGCTGGAGCCCGGCGACACCTTCATCTTCGCCGGCCAGGTGCTGGAATTCGTCGGCATCCGCGAGCTCGACCTGGTGGCGCGAAAGTCCAAGGGCACCGCCGAGGCCAAGGTGCCGGCCTACCAGGGCGGCCGGCTGCCGCTGACTACCCACCTGGCGCGCCGGGTGCGCCGCATCCTGTCCGACCCGGCGCAGTGGGCGGGCCTGCCCGAGCCGGTGCAGGCGTGGCTGTCGGAACAGCAGCGGCGGTCGGTGATGCCGGGCGCCGACGGCCTGCTGGTCGAGAGCTTCCCGCGCGGCCGCGGCAAACAGGTGCGCCACTTCACCGTCGCCTACTGCTTCGAGGGGCGCAACGCCCACCAGACGCTCGGCATGCTGCTGACCCGGCGGATGGAGCGGGCGGGGCTGCACCCGCTCGGCTTCGTCGCCACCGACTACGTGCTGGCGGTGTGGTCGCTGGCGCCGGTGACCGACCCCGATGCGCTGTTCGGGCTCGACATGCTGGGCGACGACCTGGAGGAGTGGATGGCGGAGAGCTCGATGCTGCGCCGGCACTTCCGCAACGTCGCGGTGATCGCCGGCCTGATCGAGCGCCACCACCCGGGGCAGGAGAAGTCGGGCCGCCAGGTCACGTTTTCCTCCGACCTGATCTACGACGTGCTGCGCCGCCACCAGCCCGACCACGTCCTGCTGCGCGCGACGCGCGAGGACGCGAAGACCGGCCTCACCGATACCTCGCGGCTGGCCGACATGCTGCTGCGGGTGCAGGGTCGCATCCGCCACGTCACGCTCGACCAGATTTCGCCGCTCGCCGTGCCGGTACTGCTGGAGATCGGCCGCGAGCGGGTCTACGGCGCCGCCGACGAGGAGTTGCTGGCGCGCGAGGCCGACCTGGTGGCGGAGGCAGGGCTCGCCGATGCCGGCTGAGATCGCGCTCGGCGACATCCGGCTCGCTGTCGACCCGGCGGGCGCGCTGGTGTGGGCGGCAGAGGCGACCGTGATCGTCGCCGACCTGCACCTGGAGAAGGGCTCTGCGTTCGCGCGCAAGGGCGCGCTGCTGCCGCCCTACGACACCGGGGCGACGCTCGACCGCCTGGCGGGCGTCATCGTGCGGCATGGCGCGCGCCGGGTCGTCTGCCTGGGCGACAGCTTCCACGACCGCGCGGCGCACGGCCGGCTGGCGGCGGATGACCGCCGCCGCCTGCATGCGCTGGCGACGGCGGTCGATTGGATCTGGGTCGCCGGCAATCACGATCCCGCGTCACCGGACGGCCTCGGCGGCCGGACGGTGGACGAGCTCGCGCTCGGCCCGCTGACCCTGCGCCACGCCGCTCGGGCGGGAGAGCGCGGGCCTGAGCTTTCGGGCCACTTCCACCCGGTAGCGCGGGTCGCCACGGGCCCGCGACGAATCGCCCGGCGCTGCTTCATCGCCGATGCCCGGCGCGCGATCCTGCCTGCCTTCGGCGCCTATGCCGGCGGCCTCGATATCGGCGACCCGGCGATCGCCGGCCTGTTCCCGCACGGCTTCACCGCGCACCTCCTGGGTGAAACCAGGACATTCGCCTTTCCGTCCGGCCATCCGGGCCTGCTCTGTGGATAAACCGGCGGCCGGACAGCGATTCGCGCAACAGTCATCGAATGCAACTCTCTCACCCGCCAGTAATTGAAGCGCTTTCGTCGCAGGATGCTTAGCCGTTCGTCTATTCAAGAAACGGTAGCAAATTGATCAAGCTTGTCCGTCTGGCGGCGGATGATTCGATTCTTTCACCCGAATAGGGGTTGACCGGAGCAGCCGGATATCCGACGAAGGCGCCCGGCCTTTGACGTGTCGATCCTCCGCCGGAGGATCCAACGGAGGGCGGACGCGGCAGCCGGTCGAACCGGCGCGACCGGCGTCGCCTTGTCCTCGACGACAGCACCGGCCGACCCTGCCCCGAATCTGACACAGCTTCAGCGGCGCCCGGCCGCGAGGCATTAATCGATCCTTAAGGCTGATCGATAACAACCGGTTTACGGGGGAAAGACCGAACGAACCGATCCGCAAGACGACCAAAAGTGGGGGACCATTGGGTGTCGAGAGGCTCGCCGCAGCGCTAGTTCGATCATTGCGGCATTGCTTATCCGCGTATTCCCGGCAGGACGGACGATGACGGCGGCCGCGCCGTCGAGCGTCCTGGCGCGCGTGGTGACCGGCCGGCGCTGGCTGGCCGTCGCGCTGTCGCTCGTCCTGGTCGCCGCCACCGCGATTGGCGCCCGCGGGCTCGGATTTGCGACCGATTTCACCGTCTTCTTCGGCAAGGACAACCCCCAGCTCGCCTCCTTCCAGGCGCTGGAGGCGGTGTATGCGCGCGACGACGACCTCCTGATCGTGGTCAAGGCGCGCGCGGGCACCGTCTACACCCCCGCGACGGTCGCCGCGATCCGCGAGCTGACGGCGCAGGCGTGGAAGCTGCCCCACGTCACCCGCGTGGATTCGCTGACCAACTACCAGCACAGCGCCGCCGACGGCGACGAGCTCGCGGTCGAGGCGCTGGCGCCGGAAACCGGCCCGATCGACGCCGCGATGGTGGCGCGGATGCGTAGCGTCGTTCGGGAGGAGCCGATGCTGCGCGGCCGCCTGGTGTCCCACGACGAGACCGCCACGGGGGTCAACGTCACCCTCACTTTGCCGGTCGGCAGCGCCGACGCGGTGCCGGAAACGGTGGCGGCGGCGCGCCGGCTGGCCGACGATTTCGCCGCCGCCCATCCCGAGTACGAGGTCGCGCTGACCGGGCTGACGGCGCTGTCGCAGGCGCTGACCGACGCCACGATGGCGGACCTCACGGTCCTGACGCCGCTGATGTACGGGGTGCTGGCGCTGATGCTGCTGCTCCTGCTGCGCTCGGTCGCGGCGGCGGTCGGGGTGCTGGCCGTCTCGCTGCTCGCCATCGCGGCGGCGATGGGGGCGGGGGGCTGGATGGGCGTGGCGCTGACGCCCCCGTCCGCCCTGGCCCCCTCCGCGGTGATGACGCTCGCCATCGCCTCGGCCATCCACATGGTCACGGCGACCTTCGACTCCCGCCGACGCGGCGCGGCGCCCATCGCGGCGGCGCGCGAGGCGCTGGCGGTCAACGGCGGCACCGTCGCGAACTGCCACCTGACCACGGCGATCGGGTTCCTGGGCCTCAATGCCTCCGACGCGCCGCCGTTCCACGACCTCGGCAACATGGCGGCCGCCGGCAGCGTCGCGGCGCTGGTGCTTACGGTCGTCTTCCTGCCGGCGTTCCTGGCGCTCGTGCCGATGCGGGTGCCGGCAACGCGGCGGCAGAGGGGCTGGCAGCGCCTCGCCGCCCTGGTCGCGCGCCGGCGCAAGCCGATCATGTGGGCGACGGCGCTGCTGGTGGCGGGATCGGCGGCGCTGGTGACGCGGATCGAGCTGGACGACGACTTCGTCCGCTACCTCGATCGCCACGACCCGTTCCGGATCGACACCGAGTTCGCGCTGCGCAACCTGACCGGTATCTACCATCTCGACGTACCGCTGGCGGCCGGGCAGGACGGCGGCATCGCCGAACCCGCCTATCTGCGGCGCGTCGATGGCTTCGCCGAATGGCTCCGTGCGCAGCCGGAGGTGATGCACGTCTACGCCATCACCGACGTGATGAAGCGGCTGAACCGCAACATGCACGGCGACGACCCGGCCTGGTTCCGCATCCCCGACGACCGGACCTTCGCGGCGCAGATGCTTCTGCTGTACGAGATGTCGCTGCCGCAGGGCCTCGATCTCAACGACAGGGTCGATATCGGCAAGTCGGCGAGCCGCGTCACGGCGACCCTGCGCGACCTGACGGCGCGGCAGTTCCGCGACTTCGAGGCGCGCACCCGCGGCTGGCTGGCCGCAAACTGGAGCGGCCGGCCGGCGCCCGAGCCGACCGGCGTGTTCGCGATGTTCGCCCACATCGCCGAACGCAACATCGAAGGCATGGTGACCGGCACCGGCACGGCGTTCCTGCTCATCGGGCTGTGCATGACCATTGGCCTGCGCAGCTTCCGCTACGGCCTCCTCAGCATGATCCCCAACGTCTTCCCGGCGCTGCTGGCCTTCGGGCTGTGGTCGCTGCTGGTCGGCCGCGTCGGGGTGGCGGCGGCGGCCGTCGCCTCGGTCACGCTCGGCATCATCGTCGACGACACGGTCCACTTCCTCAGCGGCTACCTGCGCGCGCGGCGCGTCCACGGTCTCGCCCCGCCGGCGGCGGTGGCGGAAGTCATGTCGCATGCCGGGCGGCCGATCCTGATCTCCACCGTGGTGCTGGTCAGCGGCTTTGCGGTGCTCGCCGCCTCGACGTTCGAGCTCAACGCGGTGCTCGGCGTGCTCAGCGCCATCACCATCGCGATCGCGCTGGGCGGGGATCTCCTCTTCCTTCCGGCGCTGTTGTTGACTATCGATCAAAAGGTGTTCCATGCCAAAGCATTGCGGGGTGCTCTTGCGCCAACTTCCTAGCATTGCCGCGGCATTGGTCTTCCTCGCGGGGACGGCGGCGGCGGCCGAGACCGCCGAAGAGAAGGGGCGTGCGGTCTTCGAGGAAATGGACCGCCGCGACACCGGCTTCGGCGACAGCGCCGCCACGATGACCATGATCCTGGGCAACCGGCAGGGCGGCGAGAGCCGCCGCCGGGTCGCCATCGAGACCCTGGAGGGCCGCGGCGAAGGCGAAGGGGACAAGGTCCTGATGGTGTTCGACTATCCGCCCGACGTGCGCGGCACGGCGCTGCTGACCTTCACCCGCATCGTCGAGCCGGACGACCAGTGGCTCTACATGCCGGCGGTCAAGCGCGTGAAGCGGATCTCGTCGTCGAACAAGGCCGGGCCGTTCCTCGGCAGCGAATTCGCCTACGAAGACTTCCTCTCGCAAGAAGTGGCGAAGTTCAAGTACCGCTGGCTTCGTGACGAAGCCTGCGGCGAGCTCACCTGCTTCGTGGTGGAGCGCACGCCGCTTTACGAGGGTTCAGGCTACGTCCGGCAGATCGTGTGGCTCGACCAGGCCGAATACAGGCCGATGCGGATCGACTATCACGACCGCCGCGACGAACGGACCAAGACGTTGACCGCCGCGGACTATCGCCAGCACGCCGGGCGTTACTGGCGCGCCGGGCGCCTCACCATGCAGAACCACCAGACCGGCAAGACCACGGTGTTGGAATTCGCCGACTACCGGTTCGGGAGCGGGTTGAAGGAGGACCGCTTCAGCCCTGAAAGACTGACCAATTTGTGGTAGGCCCGGCGCTGCAACGGCGGCCGGGCGACGTCTCGATTCACTCGACTAAGACGAAAATTCCAGGAGAAGATCACTAAAATCCAATATAAAATAACCGAAGATGTGACACACAAAAGTCACGCAAATAACCTGGAATTTTTATTGCCATTTGCTAGACAACTTGTCGCATAAGGCGAGGGAGTATTTGCCCGGTCGTTTTCACTTCTCTTTAACACCCGCCCTGTAATTCGGTTCCCATGGTTGGTTGTTTTTTTGCTGGGCGGGTCAGCAACGCGTCATGCACTTCGGGGGGAAACACAATGTTTTCTGACGGAACGCTTTTGTCTGCGCAAACCACGGACAATGACGAAAACGAAACCGTGGCAGAACCGCAGTCGATCCGCTTCGTGCTTCTGAACGACACGCCGCTCCTGGACCAGTATTTCCGTCTGCGCTGGCAGGTGTACTGCAACGAAAAGGGCTTCCTGTCGCCCGATCTCTTTCCCGGGGCGATGGAACGCGACGAGTTCGACGAGATCGCCTACCATTTCGGCTGCGTGGACGAACAGGGCACGGTCATTGCCGGGGTGCGCCTGGTCCCGGAATCGACGCTCGGCTTTCCGGCGCACGGCCACTGCCGCATGGACATCGGCTTCGAGCCGTGGGCGAGCGTCGCCGAGCTGTCGCGGCTGGTCTTCAGCAAGGGCTATCGCCGCGGCAGCGGCGGCGCCGCCCGCGCGGTTGCCGACTGCGAGATCGTGCTGGGCCTCTACCGCGCCGTCTACCGGATGTCGAAGCGGACCGGGATCACGCATTGGCTGGCGGCCATGGAGCCGTCGCTCGCGCGCCTGCTCAACCGCTTTCATTTCAGCTTTGCGCCGGTCGGCCCGGTTGCCGACTACTACGGCGCCGTCCAGCCGTACCTCGCCGGCATCGATCAGCTCGAGCGAAGCGTGTTCGTGAAGTGCCCCGACCTCTATTGGGACTTCACGGCCGACCTGGAGGAAACGCTGCAGCCGCGACCGTGGCTGCCCGGCCGCCGCAGCAACGGCTGGTACGCGTTGGCCCAGGAAGCGCAAAGGGCCTGCGCATAAGTCATTAACAGTGGCGTCGCGCGCCGAAACACGCTATCCAGGACGTTGATTCGGCAACGATATTCGCCTGTCGTCTGGAATGGCGCGCCTTCGGCACGCAGTCCTCGCGGCGAGCGCGGCGACGATGTGGTGGGGGACGCCGGCGTGCGCCGGCGAATGGGAGTACGAGGCCTCGGTCGCGGCCGAGCTGCGCGTCTTTCCCGACGATCCCCTGTTTCCGGAGCAGCGCGACGCCACCGTCTCGCCCTCGATCTCGATCGAGCCGGCCATCCGTTACACGTGGAACGACGGCCTCGACCGCCTGACCCTGGCGCCGTTCGCCCGCTACGACGCCTACGACGAGGAGCGAACGCACGTCGATGTGCGCGAAGCGAGCTGGCGCCATATCGCCGGCGCCTGGGACTTCGTCGTTGGCGCCAGCAAGGTGTTCTGGGGAGTCACGGAGTCGGTCCACCTGGTCGACATCGTCAACCAGACCGACCTGGTCGAGGACGTGGACGGCGAGGACAAGCTCGGCCAGCCGATGGCGGCCGCGAACCTGACGACGGAATGGGGGCGGTTCGGGGCGTTCGTGATGCCTTATTTCCGCGAGCGCACTTTCCCGGAGCGGCGGGCGCGGCTGCGCGGCGTCCTGCCCATCGCGCATGAGGATGCGCGCTACGAGGCCGACGCCGGCCGCTTCCACCCGGACATCGCGCTGCGCTACGCGCGGTCGGTCGGCGGGCTCGACGTCGGGCTCGGCTATTTCCGTGGCACCGGCCGCGAGCCGCGGCTGGTGCCGGAGGTGCGCGGCGGGTCGCTGGTCGCGGTGCCGCACTACGATCTGATCGACCAGGGCAGCATCGACGCGCAGTACACCGTCGGCGGCTGGCTCCTGAAGCTGGAGGCGCTGGCGCGCGGCGGCCAGGGCCGCACCTTCGCCGCGCTGGTCGGCGGGTTCGAATACACGTTCTTCAATGTTTTCGGCAGCGACGTTGACGTCGGGCTTCTGGCCGAATACCTCCGTGACGGCCGCGACTCGACGGCGCCCGAGACGCCGTTCGAGGACGACGTGTTCGTCGGCGCGCGCCTGGCCTTGAACGACGTGCACGACACCCACCTGCTGGTGGGTGCGATCGTCGATCGCGGCGACGGCGGTACCTTCGTGTCGCTCGAGTTCGAGCGGCGTCTGAGCAACGTCTGGAAAGTCGAGCTCGAAGGACGCTTCTTCGCCAACGTCGCGCCATCGGACCCGGTCTACGGCCTGCGCCGCGACGATCATGTGAAGCTCAGGCTGCTGCGCTACTTTTGACACGGCGCGCCGTTAACCACCTCTTTACCAGGGCGGGGCGATCACTGCTGCGGGGGCTGCCGCGGCGATGCGTCCAACGGCCGTGGATTCATTTCGGGCAAAAGGAGATTGCGGGTGGTCACGCATGCGCAGGAGCGTCTGGCGCAACCGGAGCCGTCGGGGCCAGCCCCGGGGGCGGGCGTCCGCGATGAACGTGCCGAACGCGAGGCGCTGATCCGCCTGCTGCGCGAGACGCCGCCGGAGCTGATCGCCGCCGCGGGCGAGCGCGACACGGTGCTGGCGTTCCGCCGCGCCGCCTCGCTGGTGCCGTCCTATCGGGCGCTGCTGGCCGCGCGCGGCGTGCGCGCCGAGGACGTGGTCGACATGGTCTCGTTCCGCCGGTTGGTCCCGCTGCTCGACAAACACCTCACGTTCGGTGCGCACTCGATCGCCGATCTCGCTGTCGGCGGCTCGCTTTCCGAGGCGCGCTCGGTGCTCACCAGCTCCGGGCACTCCGGCGTCTTCTCGTTCGGCGTCAACACGCGGGTCAACCAGGAGACCTCGGCGCAGTCGATCGACACCGGGTTGCAGTACCTGTTCCGCGTCGACGAGCGGCGGACCCTGCTGATCAACTGCCTCCCGATGGGCGTGAAGGTCCACACCCGGGCCACGGTGATCGCCGAGACCAGCGTGCGCGACGACATGGTCTACGCCTTGATCAAGAAGTTCGGCCCCGAGTTCGACCAGATCATCCTGGTTGGCGAGGGATCCTTCATCAAGAAGATCGTCGAGGACGGCGAGGCCCACCACGGCATCGAGTGGCCGAAGGTGCCGGTCCACATCATCACCGGCGAGGAGGGGATCGCCGAGAACTACCGCACCTATCTCGCCGCGCGCCTCGGCATCGCGGACATGAGCGCGCCCGACAGCCGGCTGATCGGATCGTCGATGGGCGTCGCAGAGCTCGATCTCAACATCTTCCACGAAACCCGTGAAACCATTGCCATCCGTCGTCGGGCGCATGCCGACCCGGCGTTGCGTGCCGCGCTGTTCGGCGCGGACGCGCGCGTCTGCCCGATGCTGTTCGTCTATTACCCGCACCGCTGCACGGTGGAGACGACGGCGACAGACGAGCTCGTCATCTCGATGCTGAGCGCGCACATGCACATTCCGCTGCTGCGCTATCGCGCCGGCGACCTGGGAAGGGTCTACGGCTACGGCGAGATGGTCGATCTGCTCGCCGCCCGCGGGGTCGGCACGGCGCCCGACCTCAAGCTGCCGTTCGTGGCCGTCGCCGGCCGCGGCAAGGCGCTGGAGGCCGCCGACGGCCGCCTGACCCCGGAAGAGGTGAAGGAGGCGCTCTATCACGACCACGGCCTCGCGCAAGCGGCGACCGGCAACTTCTACCTGACGCGCACCAAGGCCGGGCGCGCGCGGATCGACGTGCAGCTGCGCAGGGGCGTGAAGCGCCCGAAGGACGGCGAGGCGCGGCTGGCCGACGCGCTGACCCGTTATTCGGCGGTGACGCCGGAGCGCATCGTGCTGCGGCCGTACCGCGAATTCCCGGTGGCGATGGAGCTCGATTACGAACGCAAGTTCCGCTACGTCGGCTGAGTCCGGTCGGGCGGCCTAAAGAAAAAGGGCGGCGCATTCGCGCCGCCCTTTGCGTCTGGCCGCAAGGCCCGTCGGCTAGCGCCGGCGGCGGCGATGCGCGGCCGCCATCAGCAGCAGCGCCATGCCGGTGAGGCCGATCGTCTCCGGCTCCGGCACCGCCAGCGCGCGGATCGGGTCGCTGACGAAGTTCTCCCAGCAACCCGGTTGCACGTTCACTGCGCCGGTGGACGACGTGCAGCCCGGGATGCCGCCGCTGGTGTTGTTCTCGCGGAAGTCGAAGATCCCGAACATGTCCGCGAACGCACCGGTGTTCGGTATCAGGAAGCCGTTGCCGTCGAACTGCGCCTGGGCCGAGCCTCCGACGACGTTGCCGTAGAACGTGCCTTCGCCCGACGCCGGGTTGGTGGCCGATGTCGCGGTCTGGAACAGCGTCGCCTGGCTCTCGTCGACGCCGATCGTGGTGGGATCGTCTACCGCGATGCCTTCCGTGAGCTCGACCCGCAGCCACAGCGACGCGCCGTCCGAGATACCGGTATAGGTGTTGTAGCCGGTACGGTCGGCCGGCCCGCCCGACAGGTCGGGCGGTGCATTGCGAAGGTAGACGTCGATGTAGATGCGGCCGTTCCCGACGCCGCCCGTGCCCGCCGCGGTTGCGCCCGCGGAGTAGATGTTGAAGTTCGGCGCGGAGCCGGTGATCGAGATGTCGCTGACCCCGTAGAGCATGGCGGCCAGGTACTGTCCGCCTTCGCCCTGGTTGAACACCGGCAGCAGCGTATTGCTGTCGACGATCTGCGTGAGCGTGGAGCCCAGCCAAGTGTTCTCGCAACCGCCGCCGATGGCGCACGGGCCGCCGACGGTGTTTTGGCCGGTGCTGCCGGCGAAGAACTTGAACTCGACCGGACCCTGGATCTGGTCGAGCGGAATTGCGTTGGACGGGCTCGCAAGCCCCCCGCCGAACAGAATGGCGAGCGCCGCTCCAACGATCGTACGCTTGGCGTTAATCGGCATAACTTCCCCCATGCATTCCGAAACGATTAACCTTAATGCAAGCGGGGTGCCACGCGCGGCGGCGTGATTCGAAACGGCGCCAAACGTGCTGATTTCCAACCGAAGAATAATTCGGCGCACAGGATCGCGTTGCGTTCGGCGCGCGCGGCCGACACGCGTTTGTAAAATTCGCCGACATGGTTCCGAGTTAACGTTTGTGTCGACTCGGTGAGCGCGCGACATTTCCGCGTCACAGCGGGCTTTCTTGCACGCGTGGCTAGCGGCGCGCGCGCCGCGTGTAGACGTTGATCGCGCCGATCTTCGTTAGTTGCGCGTATCCCTGGAACACTCTGTCGAACGACGGATCCTGTCGAAAATAGGACAGGAAGTTGAAGTCCGACTCGCCGCAGCGCGCGAGCTTGAAGTCGGTCTGCACGAACAGCAGCGGCGGCGCGCGCCGCGCGAAGTCGCGCGCGATGCTGTCGAATACGAAGCGCTCCTGCGCCGTCATCTGCTGCGGCGCGCGCGGCGGCGGACATTGCCGGTATGCGCCCTGCAGCGGCCACAACGTGAAGAAGTGCATCGCGCCCCGCGCATGCGCGTAATTGAATGCGGGATAATACGGCCACACGTCCATCGACAGCACCATCGCCCGGCCGTCGCGCGCGTAGCGCGTCATCAGGTCCGCGATCTGCGCGCTGGGATCGGCCGCAGCGGGCAGCGCGCGCGTGAACGGCCACATCAGGTTGACCGGCAGCAGCCACAGCGCGCTGGCGCAAGCGGCGGCGGCGATCGCGCGCCGGCCGACGTCGCGCTGCGGTCGCTGCGTCGCCATCGCCGCGCGCTCCGCGGCGACGAGCGCGACTGTCCACAAGGACAATGCGCTCGCCGGCAGCACGTGGTAGCTCCAGCCGGTGCCCTGAACGACGGCGGCAAGCGCCGCGGCGGCGGCGGCGGCGGCGGTCAATCGCGCGACAGGCTGCCGCGACGCGGCGAACGCCGCCGTCGCGGCCACCGCCCAAAGCGGCAGCGCGACCGCGAGGTCCGACGTCGTCGCCGCCCCCCACCATCCGCGGCGTGCCGGCACGTAGAGTTCCATCGCCAGCGGCAGCGCGATGTCGAGATAGGCCGGTGCCAGCGCGACCACGGCGGCGGCGTAGGCCGCCGCCGTCACCGCCATCGTCCACGGCACGGGATCGGCGAGGCGCCGCCGGCCGCCGCGTGCGAGCAGCAGGCCTTCGACCGCGAGCGGGACGAGCGCGAAATGGGGCTTGAGGCAGAACGCGAGCGCGGCGGCGACGGCGACGGCAAGCGAGAAGGCCAGCCCGACGCGCGCCCCGGCGTCGCGCGCCGCGGCGAGGCCGAGATAGGGAAGCGCGGCGCACAGCATCAGGTGCTCGCGCTGGCCGAAGTCCTGGCCCGGCAGGCACGCCAGGATGCCGAAGCCGGCGACGGCCGCCGTCTCGGCAAAGCCGCGCGCGCCCGTGCCGGCGGCGCGCAGCAGGAACCGCCGTGCCGCGAGCGCGCCCGCCGCCGCCGCCGCGACGGCGAGACCGGAGAACCATGTCGTCGCCGGCAGGAGGCCGAGCCACCGCTCGGCCAGCGGCGCCAGCGCGGACAGCCAGACGATCAGCGGCGGGTTGACGTCGATCACGTCGACATAGAGCCGCTCGCCGTCGAGCCACCGTTCGGCGGCCTTCAGCAGCAACGCCACGTCGTGGTTGATCGGCGGCATGAGCTGGTCGGCCAGCCACAGGCACGGCACCACCCAGGCCAGCGCCAGGACGGCGATCGGCGGCACCGTCCGCCGGCCGCCGGAAAGAAGGGGTGACAGCAGCCCCGCCACGGGTATCCCGCTGGTTCTTGGGCGCGGCGTCGCCCGCCGCGGCGGTGCGGATCGTCGCGTCCGCCCCCGGGGGCGGGCAACTCCGTAGATATACGCATGGGGGCAAAGAAAAAGGCCGCCGGCACGAACCGGCGGCCTTGGCCTAGCGACGGCAGGGGGCCGCTATTCGGCCGCCACCAGCTCCGGCTCCTGGACATGGGACTGCTGCAGCACCGGCAGCACTTCCTTGGCGAACAGCTCCATGTTCCGCTTGGTCAGGTCGGCCGGCAGCGTGCCGAACTGGCACAGCGCCAGCACGTTGCCGAGCGCGATGCGGCGCTGGCAGTCGAGCAGCTTGCGGCGCACCGTGTCGGGGCTGCCCATGATCACCACCTCGTCGGCGATCAGCTGCTCGACGGTTTGGCGCGCCGACAGGCTCGACTTGTGCTTGCGCACGTTCTTGAGCGAGGCGAGCGAGGTGTAGCCGGGCGGCAGCAGCATTTCCGGCGGGTTGCGCAGGAACTTGTTGGCGAACGCCTCGATGTGCGGCCGCGCCTCGTCGATCGCCTTCTGGTCGGTATCGGCGACGTAGATCGGCACCAGCCAGCCGAGCTGGCTCGGGTCGGCCTCGTAGCCGTACTCGCGCGCCTTGTCGCGATAGGCGGTCATGAACCGCGTCACCGCCCGGAACGGGCTGTAGGTCTGCAGGTAGGTGTACTTGCGGTCCGGGTGGGCGGTCCATTCGATCGTCTCGTAGGAGCCCTGCGACGGGCACCAGATCGGCGGGTGCGGCCGCTGGATCGGGCGCGGCCACAGGTTGACGTACTCGAAGTGATAATGCTGGCCCTCGAAGGCGAACGGGCCGGGCCTGGTCCACGCCTGGACGACGAGGTCGTGCGCTTCGTGGAACCGGTCGTGGGAGAACGCGGGGTTCGAGCCCATCGAGTAGTATTCGCAGCCGATGCCGCGCACCATGCCGCTGATCAGCCGGCCGTTGGAGATGCAGTCGATCATCGCGTGCTCTTCGGCGAGCGTCAGCGGGTGCTCGCGCAGGCCGAAGGCGCTGCCGACGATGGCGAGCTTCACCCGCTTGGTCTTGCGCGCCAGGGCGGCGGCCATCACCACCGGCGACGGCATGATGCCGTACGCGTTCTGGTGGTGCTCGTTCACGCACAGGCCGTCGAATCCCAGTTCCTCGCCGTATTCGAGCTCGTCGAGGTAACGGTTGTAGAGCTCATGGCCCTTCACCGGGTCGAAATAGCTGTTCGGCAGCACGACCCAGGCCGACTTGTACTTCTGGTCGTAGTCGAGGTCGAGATACGCATACGGCATCAGGTGAAACAGGAAGACCTTCATGGCGCTCACCTTTTGTTTCGGTGGACGGATTGTAAGGTGCCGATCGATCGGGAACAACCCGCCCGACGCCGGTTCGCGGTTCGGCGCTCTTGCCCGCCGCCCGGTTCCGGCGGATCATTGGCGCAGAGTCCCAGCCGGGGAGGGCGCCGATGGCGGCGAGGCTTCATCTGATCGGGTTCGCGACGTGCCCGTGGGTCCAGCGCAGCGCAATCGTGCTGCGCGAGAAGGGCATCGACTACGAGGTCACCAACATCGATTCCGAGAACCGGCCCGACTGGTTCCTCAGGATTTCGCCCCATTCCAAGGTGCCGGTGCTCCAGGTCGACGGGCACGACCTGTTCGAATCGAACGCCATCAACGAGTACCTGGAGGAGACCTACGCGCCCAAGCTGCACCCCGCCGATCCGTTCGAGCGGGCGCTCAACCGGGCGTGGACCGACTACCTACCGACCTTCGCCAATGCGATCACCAACACCTCCTATGCCGATGACGAGGACGACTACCAGCGCCACCGCAAGACCATCCCGCAGCGGTTCGCCAAGGTCGAGGCGGCGCTGGCCGCCCGCGGCCACGACGGGCCGTTCTTCAACGGCAGCGCGTTCTCGCTGGTTGATGCCGGCTATGCGCCGTTCCTGCAGCGCTACATGTTCCTCGACCGCATCCGCCCGATGGGGTTCATCGACGAGTTCCCGCGCCTGAAGGCCTGGCGCGATGCGCTGCTGGCGCGACCGTCGGTCCGGGCGGCGACGGTGCCGGACCTCGAATCGATCTATCGCGGCAACCTACGGTACCGCAAGCTGTGGATCTCGGGGTTTCTCGACGGCGCCCAGGCGGTCGCTGCGGAGTAGGTCGATCTCGTCCCAGCGCGACGAAGGACGTGGACGGGTCGGCGGCCCGGTGATCCAATGGCGCCTTGCCGGCGTACTGGGCGGGGTCCCCTGGGTTGGCGGCCCGGCTTGCACGGGTGGAACGAGGAACGCCTCATGACGCGGGCGCTGCCCGAGACCGACCGTCTTCGTACGCTCGTCGACCGGCGGCTCGACGACCTGACCGGCCGCTTCGGTGCCGCCCCGGTGCGGTTGCACCGTACCATTGCCTACAGCCTGCTCGCCCCGGGCAAGCGCATCCGGCCGCTGCTGCTGCTCGCCGCCGCGCAGGACTTCGGCGCGCCGCCCGACGCGGCGCTCGACGCCGCGTGCGCGGTGGAGATGGTGCACACCGCCTCGCTGGTGCTCGACGACCTGCCCTGCATGGACGACGCGACCTTGCGGCGCGGCCGCCCGGCCACCCACATCGCGTGCGGCGAGAGCGCCAGCATCATCGCCGCGGTCGCCATGATCAACGAGGCGACGCGCCTCGTCGCGGCCGACCGGCGGCTGCCTGCCGCCGGCCGCTGCGCCATCTTGTCGGCCCTCACCGGCGCGATCGGCGTCGATGGCCTTGTCGCCGGCCAGATCCGCGACCTCGACGGCGACCCCAGCGTGGCGGCGGCCGAGCGGACCAACTGGGAGAAGACCGCTGCCCTGTTCGTGGCGGCGGCGGAGATCGGCGCCCTGATCGCCGGCGCCGGCGACGACGACGTCCAGGCGGTGCGGCGGTTCGCGTCCCATCTCGGCATGGCGTTCCAGCTCCGCGACGACCTGCTCGACGCCACGGCGACGCCCGCGGAGGCGGCCAAGGACGTCGGCCAGGACGCCGGGAAGCCGACCGTCCTGGCCCTGACGGGCCACCGCCGGGCGAAGCGCAGCCTCGAGCGCCACCTCGACGCGGCGCTGGGCGCGCTCGACACGTGCTCGTGCCCCGGCGGCGCGATGTCGTCGTTCGTCGCGACGGCGTTCCCCGGTACCCGGATCGGCGGCGCGGCGGCGGCGATCGCCGGCCCATGATCCAGCCCGACGGGCCGCCGCCGGTCCTTTCGGCGGCGGCGGTGCGCGTGCGGCTCGGTGCGCGCACCGTGCTCGACGGCCTCGACCTTGCGCTGCGGCCGGGCGAGATCTACGCGCTGCTCGGCCCCAACGGCGCCGGCAAGACCACGCTCATCCGCACCGTCTGCGGCCGCCTGCGGGCGGATGCCGGCGCGTTGTCCGTCGCCGGCGGCGACCCGTGGCGCGATGCGGCGGCGCGGCGCGCCATCGGGCTGGTGCCCCAGAACGTCGCGCTGTATCCGGCGCTGACGCCGCGCGAGAACCTCGCCGTCTTCGCCCGCCTGGCGCATGCGGCGCCCGACGCGGTCGTGCGGGCGCTCGCCCTGACCGGCATGACCGACCGCGCCGACGACCGCGTGGCGACCCTCTCGGGCGGCATGCAGCGGCGCATCAACATCGCCGCCGCCATCCTGCACGCGCCGAAGCTCCTGGTGCTCGACGAGCCGACGGTGGGCGTGGACCTCGACGCGCGGGCCGCCATCCATGCCGTCGTCGCCGCGCTGCGCGACGAAGGCATCGCCGTGCTGCTCGCCACCCACGACCTCGACCAGGCGGCGGCGCTTGCCGACCGGGTCGGCTTCCTGTTCGCCGGCCGCATCGCGCCGGAGGGCCGGCCGGGCGATCTGCTCGCCGCCGCGTTCGGCGGCGCCAAGGCGGCGCGGGTCGTCCTCGCCGCGGAACCGGGCGAGCGGCAGGGTGCGGCGCTGCGCGCCGCCGGCCTCGCGCCGACCCGCCGGCCGACCGACTGGATCGGCGCGCTGGCGCGCGGCTACGACGACGTGCCCGCGCTCAGCGCGGCGCTGGCGGCCGGCGGCGTCGCGGTGCGCGAGGTGATCGTGCGCGAGCCCGACCTGCACAGCCTGTTCCTGCGCCTGGCGGGCGAGGACCTCGCGGCATGATCGCTGTGGCGCGCGCGATGCTGATCGGCCTCCTGCGCGACCGCGGCGCGCTGGCGATGGCGTTCGTGCTGCCGCCGGTCATCTTCGTGATCTTCGCCACTATCTTCGCCGGCGCGACCGGCGCGGACCTGCGCCTCAAGGTCGCGATCGCCGATTCTGTCGGCAGCGACACCACGCGCCGGCTCGTCGCGGCGCTGATCGATGCGCCGACGCTCGACGTCGCGGGCGGTGCGGCGATGCCGGCGGACGCGGTGCGCCGGCGCGTCCGCGAGGGCGGCGCCGACGCCGGCATCGTGATCCGAGCCGACCCCGCGGGGGCGACGGCCGGCGGGCCGCCGCCGATCGTGGTGATCGGCGAGCCGTCGCGCGCCATCGCCTCGCCGGTGGTGGACGCCGCGCTGCGCCGGATCTTGGCCGACGCGCTGCCGGAGGTGGCGCTCGGCCGCATGATCGAGACGATCGGGCGCGACGTGGTGCGCTTCACGCCGGAGCAGGACCGCCGCATCGCCGCCGCCCTCGGCGCGCTGCGCGACGCGCGCGTCACCGGCCTGGCGCCGGCGGCGCCGGACGACGGCCTGGTGGCGCACCAGCCGGTCCGGGCGGCGGCGCCGGCCAGCGGCAACGTCACCTATTACGCGGGTGCGGTGGCGATCCTGTTCCTGCTGTTCGCCGCGGTGCAGGCGGCGGGCAGCCTGCTCGACGAGCGTGAGCTCGGCATCGTCGACCGCATCGACGTGCTGGCCGGCGGCACCTGGCCGGTGGTCGCCGGCAAGTTCCTCTACCTCGCCGGCTTCGGCTTCGTGCAGTGCGTCGCGCTGTTCGCCGTCGCCTGGCTCGGCTACGGCGTCGACGTGCCCGGCCGGGCGGGCGGCTGGGCGCTGGTCAGCCTCGCGGCCGCGATCGCCGCCGGCGGCCTCGCGCTCGGCCTGGTCGCGCTGTGCCGGACCCGGGCGCAGGCGCACACCGCCGGCACGTTTCTGGTGCTGGTGGTGTCCGCGCTCGGCGGCAGCATGGTGCCGCGGTTCCTGATGCCGGGCTGGCTGCAGGACCTCGGCTGGGCGACGCCCAATGCCTGGGCGATCGAGGCCTATGGCGACCTCCTGTGGCGCGACGCGCCGTTCGCCGCCGTGCTGCCCGCGCTGGCGGTCCTGGCCGCCGCCGGCGCGGCCGGCGCCGCGCTCGCCGCGCTCGCGCTCGCCCGCCGCCAGCGGCGCTGAGTCCCCGCGGCTGCGGCTGCGCTATATAATGTGTCGACCCGACCCGGCCGGAGGAGCCGCCGATTGCCCGAGGCGCTGACCGCCGTCGCCCTGTTCGTCGCCAGCCTGTGCGCGATGGAGGGCGTGGCGTACCTGATGCACAAATACGTCATGCACGGCTGGATGTGGTGCTGGCACCGCTCGCACCACGCGCCGCGGCACGGCGCGTTCGAGCGGAACGACCTGTTCGCGGTGTGCTTCGCGGTGCCGTCGATCGCGCTGATCTGGACCGGCGTCCACGGCGGGGTGCCGGCGCTGCTGTGGGTCGGCCTCGGGATGACCGCCTACGGCCTCGTCTACGCGCTGTTCCATGACGCGCTGGTCCACCACCGCTTCCCGTGGAAGCCTTCGGCGCGGGGCCGCATCCTGAAGCGGCTGGTGCAGGCGCACCGGATTCACCACGCGGTGCATACCAAGGCCGGCGCGGTGTCGTTCGGGTTCCTGTGGGCGCCGCCGGTGCGCCGGCTGCGGGCCGAGCTGCGGGCGCTGCACGGCGACAAGATCGAGGCCGCCTAGGTCAGCGCGGCCGGGTCCACAATCCTTCGCGCGGCAGCGCGGCGCGCAGCCGGGCCAGCGTATGGGCATCGAGCGCCGCGACGCTGCCGGTTGCCACGAACAATGCCTTGCGCGCATCCGAAACGCCGGCGCGGCTGTCCCACGCCCGCGGGCCGCGGGCGCGCACCACGCGGCCGATGTCGCGGTAGACGCCGAGGGCGGTCGCGATCGCCCAGGCGCAGCGCAGCGGCAGGTCGCGCAGGCCGATCCGGGCCGAGGCATAATACGGCTCGGCGGTGTCGAGCAGGCGCGCCGTCACCGCCGCCAGGGCGGGGCGGTGCGCCGGGTCGGAGATGTCGGCGGCGGAAATCCCCGCGTCGGCCAGCCAGTCGCCGGGCAGATAGAGGCGGCCCGCCTTCGCGTCGTCGATCACGTCGCGTGCGATGTTGGTGAGCTGGAAGGCCAGCCCGAGGTCGGCGGCGCGGTCGAGCGTCGCCGCGTCGCGCGCGCCCATCACCATCGCCATCATCACGCCGACCACGCCGGCGACGTGGTAGCAGTACTGCAGCGTGTCCTCGATGGTGGCGTAGCGCCGCCCCGACACGTCCATCGCGAAGCCGTCCAGCAGCTCGAACGCGTGGCGCGCCGGGATGTCGTGGGCGGCGAAGACGCGCTGGACGGCGGCGAAGTGCGGGTCGTCGGTCGGCTCGCCGGCGAGCGCCCGGCGGGTGCGGTCGACCAATGCGGCGTGGCGGGCCGCCCAGTCCGCGGTCTCGTTGCCGGCTTGCGCGAAACCGAGGTGCTGGCCGTCGATCTCGTCGTCGCAGTAGCGGCACCAGGCGTAGAGCATGTGCACGCTGGCGCGCAGCCTGGGGTCGAACAGCTTGGCCGCGCCGGAGAACGACTTCGACCCCTTGGCGATCGATTCGCCGCTGTGCGCGACGACGGCGTCGGCGGGCGCGCTCATGCCGCGTCCTGCGCCGGCAGCCCGGCGTCGGCCAGCATCAGCCGCGCGGTGGCCCGCGCCGAGCCGACGACACCCGGCACGCCCGCGCCCGGGTGGGTGCCGGCGCCGACGAAGTAGAGCCCCTTGAGGCGGTCGTCGCGGTTGTGCGGGCGGAACCAGGCGCTTTGCATCAGCACCGGCTCCAGCGAGAACGCCGAACCCAGGTGGGCGTTGAGCTCGTCGCGGAAGTCGAACGGCGTGAAGATGCGGCTGGTCACCAGGTCGTCGAGCAGCCCCGGCATGTAGAGCCGGTCGAGGTGGGCCAGGATGCGGTCGCGGTAGCGCGGTCCCTCCACCGTCCAGTCGATCGTCGCGGCGCCCAGGTGGGGCACCGGCGACAGCACGTAGAACGATCCGGCGCCGGGCGGTGCCATCGACGGGTCGGTCGCGGTCGGGTTGTGCAGATAGAGCGAGAAGTCATCGGCCAGCGCCGGCCCCCTGAATATCTCGCGGATCAGCTCGCGGTAGCGCGGGCCGAACAGCACGGTGTGGTGGCGGATCTCGGGCCGCGCGCGGCGCAGCCCGAAATGGATCACGAACAGCGACGGGCTGAACCGCTTGCGCTTCAGCCGCGCGGCCTCAGCGCGCCCGCGCGGCGTGTCCGCCAGCAGCGTGCCGTAGGTGTGGACGACGTCGGCGTTGGACGCCACCATGTCGGTCTCGACGCGCCAGCCGTCGGCGCAGGCGACGCCCACGGCGCGGCCGTCCTTCACCACGATGCGCTCGACCGGCGCGCCCAGCCGCACCGTGCCGCCGATCTCCTGGAATAGCGCCAGCATGGCGTCGACCAGCGCACTGGTGCCGCCGCGCGGATAGAACACGCCCCAGCGCCGCTCCAGCGCGTGGATCAGCGCGTAGATCGCCGACGTCGCGAACGGGTTGCCGCCGACCAGCAGCGAATGGAAGCTGAAGCCCTGGCGCAGATGCGGCTCGCGGATGAACTTGGCGACGATGGCATGCACGCTGCGGTAGCTCTCCAGCTTCACCAGCTGCGGCGCGACGCGGATCATGCTGCGGAAGTCGAGGAACGGCACGTGGCCGAGCCGAACGTAGCCCTCCTCGAACACGGCCTCGGCGTATTTCAGGAAGCGGCGGTAGCCGTCGACGTCGGCCGGCGACACGGCGGCGATCTGGCGGTCGAGTTCGTCCTGGTCGTTGACGTAGTCGAAGCGGAAGCCGTCCTCCCACTGCAGGCGGTACAGCGGATTGACCGGCAGCATCTCGACCCGGTCGGCCAGCCGGCGGCCGGCGGCGGCGAACACCGCCTCCAGGCAGGTCGGGTCGGTGATGACGGTGGGGCCGGCGTCGAAGGTGAAGCCCTGGTCGCGGTAGACGTAGGCGCGGCCGC
>JBFWQM010000074.1:0-21118 GCA_050249455.1 Rhodospirillaceae bacterium | reverse complement strand
TGTTGAAGTTGTGGTGGTGCACCCAGAGTATGTAGGTCCAGTAGCGCAGCCGGAACAGCGCCCGCTTCAGCGGCCCGCCCCACGCCACCGCCAGCACGAGGTAGCGGTAGCGGTTGCGTTCCGACGGAACGTAGAACTCGTAGTGCGTCCACCCCGCGTTGCCCGGCTGGACGACGCGCAGGATGCCGGGCAGCCGCACGGCGACCGCGTGCTGGTTCGACCCCTGCGCCACCTGCTTCGCCCGGCGCTGGAAGAAGTTGAACCGCGGCCAGCGGCCGAGGCCGGGATAGTCGTCGTCGACATGGACCTCGGTCTGGTGGCGCGACAGCCACTTGCCGTCGCCGGCGCGCACGATCTCGGTCAGGTTCCAGCCCGACATGCGCTTGAAGTAGACCCACCACGAGGTGCGGTGCAGGAACTTGCCGTGCGACTCGTCGAAGCCGTTCTCCGCGGCATAGCGCCAGTTGCCCTCGGCGAGGCGGAGATAAGGCAGCACGCAGGCGTCGGGGCGCAGCAGCTCCTCGGGGATGTCTTCTTCCACGGGCACCGGCGCGCCGTCGCCGGTCCACACCCAGACCAGGCCGGCCCGCTCCTCGATCGGAAAGCTGCGCACCCGGATCTTGCCGACGATCGGCGAGTCCGGGCCGTCGGTCAGCGCCGCAACCAGCTCGCCCGCAGCATCGAACGTCCAGCCGTGATAGACGCAGCTCAAGGTGCCGGCGAATTCGCAGCGGCCCTCCGACAGCGGCACCTGGCGGTGCGGGCAGCGGTCCTCCAGCGCGATCAGCTTGCCGCCGGTGCGCACGACGACGATCTCGCGCCCGGCGATCTTCACCGCCTGGGGCTTGTCGGTCAGCGCCGTGGCGGCCATCGCCGGGTACCAGTACTCGGTGAAGCCCTCGGCGGCGGCGTTGTAGCGCTCCCAGCGGTCGATGCCGGCCGGACGCGGATTTTCCGTCATCTCGTCACGCTCCCGGCCGCCGCAGGCCGACATCCTCCAGGCCGCGGCAGCAGGTATCAATGATTGCATAGGCGATGCAGCGGGCATAGCGCCGGATCGCCGCAACCTCGACCCCGCCCATGCTGTGGACCGGCTTGTCGGGTCCGGGCGACATCTGCGCCGGCAGGCCGAAGCGGGCGGTCGGGATGCCGTGGGCGCGCAGGATCACCGCCTCCGTCTGGCCGCTGGTCTCCAGGAACGGGCGATGGGGCTGGCCCTCCGACTCCTCCCAGGCGCGCAGGCAGGTCTGGATGACCCAGTTCCGTGGGTCGGTCGTGTGGCCGGGGATGGCGACGATCATCTCGGACGCGACCTCCAGCCCCGGGTTGGCGGCGCGGATCTCGGCGAGCGCCGTATCGAGCTCGCGCTGCGCCTGCATCGGGCTGGTGCGCGGACTGATGCGCAGGTCGACATAGAGGTCGCAGGCCGCCGGGGTGAACGCCGGCTTGTGCGGCCAGCCGCCCTGGATGGCCCCGATGGCGCCCTGCGGCGCGACCACGCCGTCGGTGTGGCGGCGGGCGTACTCGCCAAACCAGCGCTCCAGCGCGGTGATGACCGGCGCCGCCTCGACGATCGGGTTCCGGTAGGTGAGCACGTGGCGGCGGCCGACATAGGCCTGCACCCCGCGCACCCGGACGCGGAACCAGCACAGCCCGACCTCCTCCCACGCCACGCGGAAGCCGGGCTTGGCGATGATGGCGAAGTCGCCGCCGATGCCGTGGCGCAGCATGAAGTTGCAGCCCGCGCCGTGGCCGACGTTCTGCCGCGCCTCGCCTTGGCGGCCGTTGGCCGGCGCGCCGCCGGCGCCGAACGCCAGGGTCACGCGCCCGGTCAGCGCTGCGCCCGACAGCGCGACCGCGCGGGCGGAGGCGATCAACGCCGCGATGTGGCCCTTCGGATTGTCGGCCGACAGCCCGGTGACCCGCCCGTCGGCGACGACAGCCCGCGGCTGCATGTGCGCGGGCAGCGCATCACCGACCCACGGCACTTCCTCCTCCGCCCGGCCGGTGAACGGGCTGTCGAGCGGCGCGAACAGCAGCAGCGACGGCCCGTCGCCGGCGCCCAGCCGGCCGATCGCGTTGGCCGACAGCGCGTCGATGTCCTGCACGAAGGCGTCGAGCCCGGCCTCGCGCATGATGCCGGCGGTGAGCACGGCCATCGCCCGCTCCTCGCCGAACGGGCTCGGCGTCTCGACCATGCGCACCAGGCGCTCGGTGATCCAGGAGTCGTCGATCAGCGCCTGCGCGCGATCGAGCCAGGCGCGCTGGTCGGCCGACAGCGGCGCGGCGATCGTCTCGACCTCGGCGGTGGCTTCGGGTTGCGTCATGCGGCAAACTCTCGCCGAAACGCCGTCGGCGCGCAACGGCCGGCGGCGGCCAGGGGGAGCCTGCGATGGCCGATGCGAAGCCCGATCCCGCCGCGTTCGCCGACGCGGCCGCCGTCCAGCTCGGGCTGGACGTGGACCAAGCATGGCGGCCCGGCATCGTCCAGCACCTCAAAAATTTCCGCGGCCTGTACGAGTCCGTCGTCGGCGACGGCGCGGCGCTGCCCGACGACCCGGCGGCGGTCTACCGGCCATGACGTCGGACGGCGACGCGCTCGCCCTGGCCGCGGCTGTGCGGTCGGGCGCCACGACGGCCGCTGGCACGCTCGATTCGGCGCTGGCGCGTATCGCCGCGATCGAGCCGCAGGTGCAGGCTTTCAACGCGGTGACGGAGGCGCCGGCGCGCGTCGCCGCGCGCCACCTCGACGCGGCGGTTGCTGCCGGCCGCGACCCGGGACCGTTGGCCGGCGTGCCGTTCGCGGCGAAGGCGCTGTTCGACGTCGCCGGGCTGCCGACCCATGGCGGCTCCGTCGTGCGCGCCGGCGCGCCGCCTGCCGAACGCGACGCCGCCGCCGTCGCGCGGCTGACCGCCGCCGGGGCGGTGCTCGCCGGCATCACCAACATGGACGAGTTCGCCTTCGGCTTCACCACCGAGAATTCCCACTACGGCGCGACCCGCAACCCGCACGATGCCGAGCGGGTGGCGGGCGGCTCGTCGGGCGGCTCGGCGGCGGCGGTCGCGGCCGGGATGGTGCCGGTCGCGCTCGGGTCGGACACCAACGGCTCGGTGAGGGTGCCGGCCGCGCTGTGCGGCGTCTTCGGGCTGAAGCCGACCTACGGCCGGGTGTCGCGCGCCGGCGCCGCGCCGCTGGCATGGAGCTTCGACCACGTCGGCTGGTTCGCCCGCTCGGTGCGCGACCTCGCGATCCTGCTCGACCTGACCCAGGGCCACGACCCGCGCGACCCGGCCAGCGCGGAACGGGTCAGCCCGCCGGCCGCACCCGCCGTCACCCGCGGCACCCAGGGCCTGCGGATCGCCGTCGCCGGCGGCCATTTCGCGGCCGGGGCGGAGCCGGCGGCGCTCGCCGCCGTCGCCAAGGCCGCTGCCGCGTTGGGCGCCACGCGGCAGGTCGAGCTTCCCGAGGTGCCGCGCGCCATCGCCGCGTCGCTGCTGATCTCCGCCGCCGAGGGGGCGAGCCTCCATCTCGACGAGCTGCGCACCCGCGCGGGCGAATTCGATCCGCAGACGCGCGACCGCTGGCTCGCCGCGACGATGATCCCGGCCGCCTGGATCCACGCCGCGCAGCGCTTCCGCCGCGGTTGGCGCGAGGCGGCGACGGCGGCGCTGGCCGACGTCGACGTGCTGATCACCCCGACCACGCCGTTCGCCGCGCCGCGGATCGGCCAGATGACGATCCGGATCGGCGCGGCGGAGATGCCGGTGCGCGGGGCGCTCGGCCGCTTCACCGCGCCGTTCTCGTTCATCGGCGTGCCGGCGCTGTCGGCGCCGGTGTGGCTCGACGGACCCCTGCCCTACGGCGTGCAGCTTGTCGGCAAGCCGTTCGACGACGAGGCGATCCTGCGCGCCGCCGCGGCGCTGGAGGCCGCGGGGGTCGCGCGGGCGCCGGTCGCCGCGCCGTAGCGAACGGCGTCAGGACTTCATGCGGGTCCGCTCGGCCACCTTCTTGAGGACGTCGTACATCTCCTTGGTCTGCGGGTTGCCGCCGAGGAACTGGTCGCCGATCGGCTTCAGGGTCGCCTTCATCTTCGCCTGGTCCTCCGGCGAATAGCGGATCACCTCGGCGCCGTTGTCCTTCCACAGCTGCTCGACCTTAGCCTCGTACTCGCGGCCCAGCGCGTGCGCCCGCGGCTCCAACTCGCGTCCCACGGCGTAGACCAGCGCCCGCAGGTCCTCCGGCAGGCTCCTGAGCCAGGCGACGCTGGTCTTGATGCATGCCGGCATGGCGCTGGAGGCCTCCAGCGTGATGTGCTTGGCGACCGAGAAGAACTTCGAGCCGCCCATGACGATCGCCGTCGAGCGCACGCCGTCGATGGCGCGCTGCTGCAGCGCGTTCATCACCTCCATGTAGTCCATCGGCACGCCGGCGGCGCCATAGGTCGCCATCAGCGCGCTCTCCATCTTGGTCGCCAGCACGCGGATCTTGGCGCCCTTCAGGTCTTCCGGCTTGCGGATCGGCATCATGCTGGCGATGGCGGTGAAGTCGTAGACGAACAGCCCGATGCACTCGACGCCCTTGTTGACCGCGAGCTTGGTGTACTTGTCGTGGAACTCGGGGTCGAGGAAGGCGCGTTCGGCATGAGCGCGATCCTCGAAGAGGCCAGGTGCGTCAAGCACCTGGAAGGCTGGATTGAGGCCGACCATGAAGGTCGGCGGGTTGACGAAGAACTCCTGGGTGCCGAGCTGCAGCCCCTCGATCTGGCGCGCCACCGAGCCGAGCTGCCCGGCGGGGAAGACCCTGCCCTTGATGCGGCCGCCCGACCGCTTCTCCAGCTCCTCGACCACCAGCTCGGCGATGCGGTGCTCGGTCTCGTTGATGGTGACGGTGCCGGCCTTGATCTCGTAGGCCTGCGACCACGCCGGCCCCGCGAGTGCCAGCAGTGCCGCCGCCGCGGCCGATTTCCAGGCGAACTCGGTGATGCGCTTCACGTCGAACTCCATGTTGCAATG
The DNA here is from genome assembly GCA_050249455.1 of Rhodospirillaceae bacterium. Lineage (GTDB taxonomy): Bacteria > Pseudomonadota > Alphaproteobacteria > MPNO01 > VGEU01 > JBFWQM01. The sequence goes on along the minus strand of JBFWQM010000074.1, from coordinate 16,105 downwards.
CGGCCGTGCACCGCAACATGCTCGTTCGGGCGCCTTATCCTGTCGAGTTCATAAGCTGTTCATTTTCCGCCTAAAATTCAACCATTTCGCTGGCTTCTGTCCTGTTTGCGGCGCAAAAGAAAAGGCCGGGCACATGGCCCGGCCTCGCCGTCGTGCGCCGAATGGCGCGGTCAGGACTTCGTGCGCGTCTTCTCGACCGTCTGCTTCAGGAGGTCGTACATCTCCTTGGTCGCCGGGTTGTTGGCGAGGTACTGGTCGCCCAGCGGGCGAACCGCGTCGAACAGCTTCTTGCGGTCGGCGGCGGAGAGCTTGATGACCTCGGCGCCGTTGTCCCTCCACAGCTTCTCGGCGTTCGCCACCATCTCGCGCCCGACCGCGTTCACCTTTGCGTCGGCATCGCGGCCCACCTGGCGCACCGCGGCCTGCAGGTCGGCGGGCAGGCCCTTGAGCCAGATGCCGCTGACCATCAGCACGCTGGGGATCAGGCCGGTGCCGTCCTCGGTGATCGACTTGGTGACCGTGAAGAACTTCGAGCCGCCCATCACGACGATGGAGCTGCGCACGCCGTCGATGGTGCGCTGCGCCAGGGCGTTCAGCACCTCGGCGTAGTCCATCGGCACGCCCGCGCCGCCCCACTTCGCCACCGCCTCGCTCTCGATCTTGCTCGCCAGCACGCGGATCTTCTTGCCCTTCAGGTCGTCGAGGGTGCGGATCGGCGACAGCGTGGCGAACCACGTGAAGTCATAGACATGCAGCGAGATCATCTCGACCCCCTTGGGGGCCGTCAGGGCGAGGTACTTGGCGCGGAACGTCGGGTCGGACAGGGTCCGTTCGGCATGGGCGCGGTCGTCGAAAATGGCGGGCGCATCGATCACCTGCACCGCCGGGTTCAGGCCGACGGTGAAGCCCGGCGGGCCGATGAACATCTCCTGGGTGCCGAGCTGCACGCCCTCGACCTGGCGCGGAATGCCGCCGAGCTGGGCGGCCGGGAACAGGCGCCCCTTGATCCGGCCGTTGGTGGCCTTCTCAATGTCGGCGGCGAAGATCTTTGCGGCTTCGTGCTGGATGTCGTTGATCGTCGCAAAGCCGATCTTCATTTCCATGCTCTGCTGGCCGACCGCGACGGTGGACAGCAAGGAAGCGGTCGCGAACGCGGCGGCGCCGAGGACACCGACGCCGTAGCGGCGCAGTTGGTAGTCGAATTTCATAGGCCTCTCCCTGCAAGAAGCGTCCACGCGCGGCACCGGACGCCGAAACTTCTGGTTGACCGCAACATGCCCGCTGGACCACGGGATGTAAAGTATCGGTAAGTCAAAATTGGGGCAGGCTAGCCAGCCAGGATGGTCAACCGCCGGACGCTTGGCTTCCGCGGGGGTCGTCACCAAGTCAATCGAGGCTGCCTGCAAGCGAGGATCCGGTGAACGAGCGCAGTACGGTCGGGATGCTGAATTGGACGGTACGCGGCTTGCGGTCGGCCTGGAACGAGATCGCCGGGTCGGTGCGCGAGGCCGAAATCGGGGCGTTGCCGCCCGACCTGCCCGACCGCGACCGCGACCGGGTGATCGGCCACATGCGCGCCTGCCTCGACGGCCGCGGCGGCGAGGTATCGTCGCGGGCACGCGCTGCGTCGCTCGGACGGGCCTACCTGTCGCTCGGACCGGCCGGACGCGAACGCTTCCTGCGCGCGATGGCGACCGAGTTCGACGCGCCCGACGGCCCGGTAGACCAGGCGATCACCGACCTGCGCGGCGCCGCCGACGCCGGCGCGCGCGCCGCGGCGCGCCAGTCGCTGCGCCGGGCGCTGGAGCCGCCGCGCCGCCGGCTGCTGACCCAGTTCAACGGCCTGCCCGAAGGCATCAAGTTTCTGGTCGACATGCGGGCCGAACTGCTGCCGCTGGCGCGCCGCGACCCGGTGCTGGCCGACCTCGACCGCGACCTGCGCGACCTGCTGGCGGCGTGGTTCGACGTCGGCTTCCTTGAGCTCAGGCGCATCACGTGGAATTCGCCGGCTTCGCTGCTGGAGAAGCTGATCGCCTACGAGGCAGTGCACGAGATCGACGGCTGGACCGACCTCAAGAACCGGCTCGACGCCGATCGCCGCTGCTTCGCCTTCTTCCATCCGCGCATGCCGGACGAGCCGCTGATCTTTGTCGAGGTCGCATTGACCGACGGCATCGCCGACAACATCCAGGCCCTGCTCGATCCGGGCGCGCCGCAGGTCGACCACCATGCCGCGAACACCGCGATCTTCTACTCGATCTCCAACACCCAGCGCGGGCTCGACGGGATCGGCTTCGGCGGCTTCCTGATCAAGCGCGTGGTCGACGAGCTGATGGGCGAGCTGGGCCAGCTTCGCGCGTTCGCCACCCTGTCGCCGATCCCCGGCTTCCGCCGCTGGCTGGAGGGCTGGCTGGAGCGCGACGAGCCGGAGGCGCCGGCGTCCCGGCGCAGCCTGCGCGTGCTGGGCAGCGACAACGGCCATGACCGCCCGATCAAGGAGATCGCCGAGCTGCTGACCGCGCGCGACAGGCTGCTGGGCGAGATCGAGAGCTTCCGCCGCCCGCTGACCCGGCTGTGCGCGCGCTACCTCGCCGAGGAGAAGCGCGACGACGGGCGCGCCCGCGACCCGGTCGCCCACTTCCATCTGTCGAACGGCGCGCGCATTGAGCGGATCAATTGGCTGTCCGACACCTCCGCCAAGGGGATCGCGCAGTCGGTCGGCCTGATGGTCAACTACCAGTACCGCCCGGAAGACATCCCGGAGAACCACGAGGCCTATGTCGGCTCCGGCGACGTGCCGGCATCGAGCGTCGTGCGCACCCTGCTGCGCCATTGACGGGAGCACCGGCCATGCGGCGTGCCGTCCTCGCCTTGGCCCTGCTGGCCGGCGGATGCTCGGGAATCCCGATCGTCCATGACGGCACGAACACCTCCGACACCGTGGCGGAGCTCGGCTATGCCGCGCGCGGCGGCGAGCTGAAGACCGTGGTGCGCGGCAACCCGTTCGCCGCGCCCGACTCGGCGCTGGTCGCCGCGGTGATGCGGGCGATGTTCATGTCGAACCGCGGCCGGGTAGTCCGGTTCACCCCGTCGCCGCGCGCGGTCTCCAGCCTCGACTACCGCGTGGTGATGCAGTTCAACGGGCCCGCGGCCGGCAGCGAGCTGTGCGCGGCGGGCGCCGTCCCGCCGCCGCCGCGCCCGCCGTCGCCGTCGGTCCGCGTCGACGCCGCGTTCTGCCGCGACGCCCTGGCGCTCAGCGAGGCGTGGGGCACGATCGATGGCCCGAGCGGCCCCGAGGATGCCGGGTTCCAGCAGCTGGTGAGCGACGTGACCCGCGCGCTGTTCCCCGAGCCGAGGCGTGACGACCGCCGCCGCGACGGATTCTCCCTGCTGCGCTGAGGGTCAATCGGCCCGCTCGACCTTGATCGGATCGCCATGGCGGACGCGGCGCAGCGCACGCACGTCGTCGAGGGCGCGGCCCCACACGTTGGTGGGGCTGGCCAGCCGGATCTCGTCGCCGATCGAGATCGGCGTGCGGCCGAAGCCGATGGCGATCGAATGGCCTTCGACCCAGAACGCGAGCTCGCCGCGGTCGACCACCGACTTGGCGCCGGCCTCGCGCTCGACCCGCACCGGCGTCGCGAAATAAACCTCCTCGCCCCATGTCTGCGCCGCGGACGTGAAGGGAACGCTGGCGAGGATCGCGTCGGCCGTGGGCGTGTCGAGCAGTTCCGCTTCGATCTGAACCTGCCCGATCCTGATCCTCAGCCGTCGCATCGGGTTCCCCTCCGTCGCAGCGCATACGCATTTGTCCCGAGGGCTGGCGTCGCAAGCCTATCGCCTTGCTGCCGGGCCGCCGCTATGATCGGCGCGGCAACGCCACGGGGTGGTGGCGGCGGGCAGGCAGGGGAACCGACGGGGTGACCGATCAACTCCATTCGCTGATCGGCGTGAAGCTGTTTGACGGCCTCGACGAATCGTCCCGGCGCGCGATCGAACAGCGCTGCCGGTGGCGCCGGTTCGCGCCGCACCAGCAGATCATCGAGGGCCAGGCCGACAGCCGCGACGTCTTCTTCATCGTCGCCGGCAAGGTGCGGGTGGTGAACTACGCCGCCTCCGGCCGCGAGGTAAGCCTGGAGGACATCGGCGCCGGCGGCTGCTTCGGCGAGCTCGCGGCGATCGACGGCCAGCCGCGCTCCGCCACCGTGCTGGCGATGGAACCGACCATCGTGGCCACCCTGGGCCCGGCGGACTTCCTGCGCTTCGTCACCGAGCGCCCGCCGGTGTCGCTGGCGCTTCTGCGCCACCTGACGGCGATGATCCGCCGGTCGACCGAGCGCATCTTCGACCTCTCGACCCTGGGCGCGCACGAGCGGGTCTACGCCGAGCTGCTGCGCCTCGGCCTCGCCTGCCTGGCCGACGACAACACCTCGGCGATCCACCCGATCCCGGTGCACGGCGACATCGCCAACCGCATCGGCACCACGCGCGAGACCGTGGCGCGGGTGTTCGGCGAGCTGGCGCGCAACGGCCTGGTGCGGCGCGACCGCGACACGCTCACCATCCTCGACTTCGGCCGGCTGACGGAGATGGTCGGCGAATGGCGCGGCGAATGATTTCGCGCCGGCGCGGGGCCGCACCGCGCCAGTCGAAAACGGCGGATCGTCGGTACCAATGCTGACGGGAAGACGATACAGTCCCTTGATCCCTGCTCGCCCGTGCGTGCGCCACCGCGCTTGATCGTGCGAGTATTGCGTTCGCCCCTGTGGCAAACAAGCAGTTATGCCCTATTCCGATTCGCATGATGTCGACGTCGTCGTGGTCGGCGCCGGTGCGGCCGGCCTTGCCGCCGCGCAGACATTGGTGGACTCGCGTCGCACGGTTGCGGTGCTGGAAGCGAAGGACCGCATCGGCGGGCGCGCCTACACCGCGACCGCCGGATTGCGCACGGCATTCGACCATGGCTGCTACTGGCTGCATTCCGCCGACGAGAACCCGTTCACCGGAATCGCCGACCGCCTCGGCTTCCGCTACGACCGCGGTGCGCGGCCGCGGCTGATCCATTTCGGCGATCGCTGGGCCGACCCGGCGGAGCAGCAGGAATGGGACGCCTTCTTCGATGACTCGTTCGACGCCATCGTCGCCGTCGGCAACGACGGCCGCGACGTCGCGGTCGCCGACGTGCTGCCGAAGCATCCGCGCTGGAGCGCCCCATTCGCGCGCTTCGTCGCGGCGTTCTCGGGCGCTGACCCGCCGCGCGCCTCGACGCTCGACTTCGCGCTCTACCGCGACACCGATGTCGACTGGCCGGTGATCGACGGCTACGGCGCGCTGGTGGCACGCTACGGCGCCGGGGTGCCGGTGCGCCTCGACACGCCCGCCACGCGCATCGACGGCCGCGGCAAGCTCGTCCGGGTCGAGACGCCGGCGGGGGCGCTCGCCGCGCGCGCGGCGATCGTCACCGTCTCGAACGGCGTGCTGGCGGCCGGCGCCCTCCGCTTCGACCCGCCGCTGCCCGACTCTGTGCTGGCCGCGATCGCAGGCATCCCGATGGGGATGGCGAACAAGGTGGCGTTCGAGTTCGATCGCGACGTGTTCGGCGACGCCGCGCCGGGCACCGTCGGCTTCTCGGCCCGCGGCCAGGGCCTGATCGGCTTCCAGATCCGCCCCGCCGGCAGCGGCCTCGCCATCGGCTATGTCGGCGGCAGCGCCGCGTCGGAGCTGGAGGCGCTGGGGCCGGCCGGCATGGCGGCGCACGCGCTCGACGAGCTGGCGGCCATCTTCGGCAGCGCGATCCGGCAGCGAGTCACCGGCGCCGCGACGACGGCATGGGAATCCGACCCGTGGATCCGCGGCGGCTACACCGCGGCGCTGCCCGGCGAGGCCCACCGCCGCGCCGACCTCGCCGCGCCGTTCGACGAGCGCGTGTTCCTTGCCGGCGAGGCGTGCTCGCCCGAGTTCTTCTCGACCGCGCACGGCGCGTATCTGAGCGGCGTCGCCGTCGCGCGCGCCGTCGCCGGCCGGCTCGCCGCCGCGGCTTGATCGGCGGCGGCCGCGCCGCCACTTCTCAGGCAGCAACCCGCCGCGACTCCCGATGGCCGAAGCCTACCGCCTGCGCAACTTCCTCCACACCGTGGTCCTGCTCGGCGGCATGTCGCTGCTGGTCGCGACGATCGGCTGGATCTTCGCCGGCTGGGCCGGGATCGCCTGGGCGGTGGGGCTCGGCGCAGTGCTGCTGTTCCTCGGCACCCGCGCGTCGGCGTCGATCCTGCTGCGGCTCTACCATGCGCGCCCGATCACGCCGCGCGAGCAGCCCGAGCTCTACGCCATCCTGAGCGAGCTGTCGGACCGCGCCGGCCTGCCCGGCCCGCCGCACCTCGTGTACATCCCGAGCCGGATGATTCAGGCGTTCACCGTGGAACTGCGCGAAGGCCCGGCGATCGCCCTGACCGACGGCCTGCTGCGCGGCCTCAACGCGCGCGAGATCGCCGCCGTGCTCGCGCACGAGATCGCGCACGTCCGCCACGGCGACATCCGCATCATGACCATCGCCGACGTTGTGACCAAGCTGACCCGCACCTTCGCGTTCGCCGGCATCCTGCTGGTGATGATCAGCCTGCCGCTCTACATCGCGGGCGCGGCGCCGGCGCCGTGGCTGGCGGCGCTGCTGCTGATCGGCGCGCCGACCATCGCGGTGCTGCTGCAGCTCGCGCTGTCGCGCACGCGCGAATACGACGCCGACCACACCGCGGCGGTGCTGTCGGGCGATCCGGAGGCGCTCGCCTCCGCGCTCATCATGCTGGAGCGCTACCAGGGCCGCATGTGGGAGCAGATGGTGATGCCGGGCTACCGCCTGCCGGAGCCGTCGCTGCTGCGCTCGCACCCCACCACCGCCGACCGGGTGGCGCGGCTGCAGGCGATGCCGCCGGGCCGGCACCTGCGGACGCTGGCGGCGCTCGACAGCTCGCCGGCGCTGCGCGCCGCGGTCGCCCGCGGGCCGCGCTGGACGCCGTTCGGGCTGTGGTACTGAGCGCCTACACCACGCCGCCGGCGCGCAGCGCCGCGATCGCCGCCGCATCGTAGCCGAGCGATTCGAGGATCGCGTCGGTGTCCGCGCCGAGCGCCGGGGGCGGCGCATCGACGTCGGGCGTCCGCCCGCCCAGCCGGAAGCCGGTGCGCGCGACGGCGAAGGCGTGGCCGACGCCGGGCGCGCCGTCGAACGTCCTGAACATGCCGCGATGCACCGCCTGCGCGTCGGCGAGCGAGTCCGGCACCGACAGCACGCGGCCGGCCGGCACGCCCGCCGCATTGAGCCGCGCCTCCCACGCCGCCGCATCGTCGGCGGCGAGCGCCTCCTCGATCGCCGCGGTCAGCGCCGCGCGGTGCTTCAGCCGGTCGCCGCGGGCGCGGAAGCGGTCGTCGGTTGCCAGCGCGGGCCGTGCGATGACGCGGCACAGCGCCTCGAACTGCTCCTGCTTGTTGGCCGCGATGTTGAGCAGGCCGTCGCCGGTGCGGAACGCGCCCGACGGGCTGGCAGTGAAGTTGTCGTTGCCCATCGGCACCGGCGCCTCGCCGGCAATCAGGTAGTTGGACACCACCCAGCCCATCACCGCGTGCAGCGAATCCAGCATCGCCACGTCGATGAACTGCCCCTCGCCCGTCTGCGCGCGGCGGTAGAGCGCGGCGGCGATGGCGAACGCGGCCGTCAGCCCGCCGACCGTGTCGCCGACCGGGAAGCCCGGCCGAAGCGGCCCGGTCTCCGCCGTGCCGGTCACCGCCATGACGCCCGACAGCCCCTGCACGATCTGGTCGTAGGCCGGCGCGGCGGCGCGCGGCCCGTCCTGTCCGAAGCCGGAGATCGCGCAATAGACCAGCCCCGGCCGCGCCGCCGCCAGCGCGCCGTAGCCGAGGCCGAGCCGGTCCATCACGTCGGGGCGGAAATTCTCCAGCACCACGTCGGCGGTGGCGAGCAGGCGCATGAACACCGCGCGCCCCGCCGCCGCCTTCAGGTTCAGGGTCAGCGACCGCTTGCCCGCGTTCTGCGCCAGGAACGAGGCGCCCATGCCCGCCTTCGCCAGCGCCGGGTCGGCGCCGAGCTGGCGCGCGAGGTCGCCGGAACCCGGCACCTCCACCTTGACGACGTCGGCGCCAAGCAGCGCGAGCTGGTAGCCCGCGAACGGCCCCGCCAGCACGTTGGTGAGGTCGAGCACGCGCACGCCCTCCAGCAGTCGGGTCATCGATGGCGGCCCTTCCATTTCAAGTCGTCATGGCCGGGCTTGTCCCGGCCATCCACGTGTTTTCGCTTTGTCGCCCTTCGATGCCTCTCGCAACAACTGGAAAAAACCGTGGATGGCCGGGACAAGCCCGGCCATGACGAACTGTCGGGGAAGCTTGACATCCGCCGCCCCGCCCCCGACCCTCCGCCGCATGATCGACAAGCGGGTCGCGACCTTGGCCGAGGCGGTCGCCGGGATCGGCGACGGTGCGGTCGTGCACATCGGCGGCTTCGGCGAGGCGGGCTGCCCGACCGAGCTGGTGCACGCCCTGATCGACCACGGCGCGCGCGAGCTGACGGTGGTCAACAACAACGCCGGCAACGGCCACATCGGCCTGGCGGCGCTGCTGGAGGCCGGCCGGGTGCGCAAGATGATCTGCTCCTATCCGCGGTCGTCGCATTCGGAGGTGTTCGAGACGCTGTACCGGGCCGGCCGGATCGAGCTCGAGGTGGTGCCGCAGGGCACGCTGGCCGAGCGCATCCGCGCTGCCGGCGCCGGGGTCGGGCCGTTCTACGTGCGGACCTCGGTCGGCACGCCGCTCGCCGCCGGCAAGGAGGTGCGGTCGTTCGGCGGCGCCGACTACGTGCTCGAGCATCCGCTGCGCGCCGACTTCGCGCTGGTCAAGGCCGACCGCGGCGACCGCTGGGGCAACCTCACCTTCCGCATGGCGGCGCGCAACTTCAACCCGATCATGGCGATGGCCGCCGACGTCGCGATCGCGCAGGTGAACACGGTCGTCGAGCTCGGCGCGATCCCGCCCGAGACGGTGGTGACGCCGGGCGTGTTCGTCCACCGGGTCGTCGCCGTGGCGGACGCGGTGCGCGAGAACGAACTGCTGCTAACCAAGGGGGCGCGCGCATGAGCCTGACCCGGCGGCAGATCGCCTGGCGCGTGGCGCAGGACATCCACGACGGCGCGGTCGTCAACCTCGGCATCGGAATGCCGGAGCTGGTGGCGAACTACCTGCCCGCCGGGCGCGAAATCGTGCTGCACAGCGAGAACGGCATCCTCGGCATGGGCCCCGACCCCGGCCCCAACGCGCTCGACTGGGACCTCGTCAACGCCGGCAAGAAGCCGGTGACCCTGCTGCCCGGCGGCTCGTTTTTCCACCACGCGGACTCGTTCGCGGTCGTCCGCAGCGGCCGGCTCGACCTGTGCGTGCTGGGCGCCTACCAGATCGCCGCCAACGGCGACCTCGCCAACTGGTCGACCGGCGCCCCCGACGCGATCCCGGCGGTCGGCGGCGCGATGGACATCGCCGTCGGCGCGAAGCGCTGCCTGGTGATGACCGAGCACACCACCCGCGACGGCGCGCCGAAGTTGGTCGAGCGCTGCAGCTACCCGCTCACCGCGCTCGGCGTGGTGACCACCGTCTATTCCGACCTCGCCGTCATCGACCTCGACCCGGACGGCTTCGTCGTCCGCGAACTGGCGCCCGGTGTCACGCTGGAGCAGCTGCAGGCCAGGACGGGCGCGCCTCTGCGCCCGGCGCCGGGCTGCCGCGCGGTCGAGGCGCCGGCGCTGTAGGGCGGAAATCCACTGACCATCCGCGCCTTCGCGCGCGTAGTCGATTCGAACGCCTGAACGCCATCGTCCGCCGCAGGAGACCGCCATGCTCGAGGAACACCAGATCCACGGCGACCACTGGGCCTGCCTGACCGACGACGTGCCGGCGCTGCTGGAAAGCTGGATCCCGCGGGTCGTCGAGTACGGCGACATGGTGGAGGGCGAGCGCGACACGTTCCTGGAGCCCGGCGAGGCGGCCGGGCTCGCCTGGCCGGACATCGGCCTGTGCGCGCTGGCCATCGTCGCCGGGACCACCGACGACGACCGCGAGGGCAGCGACCTGGTCAGCGCCTACCCCTATGTGCGCGGCGGCATCCGCCATCCGATCGTGATCGACGAGATCATCCCCTGGGAGAACGGCTACGAGGGCTGGGTCACCGGTCACCTGCCGGGCACAGACGGTCCGACGATCACCTTCTTCGACACCGAGTTCTATGCCAACCGCGACCTCTATGACGTCGGCGAGACCGTCGAGTTCGAGTTCGCCGCGGTGGCCTACCGGGCCGACGTGGGCCCGCCGCCGCCGATCACGGTCGACGACCCCGGCCGGGTGCGCGAGCTGCGCGCCGCGATGGGCGCCGAGGACGACGGCTCGCCGCTGGAGCTCAGCTTCGACGGCGCCTCGATCCTCTATCCGCGCGAGGAGATGGGCCCGGATTCCTACGAATTCATCGGCACCGCCGACGCGGTCGAGGCGGTGGACGTCGAGGAGCTGCGGCTGACCGAGACGACCGACGCGACCGTCTGGCAGCTCGCCGCCACTGTTCTGCGCCTGCCCTTGGAGGAGGACGAAGACGGCGGCGGCGCGGCCGACTACCTGTTCGACGTGCTGGTCTTCGTCGCCGAGGGCCGCTGGGCCGGCGAGGCGCGTCCGCAGCCGGGCGACGACACCAACGGCATCCTCTGGCTGATCGGCCGCCGGGCCGACGACGCGCCGGCCTGAGCGGCGGATTCCCGCTGGACCGTCCGGCCGGTTTCATCGACAGTCTGCCGCCACCGCAAGCGGAGACCCGTGCGTGCCCGATACCGGCGTGAAGCCCACCCTGCGCCTGGCCGTCGACATCGGCGGCACCTTTACCGACGTCGCGGCGTTCGACGAGGCGACCGGCCGGCTGAGGCTGGGCAAGGCGCTGTCCACCCCGCGGCGGATGGTCGAGGGCATCAACGCGGGTGTCGACAAGGCGGGCGTCGCCTATGCCGACGCCGGGCTGTTCCTGCACGGCTCCACGGTCGCGATCAACACGATCCTGGAGCGGACGGGCGCGAAGACGGCGCTGATCATCACCGAGGGCTTCCGCGACATCTACGAGATCGGCCGCGTCAACCGGCCCGACTCCTACAACCTCTATTTCCGGAAGCACGTCCCGCTGATCGAGCGCGCGCTGCGCTTCGAGGTGCCCGAGCGCATGTATGCCGAGGGCGCGGTGCGCACGCCCCTCGACGAGGCGGCGCTGCACGCGCTCGCCGCGCGGCTGAAGGCGATGGGGACCGAGGCGGTCGCGATCCTGTTCCTGCACTGCTACGCCAACCCGGCGCACGAGCTGCGGGCGCGCGAGATATTGCAGGCGGCGCTGCCGGATGCGTTCATCAGCGCCTCGCACGAGCTGTCGCAGGAATACCGCGAGTTCGAGCGCTGCTCCACCGTCGCCGCCAACGCCTATATCGGCCCGCGCGTGCAGCGCTATCTGGAGGGCATCGACGCGCACCTCAAGGAGACCGGCTTCGCCGGCTCTTTCCTGGTCGTGCAGTCGACCGGCGGCCTGTTCGGCGCCGACGTCGCCAGGCGCCAATGCATCCGCATGCTGGAATCCGGCCCCGCCGCCGGAGTGATCGGCACGCAGGCGCTGTGCCGCGCCGCCGGGCTGGGTGATGCGATCGCCTTCGACATGGGCGGCACCACGGCCAAGGCCGGCGTCATCCACGACGGCGCGCCGCTGACCACCGGCCACGCGATGCTGGGCGGCTACGAGCAAGGCCTGCCGGTGCAGATCGCAATGATGGACATCTTCGAGGTCGGCACCGGCGGCGGCTCGATCGCCTGGCTGGCCGACGACGGCAGCTTGCGGGTGGGGCCGCAGAGCGCCGGCGCCGAGCCGGGGCCGGCGTGCTACGGCCTCGGCGGCGATCAGCCAACCGTGACCGACGCCAACCTCGTCCTCGGCCGGCTCGGCGCCGACCGCTTCCTGGGCGGCGAGATGCACCTCGACGCCGCCGCTGCCGAGCGCGCGCTGACCGAGAGGATCGCCGGTCCGCTCGGCATGGACGCGACGCGCGCCGCCGAAGGCATCCTGCGCATCGCCGCCACCGCGATGTCCTACGCGGTGAAGGGCGTCACCACCGAGCGCGGGCTCGACGCGGCGCGCTTCGCGCTGGTCGCCTATGGCGGCGCCGGCCCGCTGCACGCCGCCGCGGTGGCGCGCGAGCTCGGCATCGCGCGGGTCGTGGTGCCGCGCGCGCCGGGCCACTTCTCCGCCTTCGGGATGCTGTTCAGCGACCTGCGCTACGACTTCGTGCGGACCTGGTTCACGCCGCTCGACGAGATGAAGTTCGACGACATGGAGGCGCTCTACGCCACGATGGAGGCCGAAGGCATCGCTGCCGTGCGCTCTGCCGGCCTCGCCAGCGGCGCGGCGACCGTCGCGCGCGCCGCCGACATGCGCTATGTCGGCCAGGAGCATGCGGTGACCGTGGACCTTCCGGCCGAGCTGTTCGCCGCGCGCGACCGCGATGCGGTCAAGGCGCGGTTCGATGCCGTCCACGAGGTGCGCTACGGTACCTCCGCGCCGTCCGAGCGGGCGGAGGTGGTGAGCCTGCGCACCACCGTCGCCGGGCCGATGAAGAAGCCGCCGCTGGAGCGCATCGACACCGGAACGGCCGACCCGCCCCCGGCGGCGCGCACCGGGTCGCGGCGCGCCTGCTTCGCGGTCGCCGACGGGTTCGTCGACACGCCGACCTTCGCGCGGCCGGCACTGCTGGCCGGCAACCGCATCGCCGGGCCGGCGCTGATCGACGAATACGCGTCCACCACCGTGGTGCTGCCGGGCGACAGCCTGACCGTCGATCCGTTCGGCAACCTCGTCATCGATTGCGCAGGGAGGCGGCGATGAGCGCGCCCGTCCACGACGCCGATCCCGTGATGACGGAGATCGTGCGCAACGGCGTCCTCGCGGTGACCGAGGAGATGAAGACCAATCTCATGCGCACCGCCTACAACATGATCATCTACGAGGCGCTGGACTTCACGGTCGGGCTGTTCACCGCCGCGGGCGAGACGGTCTCGATCGGCCTCGGCCTGCCGATGTTCATCCGCGGCATGGGCGAGACGATCAAGGCCAAGCTCGCCAAGTTCGGCCGCGACGGCATCGAGCCGGGCGACATCCTGGTCACCAACGACAGCTACATCACCGGCAGCCACCTCAACCACATCACCATGAGCCTGCCGATCTTCCACCAGGGCACCCTGGTGGGGTTCGCCTGCTGCATGGCGCACTGGCCCGACGTCGGCGGCCAGCTCGGCGGCATGACCACCGACATCTTCTCCGAGGGCATCCAGATCCCGGTGCTCAAGGCCTATCGCCGCGGCGAGCCGAACCAGGACCTGCTCGACATCATCCATTCCAACGTCCGCCTGCCCGACCGCGCGATGGGCGACTGGCGGGCGCAGCTCACCGCCATCCGCACCGGCGAGCGGCGGTTCCTCGAGCTGATCGACCGCTACGGTCGCGACGAGGTGCTGACCAGCATCCGCGCGATCATGGACAAGGCGGAGGCCGCCGCGCGCGCGCGCACCCGCTCGATCCCCGACGGCGTCTACGAGGCCGAGTCCTACATGGACGACGACGGCATCGACATCGGCCGCCAGATCCCGATCGGCGTGCGGGTGACCGTGGCGGGCGACGAGATGACCATCGACTTGAGCGAGGTCAGCCGCCAGGTGCGCGGGTTCTACAACTCCGGCATCACCACCGGCTACGCCTGCACCCAGGTCGCCTACAAGTGCCTGACCTCGCCGACCGACTACCCGATCAACGACGGCAGCTTCCGCTCGCTCAAGACCATCGTGCCGCCGGGGCGCGTGGTCAGCGCGGTCAAGCCGGCGCCGATGCGGTGGTGGATGACGTTCCCGATGACCATCGTCGACACCATCTTCAAGGCGATGGCGCCGGTGATGCCGGAGCGCGTCATCGCCGGCCACCACGCCGACCTCTGCATCGCCAACATCAACGGCATCTCGCCGAAGGAGCGCCGGCTGTTCATCGGCATCCTCGGCCCGCTCGGCGGCGGCTGGGGCGCCAAGCTGACCCAGGACGGGGTCAGCGCCACCGTCTGCCTCAACGACGGCGACACCCACAACAGCCCGGTCGAGCAGCTCGAGGCCAAGTACCCGCTGCTGGTGGAGCGCCACGCGCTGGTGCCGGATTCCGGCGGGCCGGGACGCCAGCGCGGCGGCCTCGGCATCGAGCGGCTGGCGGAAGCGCGCGCGCCGATGAACTTCAACGCCCAGGTCGACCGCGTGCATTGCCGCCCGTGGGGCCTCGACGGCGGCCTGCCCGGCAGCGGCAACAAGGTGGCGCTGCGCCGCGACGGCAAGATGATCGAGGACTTCCCCAACGCCAAGGTGCTGTCGGTCGTGCTCAAGCCGGGCGACGCCTGCCTGATGCGCTCCGGCGGCGGCGGCGGCTTCGGCGACCCGGCCGAGCGTCCGGCCGCGCGGGTGGCGGAGGACGTGCGCCAGGGCTACGTCTCGCGCGAGTCGGCCGAACGCGACTACGGCGTGGTAGTGGACGACGACGGCACGCTGGACGACGCAGCCACGCAAGCGCGACGCACCGCGTCGCCAGGACGCGCGGCCGGGGAATAGGCGGACGGCTGTGGCGCCTGCAGCAAAGGAAATGTCGGAAATGGTCCCCCCCACCCTCCGCCTCGACGGCAAGGTCGCACTGATCACCGGCGGCGGCCGCGGCATGGGCCGCACGCACGCCGAGCTGATGGCCGAGCGCGGCGCCGACGTGATCGTGCTCGACGTCAACGCGGCAAACGCGGAGGAGACCGCCGCGGCGGTGCGGGGGAAGGGCCGCGCCGCCAGCGTCGTCGCGGTCGATGCCACCGACATCGCCGCGCTGACCGCCGGGATCGCCGGCGCCGAGCGCACGCACGGGCGCATCGACATCCTGGTCAACAACGCCGGCATACAGGGCAACAAGCGCACGGTCGACCAGGTCGACGAGCAGATCTGGGACGACATGACCCACATCAAGATGAAGGCGTCGTTCTTCGCCACCAAGGCCGTGGTGCCCGGCATGAAGGCGCGCAAGAGCGGCAAGATCGTCAACATCTCGTCGAACTTCGCGATGGAGGGCTGGTTCAACGCCTCGCACTACGTCGGCGCCGCGGCCGGGATGCTGGGCTACACCAAGGCGTGGGCGCGCGAGCTGGCGCCATGGAACATCAACGTCAACGCCGTCGCGCCGGCGCTGATCGTCACCGACCTCACCATCAACAGCATGGGCTGGGACGCGATCAAGGCGGTGGAGGCCACCGTCCCGCTCGGCCGCCTGGGCGACAAGATGGACATCGCCTACGCGGTCTGCTGGCTCGCCTCCAGCGAGACCGACTTCATGACCGGCCAGGTCCTGTCGCCCAACGGCGGCCAGACGATCGTAGGGATCTGAATCCGTCAGGCCGGGCGGCGGTACTGGATGAAGCCGCTGTTCCGCGCGATGCGGTCGTAGAGGCGGCGGCCCGCGACGTTGCTCTCGTGGGTCAGCCAGTAGACCCGGGCGATGCCGGCGGCGTCCGCGGCGGCATAGACCGCCTCGATCAGCGCCCGGCCGACGCCGGCGCCGCGCCGCTCCGGCGCGACGAACAGGTCCTGCAGATAGCAGTAGTCGCCGGCGGTCCAGCACGAGCGGTGGAAGATGTAGTGGACGACGCCGACAAGCGGCCCGCCGTCGTCCGCGGCGACCAGCGCGTGCATCGGCTCCGCGGGGTCGAGGAAGCGCCGCCACGTCAGCGCAGTCGACTCAGCGGGGATGTCGACCTCGTAGAACGCCTGGTAGCCGCGCCACAGCGGCAGCCAGGCGTCGAAGTCGGCTGCGACGGCGGGGCGGACGGCGACCGTCACGCCGCGCCCTGTTCCGCCGCGATCAGGCCGGCGAGGAGGCGGCGGGCCTGGATGGTCGGCTTGTCGGCGTTGACGTCGATGCGCGCCGGGTTGCGGCGGGCGCCGAGCGCGCGCTGCTGCGCCTCCACCACCGCCACGT
>JBFWQM010000073.1:0-21342 GCA_050249455.1 Rhodospirillaceae bacterium | reverse complement strand
TTGCGTTCGAGGAGTCCTACGAGCGCCTGTACGGCCACCGCCAGCCCGAGTCGGTGGCGGAGATCGTCAAGCTGCGGCTGGTCGGCATCGGCCGGCTGCCGCTGCCGCCGCCGGTCCGTCTGCCGCGCGCGACCGCGCCGGCGCGGCCGGCGGAGACGCGGTCGGTGTGGATCGACGAGCGCCACGGCCGCCGCGCCGCGCCGGTCTACGCCGGGCCCGACCTGGCGCCCGGCCACCGGCTGGACGGGCCGCTGGTGGTGGAGGAGCTCACCACCACCATCGTCGTCGGGGCCGGCGACGTGCTGGAGGTCGACGACGCCGGCAACTACCTGGTCCACATCGACGCGAAGGGAGCGGCATGACGCTCGACCCGGTGCGGCTGACTTTGGTGCAGAACCGCCTCGACCACATCGCGCGCCAGATGGGCTGGGTGATGATGCGCACCGCGCGCAGCCCGCTGTTCAGCCAGGCGCACGACTTCTCCTGCTTCATCACCGATGCCGACGGCTGGATCCTGTCGCAGGCCGACGGACTGCCGATCCACACCGGCGGCGGCGGGCTGGCGGCGCGCGCGCTCCTGGCCGCGTTCGCCGGCCGCATCGCCGACGGCGACGCCTACGTGCTGAACGACCCATATGCCGCGGGCGGCAACCACCTGCCCGACTGGGTGATCGCGCGGCCGGTGTTCGCGCACGGCCGGCTGGTCGCATTCTGCTGCAACCGCGGCCACCAGTCCGACATCGGCGGCGGTGCGCCGGGCGGCTACAACTCCGCCGCCACCGACATCTTCCAGGAAGGCCTGCGCCTGCCGCCGGTTAAGCTGGTCGACAAGGGCGAGCTGCGCGACGACGTGTGGAACCTGCTGCTGCTCAATTCGCGCGCGCCCAACCTGATGGACGGCGACCTGCGCGCGATGCTGGGCTCCACCCGCATCGGCGGCGAGGCGGTGGCGGCGCTGGCGCGCGAGCTGGGATCGAACGAGCAGCCGGCCTATTTCGCCGGCATCCTCGACCTCGGCGAGCGGCGGATGCGCGCCGAGCTGGCCGCCCTGCCCGACGGCACCTGGCGCGGCGAGGACGGCACCGACACCGACTGCTTCGAGGACCGGCCGTACCGCATGCGCGTCGCGGTCACCATCGCGGGCGAGGCGATGACGGTGGACTTCACCGGCACCGACGCGCAGATGAAGGGGTTCAAGAACTCCTCGATCGCCAACACGTGGTCGGCGGTCTACATGGCGGTGATCGCGTTCCTGGGCCCCGATTTGCCGGGCAACGAAGGGACGTACCGGCCGATCACCATCGTCGCGCCGGAAGGCACCCTGGTGAACCCGCGCCCGCCGGCGCCGATGACGATGAACACCATCGCGCCGGCGACCGAGATCATCCACGCGATCTGGCAGGCGCTGGGCCAGGCCGACCCGACGCGGTCGTGCGCCGGCTGGGGCAAGAACTCCGCCCCCACCATGTCGGGGCGGCAGGCCGACGGCGCGCCGTTCGTGATGTACCACTGGGCCGGCGCGGCGGGCGCCGGCGCGGTGGAGGGTCGCGACGGCTTCAACGGCTCCGGGGGGCTGGTCGGCCTCGGCGCCCTTTATCTGCCCGACGTCGAGCTGTCGGAGCAGTCCTATCCGGTGCGCTACTTGCGCCAGGCGATGCGCTGCGACGGCGGCGGCGCCGGGCGCTTCCGCGGCGGCACCGGGCTCGACTACGCGGTCGAGGTTGCGGTGCCGTCCGTCGTGTCGCTGCGCGGCGAAGGGCTGCGCACGCCGTCGGGCTACGGCGTGGACGGCGGCGGCACCGGGAAGGAAGCCGTCATGCGGATCGACTTTGACGACGGCGACGGCGACGGCTTCGCGCCGCCGAAATACGGCGTGCTGCCGGCCCGCCCGATGACGCTGGCGCTGGCCGGCGCGGGCGGCGGCGGCTGGGGCGACCCGCTGGCGCGCGATCCCGACCTCGTGGTGCGCGACCTGCGCGACGGGGCGATCGGCGCCGCGGCGGCGCGCGACGTCTACGGCGTGGTCGCGGCCGCGGACGGGCGCACCGCCGACCTGGCGGCGACGGCGCTGCGGCGGGCCGCGCTTGCTGCGGCGCGCGGCGGATAATACTGTCGCCGCGCCGCTCCCCGACCGGAGGTCCCCATGCATTTGCGACCGCTGCTGATTGCCGCCGCGTTCCTGGCCGTCGCCGCGCCGGCTCACGCCGACACGCCCGAGCAGTTCTACAAGGGCCGCACGATCACCCTGGTGACGCCGTTCGGCGCCGGCGGCACCTACGACCTCTATTCGCGCGCCATTGCCCAGCACATGGAGCGCCACATCCCCGGCAAGCCCAACATCGTCGTGCAGGACATGGCGGGCGCCGGCGGCATCCGCGCCTCGAACTACATGTTCACGGTGGCGCCGAAGGACGGCAGCTACATCTGGATGCCGCCCGACACCATGGTGATCAGCCAGCTGCTGGAGCCCGACAAGGTCAAGTACAAGTCGGAGGAGTTCACCTGGCTCGGCACCTCGGTCGTCGTCAACTCGGTGATCGCCGTGCGCAAGGACGCGCCGGCCAAGACGCTGGCCGAGCTCAAGACGAAAGAAGTCGTGCTGGGGTCCACCGGCAAGGGCTCGCAGACGTTCTACATGCCGCAGCTCATGAACGACCTGTTCGGCACCAAGTTCAAGATCGTGATGGGCTACAAGTCGTCCGGCGACGCGATGCTGGCGATCGAGCGCAACGAGGTGCAGGGCATCTCGCTCGCGTGGGGCAGCTGGCTGTCGCTGCGCGGCGAATGGGTCAAGTCGGGCTACGCGGTGCCGCTGTTCCAGTTCGGCCTGCGCAAGGAACCGGACCTGCCCGACGTGCCGCTGGCGATCGACCTGGCGACGACGCCGGAGGACAAGCAGATCTGCGCCTTCATCTCCTCCGGCAGCCCGATCGGGCGCAGCCTGGCGCTGCCGCCGGGCGTGCCGAAGGACCGCATCGACGCGCTGATCGCCGCCTTCGAGACGACGATGAAGGATCCCGCCTTCGTCGCCGACGCCAAGACGCGCCAGATGACCCTGGACCCCGCTTCCGCCGCCGAGGTCCAGAAGGCGGTGACCGACATCATGAAGATGTCGCCGGAGACGTTGAAGAAGGCGCGCGAATCCATCCTCGGCGAAAAGCAGGGCTGACGAAAATGACGGGTTGGGTCGAGACGTGCCGCAGCGTCGTGTTCCCATGGAACTGCGACTTCCTGGGCCACATGAACGTGCGGTGGTACGCGCATTTCTTCGACGACGCGGGCTGGCACCTATGGAGCGTGGCCGGGCTGCCGCAGACCAGGATCCGCGAGCGCGGCGTGACCCTGGTGGTCGCCTCGACCAAGACCGACTTCATTCACGAGCTGCGCGCCGGCGAGCTGATCGTGGTGAAGAGCGCCTTCACCCACGTCGGCAACCGCAGCGTCCGCCACCTGGCGCGCCTCTATAACGCCGACACCAACGCGCTGTGCGCGACGCAGGAGAGCGTCGAGGTGTTCTTCGACCTCGCCACGCGCAAGTCGACCGCGATGCCCGAGGACATCCGCGCGATGCTGGCACCGCTGGTGATGTCGCCCGACAGCGATTGAGGTTGGGCATGCGGCCACGACAGCGAGGCCGCCGACCTCACCCGCTCGCCGCGCTCGCACCCTCTCCCCCAAAGTGGGCGGAGAGGGAGGGGACCCGTCGCGAAAGCGGCGGGGGAGGGTGAGGTGGGTAGCCTCGCCCTCTGCAATGTCGTCGCGCCGCTACAGGCCCGAAGTCCCCGCCA
The DNA here is from genome assembly GCA_050249455.1 of Rhodospirillaceae bacterium. Classification (GTDB taxonomy): domain Bacteria; phylum Pseudomonadota; class Alphaproteobacteria; order MPNO01; family VGEU01; genus JBFWQM01. The sequence goes on along the minus strand of JBFWQM010000073.1, from coordinate 17,554 downwards.
GCGGTCGCAGGCCGCGGTGGTCGTCGACCGACTTCACGCCGGCGACGCCTTCGGCGAGCACGCGCGAGGCGCGCATCTCCTCGGCCGAGCCGACGGTGCCCCAGAACTCCACCACGCCCTTGGCGACGGTGACGTTGGTGGTGCCGACGCTCGCCCACGGCTCGCGCGCCAGCGCGGCGACGATGCGCTCGCGGATGGCGTTGTCGTCGGCGGTCGCCGCCTCCAGCGGCTTCGCCGCCGACATGGCGAGACCCTGCAGCAGGTTCGCCCGGCTGACGATGCCGGCCAGCCGGCCATTCTCCAGCACCGGCACGCGCTTGATGTGGTGCTTCTCGAGAATCTCGGCGATGTCGACCAGGGTCGCGTCGGGACCGACCGTGATCACCTTGCGCGACATCACGTCGCGCGCACGCAGGCCGTGGGACTTCGCGTAGTCGGCGGCCTCCGCCGCCGGGTCGGCGAACAGGTCGAGCCACCATGACCGGTGCCGCTGGTCGGTGCCGATCTCCGCCCGGCGGATCAGGTCGCCCTCGCTGACGACGCCGACCACCTGGTTCTTTTCGTCCACCACCGGCATCGCGCTGATGTGCCGCTTCAGCAGCGTCTCGGCGATCTCTCGCACGGTCGTCTCGGGCGTCGCGGTGACCACCGGCGCCGTCATGATGTCCTTGGCCTTCAGCATGGCCGTTCTCCTGAACGGGGGATAACTTGAATAATATGGCGTGCCGCGGCGGCGCCGGCTTTAACCTGGATCAGCCGCCTGCCGATGCGCCGTCGCGCGCGCGGGGCAGCGCCTCGAACAGCTGCAGGACCTCGCGGACCGGGAGGTCGCAGGGTCCGATCCGCACGTCCAGCCCCGCGCCGAGCAGTGCGGCCGCGGCGACAGGATCGATGAAGCCGCAGACCAGGCGGCGCACGCCTTCGCCGAGAATCCAGGCCGCCAGGATGGCGCTCTGGCGTTCGTAGTTGCGGATCCATTCCTGGGCGACGCCGTCCGGGTCGAGGAACAGCACGAACTGGCATTTCGCGAAGAACGGCGACAGCATCGGGCCGCTCGGCGAGATACGCACGGTCATGGCGGTACGCATGACGCGAATCCTTTCCCTTCCTGGCCGTCATGCTAGCCGGGCGGCGGCCGGCGGTCTGCGACATAGATCAAGTCGGGCGCCCCGCCGATCGATTAGATAGCGATCGTTCCGCCGGCCGGAGGAGGCAGCGATGGAGATCGACGTCGAGACCGAGGCCGGGGTGCCGACCGACGGCCATCCGGTGGAGATCGTCGAGCGCAAGGGCCTCGGCCACCCCGACACCATCTGCGACGCGATCGCCGAGGCGTTCAGCCGCCGGCTTTGCGCGTTCTATGCCGACCGCTTCGGCGCGGTGCTGCACCACAACGTCGACAAGGCGCTGCTGCACGGCGGCGCGGCGGCGCCGGCGCTCGGCGGCGGGCGGGTGCTGGCGCCGATCGCGCTCTATCTGTGCGGGCGCGCGACGCGCGCGGCGGGCGGGATCGACGTGCCGGTGGAGGACATCGGCATCGCCGCGGCACGCGACTGGCTGCGATCCAACTTGCGCGCGCTGGACCCCGACCGCCACGTCGCGCTGCATTGCCTGGTCCGCGGCGGCTCGACCGACCTGACGCGGCTCTTCGCGCAGGGCGCCGACCGGCCGCTCGCCAACGACACCTCGTGCGGCGTCGGCTTCGCACCCGCGACGCGGCTGGAGCGCGCGGTGCGCGCGGCGGCGGCGCGGCTGAACGACGCCGCGACCCGCGACGCCCGCCCGGCGCTGGGCGAGGACGTCAAGGTGATGGGCGTGCGGCGCGGCGACCGCATCGCGCTTACCGTCGCGTGCGCGATGATCGACCGCCATCTGCGCGACGCGGCGGCCTATCGCGACGCCTGCGCCACGGCGGCGGCGCTGGCGGCGGCGGCGGCGCGCGAGGCCGCGGACGCCGAGGTCGCCGTCGCCGTCAACGCCGCCGACGACATCGCGGCCGGCCGGCTCTATCTGACCGTCACCGGCACCTCGGCCGAGTCCGGCGACGACGGCGAGGTCGGCCGCGGCAACCGCGCCAACGGCCTGATCACCCCGTTCCGGCCGATGACGATGGAGGCGGCGGCGGGCAAGAACCCGCGCAGCCACGTCGGCAAGCTCTACAGCATCGCCGCCGGCCGCATCGCCCAGGCCGTCCACGACCGGCTGGGCGGCAGCGGCGAAGTGTGCTGCTGGCTGGTCAGCCGCATCGGCAGCGCGGTGGACGAGCCCGCGGCCGTCCACCTGCGCGTGCGTGCGCCCGCCCCGCCCGATCCGGCGGCGGTGCGCGCCGCCGCGGCGCCGGCGGTCGCCGCCGAGCTGGCGCGCCTGCCCGACCTGTGGCGGGTCGCCATCGCCGAAGGCCTCACGGTCTACTGACCGGCGCTCCCCCGGCACAGCCGCGTCACCGCATTGGCGATGATGCGGCGGCCGACGCCGCCGTCGAGCGACAGGATCGATTCCGGGTGAAACTGCACCGCGGCGATCGGCTCGTCGCGGTGCTCCACCGCCATCACGGTGCCGTCGTCGGTCTCGGCGGTGACGGCGAGCGCGTCGGGCAGGCTGTCGCGGACCGCGACCAGCGAATGGTAGCGCCCGGCGACGAAGCGCGGCGGCAGGCCGTCGAGCAGCCGGCCGCCCGCGTGCGCGATCGCCGACGGCTTGCCGTGCACCGGCACCGGGAGCTGCGACAGCCGGCCGCCGAAGTGCTCGACGATCCCCTGCAGGCCGAGGCAGACGCCGAACACCGGGATGCCGAGCCGGCGGGCGATGCGCACCGACTCGGGCACATCGAAGTCGGCCGGCGTGCCCGGTCCCGGCGACAGGACGACGAGGTCGAACCGCTCCGCCCCCAGCCGGGCGCGGGCAAGCGGCGCGCGCAGGGTGGCGACCTCCGCCCCGGTCTCGCGGAAATAGGCCGCCAGCGTATGGACGAACGAGTCCTCGTGGTCGACGAACAGGATGCGCCGGCCGCTTCCCGGCTGCGGCCCCGCCGCGGCGCCGCCCGCTGCCGGCGCGTCGGGCCGCTTGATCGCGTCGAGCAAGGCAGAGGCCTTCAGCCGCGTCTCCGCCTCCTCCGCGTCGGGGTCGGAATCGAACAGCAGGGTGGCGCCCGCCCGCACCTGCGCGACGCCGTCCTGGATGCGCACGGTGCGGAGCGTCAGCCCGGTGTTGAGCGAGCCGTCGAAGCCGATGATGCCGATCGCCCCGCCGTACCAGGCGCGCGGCGACCGCTCGTTGTCCTCGATGAACTGCATGGCCCAGCGCTTCGGCGCGCCGGTGACCGTCACCGCCCAGGTGTGGGCGAGGAACGCATCGAGCGCGTCGAGGTCGGGCCGCAGCCGGCCTTCGACGTGGTCGACCGTGTGGATCAGGCGCGAATACATCTCGATCTGGCGGCGGCCGATCACCCGCACGCTGCCCGGCACGCAGACGCGCGACTTGTCGTTGCGATCGACGTCGGTGCACATGGTGAGCTCCGCCGTCTCCTTGGCCGAGTTGAGCAGCTCCAGGATCTGCGCCGCGTCGCCGATCGCATCCGGCCCGCGCGCGATGGTGCCGGAGATCGGGCAGGTCTCGACCCGGTCGCCGCTGACCCGGACGTACATCTCGGGCGAGGCCGCCACCAGCATCTCGCCGTCGCCCAGGTTCATCAGCGCGCCGTACGGCGCCGGGTTGCGCGCGCGTAGCCGGCGGAATACCGCCGACGGCGCCGCCGGGCACGGCTCGAAGAAGGTCTGGCTGGGCACCACCTCGAACAGGTCGCCGCTGGCGAACGCCTCGCGCGCGCGGCGCACGGTGGCGGCGTATTCGCCCGGCGCATGGTCGCAGCCGGCAGCGGCCGTCGCCGGCCGGAACGGCGCCGCCGCGCCGGTGCGCGGCAGGCCGGCGGTGTCGCGGCCCTCGACGGCGAAGTCGTAGCGGAACAGCGTCGCGGCTTCGCGCCGGTGGTCGACGATCAGGATCTCGTCGGGCAGATAGAGCACGAGGTCGCGCTGGCGCGGATCGCGCTCGCGCCGGCGCGCGATCGGTTCGAACTGGAAGGCGAGGTCGTAGCCGAACGCCCCGTAGAGCCCGAGATGCCCCTCGGCCGGGCAGGCGAAATGGGCGACCAGCGCCCGCAGCAGCGAGAACACCGAGGGCTGGCGCGACCGCTCCTCCTCGGTGAAGCCGCCGGCAGGCGCGGCGACGGCGACGTCGAGCGCGTTCGGCGTCTCCGCCAGCGCGGCGACCGCCGGGCAGCCGGCCAACGCCGCACGCACCGCCGGCAACAGGACCGTGCCGCGTTCGTTCAGCGCCGTCACCCGCATTGCCCGGTCGCGCGCGGCGATGGCGAGCGGCGGGTCGGCGAAGCCGACGTCCCAGCGGGTATAGCGGCCGGGGTACTCGAAGGAAGACGCCAGCAGGACGCCGCGACGGCCGTCCAGCGCATCGATCAGCGGCTCGATCGCGCGCTCGTAGGGCCGGGTCTCGGCGCTGCGCCGGACGGCGACGCCGCCGGCGGTTCGATAGGTCTCGGCGCCTTCGTTTCGGGGGGACGGCATGCCTGCTTCCTTTCCTGGTCGGGCCGGGGTCGGAAACAAGGCTTTGAAGACACTTCAGGCCGCCGTTTCCGCGGCGGCCTGGATCACATGCGCACGTAGCGCCGGGAGGCCGCCTGTCAGGCCGGCCGCCACCAACGACGATGGGTCGTGCGGGTGCGTGCGCTCATGCGCGGACCATCTCATCGCGGCAACCGGGTGTCAACGGCCCCTCCATGGCTTTCGCTGCATTGCGACATAATTTGACCATGATCGGGCGGAACCATGCGTCCCGGGTGGGAACAAGGATAGGTGGACTGGGTCGGAAGGGCCGTCGGGCGCCGCGAAAGCCCGGCACCTTGAAAAGTTCCCGGTTCGTTCCAAACATGAGGGAGCCGCCGTGCGTGGGCCAATCCTGCAGCCGTTCACAAAAAGGTGCCTCTTCCGAACGGAACGGCGCGGGGGCGGTCACGTTTTGATGATCGGGTGCGAATGCCGCAAGGCGTCGGAAATCCATGCCGGTCGCGTGTGACAATAACGGGGGACGATTTCATCATCGTCTAAGGGTGTGAAGTGATGCGGGCAACCACTATCGATGACGATCTGTCGCGCTATTTGCGGGAAATCCGCCGCTATGACCTGCTCGACGCCGAAACCGAGCACGAGTTGGCGGTGGCGTGGCGCGACCGCCGCGAGGCGGCCGCGGCCGACCGGCTGGTCGGCAGCCATCTGCGGCTGGTGGTGAAGATCGCCAAGGGGTTCCTCGGCTACGGCATCCCGCTGGGCGACCTGGTCGCGGCGGGCAATGTCGGGCTGATGCAGGCGCTTGACCGCTTCGACCCGGACCGCGGCTTCCGGCTGTCCACCTATGCCATGTGGTGGGTGCGGGCGGCGATCCAGGAGTTCGTGCTGCACGGCTGGTCGCTGGTCAAGGTCGGCACCACCGCCGAGCAGAAGAAGCTGTTCTTCAACCTGCGCTGGCTCAAGGCGCGCCACCGCCACATCTCCGACGGCGACCTGTCGCCGGAGACGGTCGACGCCATCGCCCACGCGCTGGGCGTGTCCGAGAACGAGGTGGTCGAGATGAACCGCCGCCTGTCGGGGCCCGACCAGTCGCTCAATGCGACCCTGGGCGCCGATTCGGAGGACGAGTGGCAGGACCTGCTGGTCGATGACGCGCCGGACCACGAGGACATGCTCGGCGCGGCGGAAGAGCTGCAGGAGCGCCGGCATCGGATGCGGGCGGCGATGGCCGACCTGACCGGGCGCGAACGCGAGATCCTGGAGGCCCGACGGCTGCGCGAGGAGCCGCTGACCCTGGGCGACCTCAGCACCCGGCTGGGCATCTCGCGCGAGCGAGTGCGCCAGATCGAGGTGCGGGCCTTCGAGAAGCTGCGCACCTCGATGCTGAAGGGCAAGGATGCGGCGGCGCAGCTCGCCTACGCCGACGACGAACACGCCGCGGCGACCAACCACTGATCGCGTTCGTGCGGCCGAAGCCCTCGCGCGGCGCCCCTTGGCGCCGCGCTTCGTTTGCGGGCGCCGGGACTGTCAAGAACCCGCCATATCCGCAGGCTATCGGTGCTGGGGGCGAGACGGGAGCCACGACATGAACGACGCAGACAAGGGCGTAAGCGACTTCATGCGGCGCGCGGATGCCGAGATCGCCGACAGCTTCGACGAGGAGCTCGAGATGGAGATCGACGACGACCGCCTCGCCGCGATGCTGGAAGGGCTGAGCGCGGCGCCGGAGCAGCAGTCGCTCGATCGCCACCGCTACTTCACTGAGCTGTTCCGCCTGCAGCGCGAGCTGGTCAAGCTGCAGGACTGGGTGGTCCACAACAAGCTCAAGGTCGTCGTCGTCTTCGAGGGCCGCGACGCGGCCGGCAAGGGCGGCGTGATCAAACGCATCACCCAGCGGCTGAACCCGCGCGTGTGCCGCGTCGCCGCCCTGCCGGCGCCCAGCGAGCGCGAGCGGACCCAATGGTATTTCCAGCGCTACGTCGCGCACCTGCCGGCGGGCGGCGAGATCGTGCTGTTCGACCGCAGCTGGTACAACCGCGCGGGCGTCGAGCGGGTGATGGGCTTCTGCACCGACGACGATGTCGAGGAGTTCTTCCGCACCGTGCCGGAGTTCGAGAAGATGCTGGTGCGGTCCGGCATCGTCCTGATCAAGTACTGGTTCTCCATCACCGACGACGAGCAGCATTTGCGCTTCCAGATGCGCATCCACGACCCGATCAAGCAGTGGAAGCTGAGCCCGATGGACCTCGAGTCGCGGCGGCGGTGGGAGATCTACACGAAAGCCAAGGAGGCGATGCTGGAGCGCACCCACATCCCCGAGGCGCCTTGGTGGGTGGTCGAGGCGGTGGACAAGAAGCGGGCGCGGTTGAACTGCATCCATCACCTGCTCGGCCGCATCCCCTACCACGAGGTCGAGCGGCCGCAGGTGATCCTGCCCGCCCGCGTGCACAATCCCGACTACCACCGCACCCCGGTCCCGCCGGAGATGTACGTGCCCGACGTCTACTGACGGCGGCTGACGACAAGGTGGGCGGTCCGGACGCTCATCGTCGGACCGAGATTCGGACCTGGATCGCGAACCGCCTTCAAAAGTGGACTCGTACGCGGACTTGATCCGCGCATGACCCTGTTGATTATGGCGAGTCCGACGCTTTACCGGACCTCAGGGCATCGACTGCGCGTATGACGCGAAGTCGCATCGGTGACGCCGCCCTCACAGGGTGAGCTTGTTGTGCGCGTCGAGCGCGGCGACCTTGTAGCATTCGGCCAGCGTCGGGTAGTTGAAGACAGTGCGCAGGAAGTAGTCTACCCCGCCGCCGAGCGCGAGCACCGCCTGGCCGATGTGGACCAGCTCGGTCGCCCCGGTGCCGATCGCGTGCACGCCGAGCAGCCTGTGCGTGCGGGCGTGGAAGATCAGCTTCAGCATGCCCGAATCGTCGCCCAGGATCTGGCCGCGCGCGATCTCGCGGTAGCGCGCGATGCCGGTCTCGTAGGGGACCTGGCGGGCGGTCAGCGCGTGCTCGGGCTCGCCCACCATCGATATCTCCGGGATCGCGTAGATGCCGATCGGGAAGTGGTCGTGCATCGGCTCGGCCGCGACGCCGAAGGCGTGGCAGGCGGCGAGGCGCCCCTGCTCCGACGACGTCGCCGCCAGGCTGGGGTAGCCGATGATGTCGCCGGCGGCGAAGATGTGCGGGACCTCGGAACGGAAGGTCTGGTCGACCCGGATGCGGCCGCGCGAATCGGCGCACAGCCCGGCACGGTCGAGCCCCAGCGTGTCCGACGCGCCGACCCGACCGGTGCAGGCGAGCACCAGGTCGGCGACCATCCGCTTGCCCGACTTCAGGTGGACCACCGCCTGCTGCGGCGGACCGTCGCGGCAGTCGATGCGCTCGACCGCCTCGCCGAGGCGGAAGGTCACCATGTGCTTCCTGAGCTGGTGGACCAGCTCGTCCACGATCTCGCGGTCGAGGAATTCGAGCGGCCGGTCGCGGCCGTCGATCAGGGTCACCTTCACGCCGAGCGCGGCGAACATCGAGGCGTACTCGATGCCGATCACGCCGCAGCCGATGACGATCAGGCTGCGCGGCAGCTCGGCGAGGCGCAGGATGTCGTCGCTGGTGATGACGCACGGCAGGTCGGCGGCGAAGTCGGCGCTGCGGCTGGGCCGGGTGCCGACCGCGATCAGCACCTTCTCCGCCGTCACCTCGCGCGCGCCGCCGGCGGCCTGCACCGCGACCGCGTTGGGGCCGGTGAAGCAGGCGGTGCCGGCGATCAGCTGGACGCCGTTGCGCCGCAGCTGGTCGTGCTGGACCCGCGCCTCGCTGCGCACGATGGCGCCGACCCGCGACAGGAGCGCCTGCGCCGTCGCGCGCTCGGCCGCATGGGCGCAGCCGTTCGCGGCGTCGTGGCGCGGCGGGCCGAACGACAGCACCGCCTCGCGGAAGGTCTTGGACGGGATGGTGCCGGTGTGCAGGCATACGCCGCCCACGTCGACGTCGCGTTCGATCAGCGCGACCCGTTTGCGCAGCTTCGCGGCCTGGACGGCGGCGCGCTGGCCCGCCGGCCCGCTGCCGATGCACAACAGGTCGAATTCGTGGCTTCCGGTCATGGCTCCGTTTCCCCCGGACCCGGGGAGCGACCGGACAGGCTAGCGCACGAATCATGAAGCGGCGGTTACGGGCGATGGACGGGTCGTGCGCGGGCTCGACCCGCAGCTGCCTGGTCGAGGAAGCGCCGTGTCTCGGGACGTGCTGGATCGATCCTGCCGGCGGGGACGCCGCGGCCCCCACCTCACCCCGACCCTCTCCGCCCCCGAGGGCGGAGAGGGAGCAGTAAAAAAGCCCTCTCCGCCCTTCTGGGGGGAGAGGGTGCGAGCGCAGCGAGCGGGTGAGGTGGGTGTCGCCGCCGGACAACTGCCGGCCGGCTACACCCCGGCAGGCGCCTTCCTGGGGATGCCGCCGCCGAGCTTGTCGCCGGCGCCGTGGATGCGCATGTCCGGGCGCAGCGGCGCCCAGTCGGGCTTCATCAGCCACAGCCGCAGCAGATGGCGGCGCAGCGCCGGGTCGGCGGCGTCGCGGTAGTCGGTGCGCCCGTGCAGGATGACCCGGTTGTTGAGGAACTGCATGTCGCCGGGCTCGAACTCCATCTCGACGTAGAACTCGGGCCGGTTGGCCAGGGCATCGACGCGCGCCATCGCGTCGCGCTCGGCATCGTCGAGGCTGACGCCCGACCGCGTCGCGTTGCGGATCGACAGCGGCAGGTAGAAGCAGGCCGGCCGGCCGCCGGTGTCTTCCGCGTAGACCGGCACCCGGTGCGGCGTGTAGGTCGGCTCTGCGACCCGGTCGGCGGCGCGGCTGGAATAGTGGTAGCCGCGGTAGAGCGGCGCCAGCACCGCCGGCGCGTCCGCAGCGATCGCGTTGTGGATGGCGAACGAGCTGGCGATGCGGCTTTCGCCGCCCTCCTCCGCCTTGCGCAGGCACAGCAGGCCGACGACGTCGACCGGGTCCATGTGCCATTCGATCTCGCCGCCGGCGGTGTAGTAGCGCCCGGTTTCGCCGCGGTCGATGACGTGGCCCAGCTTGTCGCCCTCGTAGCTCTGCGACACGCCGACGCCGAGATGAGTGCCGATGCCCCAGTAGATGAGGCCGAGGTCGTCCTCGCCGTAGCGGGCGATGTCGAGGCCGCGCACCAGCGCGAAGCCGGGGCCGCGGCTGAGCGCACGCTCGATCGCCGCGAGGTCGCCGGCGAACGAAGGCAGCGGGAAGTCCGCAGCCGTCACGTCCTCCAGCGCCAAGCCGCGCCGGCGCACCGCGGCGAGCGCGCGGTCGATGTCGGCATGGTGCCCGGCGGTCAGCCGCCACGTCCAGGCAGACGGCGCGGGGGCCGTCGCGCGGGTCCATACGAACGGGCCGGTCACCGGATTGCCGTCGAGCGCCATGGCGGTAAGCCTCCTGTGCTCTTTTGTTCCACAGACGCTAGCAGAGCGTTGCCGCCCCGGTCAAAGCCCCTGGGTGGTTGCCCTGATGCCGTCATCGGGGCCATAAGTAGCCGACTCACGAAATTCAAAGGATCGGACGATGGCGTACCGCGACATGCGCGACTTCCTTGCCGTGCTCGACCAGAAGGGCAAGCTCAAGCGGATCGGCAAGACGGTCGACCGGATGTGGGAGCCGGCGTGCCTGGCCAAGTGGATGTACCAGGCGCTGCCGGCCGAGAAGCGCGTCGGGCTGTTCTTCGACAAGGTCGCCGGCTCGGACATGAAGCTGGTCACGGGCGCGCTCGGCGCCTCGCCCGAGACCTACTGCCTCGCGCTCGGCGTCGAGCCGGAGGACCTCAACGAGACCTGGGTCAAGGCGCTGGTGAACCCGATCCCGCCCAAGCTGGTCGACCGCGGCGTCTGCCAGGAGGTGGTGCTGACCGGCAAGGACGCCAGCCTCGACATCCTGCCGATCCCGGTGTGGACGCCGGGCAAGGACGTCGCGCCCTACATCACCACGATGGTGTTCACCCGCGACCACGACACCGCGATCCAGAACATCGGCGTCTACCGCACCCAGGTGAAGGACGCGCACACCGTCATCTGCAACCTGGGCAACGGCCGCCAGGGCACCATCCACACCCAGACCTACACCAGCCGCGGCAAGCCGGCGCCGATCGCCTGGGTGATCGCGACCGAGCCGGTGATCCACCTCGCCTCGGTCGCCAACCTGCCGCCCAACGCCGACGAGATGGACGTCGCCGGCGGGCTGAAGGGCGAGGCGATCGAGATGGTGAAGTGCAAGACCGTCGACCTCAAGGTGCCGGCCAACGCCGAGATCGTGATCGAGGGCGAGGTGCTGCCGGGCGAGATGGCGCCGGAAGGCCCGTTCGGCGAGTTCGCCGGCTACATGGGCCCGGTCGGGCCGCGCCCCGTCATCCGCATCACCGCGATCACCCACCGCAAGGACCCGATCTTCTACGGCTACACCAGCCAGATCCCGCCGTCCGAAAGCACCGTGCTGCAGAGCCTGTCCAACGCGCCGGTGATCCTGAAGATGCTGCGCCACGACCTGGGCCAGCGCACGGTGAGCGACGTCCACATCGACCTGACGTTCGGCGGCATGCTGGCGCACGTCGTGGTCGCGATGAAGCCGATGGTGCCGGGCCACGCCAAGCACGTCGGGCGCATGGTGGCGGAGACCTCGCTGCTCAAGCGCGTCACGGTGGTCGACGACGACGTCGACATCCGCGACCCCGTGCACCTGGAGTGGGCGATGAACTCGCGCTACGACCCGGCGCGCGACACCATCATCATCCGCGACGTCTTCGTGCCGCAGTCGATGGACCCGTCGGTGCGGGTGCGCGACGGCGTCTCCGACCTCGGCAGCAAGGTGGTGATCGACGCGACGCAGTCGATCGATTCGGGCGAGCTGTCCTTGCCCAAGCGCGACATCATGGAGCGCGCGCTGGAGACCTGGAAGGCGGAGGGCCTGCCCGACTTCGCCATCCCGAAGCGTCTGAAGTACCGGCTGGACCGAGCCTAGGCGGCGGCATCGGCGGCGCGCCATGCGCCCGCCGCTCGCCAAGCTGCAGCAGATTCCCGCCGCCATCGCCGCGGTGGCGGACTACGAGCCGTTCGCGCGCGAGCGGATGACGGAGCAGGCGTGGGCCTATGTCGCCGGCGGGGCGGCGGACGAGCTCACGCTCGCCGAGAACACGGCGGCGTACCGACGTCTGGCGCTGGTGCCGCGGGTGCTGCGCGACCTCGCCGGCGGCGGCACCCGGCTCACCCTGTTCGGCCACGAGCTCGCCTTCCCCATCCTGCTGGCGCCAGTGGCGTTCCAGAAGCTGTGCCACCCCGACGGCGAGCTGGCCACGGCCGCGGCGGCGGCGGCCATGGGCGCCGGCATGGTGGTCAGCACGCAGGCGAGCGTCGCGCTGGAGGACATCTCGCGCCAGGGCGTCGCGGCGCCATGGTTCCAGCTCTACGTGCAGCACGACCGCGGCTTCACCCGCGACCTGGTGCAGCGCGCGGAGGACGCCGGCTACAAGGCGCTGGTCCTGACCGTCGATGCGCCGGTCAACGGCGCGCGCAACCGCGAGCAGCGCGCCGGGTTCGCGCTGCCGCCCGGCGTCGAGGCGGTGAACCTGCGCGGCCTGGGCCCGGCGCCGTCGGCGGGCGGCGCGCCGGGCGAGCCGGTGCTGATGGGCAGCGCGCTGCTGGCCGCGGCGCCGACGTGGCGCGACGTGGAGCGGCTGCGCGCCGCCACGCGCCTGCCGCTCGTGCTGAAGGGAATCCTGTCGGCCGACGACGCGCGGACCGCGGCGGCGGCCGGGGTCGACGGAATCGTCGTCTCCAACCACGGCGGGCGCGTGCTCGACACCGCGGCGGCGACGATCGACGTGCTGCCCGGGATCGTCGAGGCGGTGGAAGGCCGCATGCCGGTGCTGGCGGACGGCGGCATCCGCCGCGGCACCGACGTGCTGAAGGCGCTGGCGCTGGGCGCCGCCGCGGTGATGATCGGCCGGCCCTACGCGTTCGGCCTCGCCGCCGCCGGCGCGGCCGGGGTGGCGCACGTCCTGCACATGCTGCGCGCGGAGCTGGAGGTCGCGATGGCGCTGGCCGGCTGCCGCGACCTGCGCGCCATCGGCCCGTCGCTGGTGCGCCGAAGCCCGTAGCGCGGCGGCGGCGGCGGGCTCACGGCGCGGCGCGCACCGCCGCGCACTGCGCCGGCAGCTTCGGCGGCGGGGCGGGGCGCGCGGGCGCCGCCTCCTTCGGGCCGAACCACCAGTCGAGCGAGGCGTCGCAGCCGTCGCCGGGCGGCACCGCGGCCTGCGGCCGGCAGTCGGGCGAGTCCGCCGGACAGGTCAGGCGCACGTGGAAGTGGCTGTCGTGGCCGTACCACGGGCGCAACCGGCGCAGCCACGACCGGTCGCCGGCGACCCGGTCGCACAGCGCGCGCTTGATGGTCCAGTGCACAAAGATGCGGTCGACCGCCGCATCGGTCGCGGCGAGCCGCAGCAGGATGATCTGCGGCGCGCCGAAGCGCGCCGGGTCGACCGCGCTCTTGTCCGCCAGCACCATGTCGGGCAGCGGCACGTCCTCCCGCGCGCCGGGGGCAAGCGCCGGCTTGGGATCGAGGTTGAACCAGATGTCGGCATCGACGCCGGTCTGGTGGCTGCCGTGGCCGAAGCTCATCGGCCCGCCGCGCGGCTGCGCCAGGTCGCCGACATAGAACGGCGCGAGGCCGGCCGCCTGCGCCCGCCGGCCCAGCCGCTGCACGAACGCGACCGTGTCGGGATGGCCCCAGTTGCGGTTGCGCGACAGCCGGATCGCCTGGTAGCCGGCGCCGTCCGGCGGCAGCATCGCCGCGCCGCCGATGCAGCCGTTCGCCGCGCCGCCGATCGCCCGCGCCGGCCCGCCGCTCGGCCGCGCGAAGTCCGCCCACGACGCGGCCGGCGCGGGCGCGGCGGCCACCAGCGTGGCCAGACCCAAGGCGTACGGCGCGATTGAAAGGAGCAAACCGCGCGCCTCGTCGCGCCATCGGCAACGCGAGGCGGAGACGCCCCCTCCCCCAACCCCCTCCCGCGAGGGGAGGGGGCTTGTTGCTCCCCCTCCCCTCGCGGGAGGGGGTTGGGGGGAGGGGGCGCTCGCGACAGCGAGCGACAGACGACGGAAGCGACGGCGCAACATCATTCAGCCTGCCGCAAAGAGCGCCTCGACGTCCGACTCGGTGAGGTCGAGCGTCGTGCCGGCGTCGGGGTCGAACAGGCCGGCGGCGAGGTCGCGCTTGCGCGCCTTCAGGACCTCCATCTTCTCCTCGATCGAGTCCAGCATCACCAGCTTGTGGACGAACACCGGCTTGTCCTGGCCGATGCGGTGGGCGCGGTCGGTCGCCTGCTCCTCCACCGCCGGGTTCCACCACGGATCGTAGTGGATCACGGTGTCGGCGGCGGTCAGGTTCAGCCCGACGCCGCCGGCCTTCAGGCTGATCAGGAACAGCGGCACCTCGCCGTCCTGGAAGCGGCGGATCGACGTCGCGCGGTCGCGTGTGTCGCCAGTCAGCATGACGTAGGGAATGTCGGCCTTGTAGGCCTCCGATTCGATCAGCGCCAGCATGCTGGTGAACTGCGAGAACAGCAGCACGCGGCGGCCCTCCGCCACCAGCGGCGGCAGCATCTCCATCAGCCGCTCGAGCTTGGCCGAGCCGGCCTTGCGCGCCTCGCCCGCCTTGAGCTTGAGCAGCCGCGGGTCGCAGCAAACCTGGCGCAGCTTCAGGAGCGCGTCGAGCACCACGATGTGGCTGCGCGCCAGCCCCTGCGCGGCGATCGCCTCGCGCACGCGCTTGTGCATGGCGAGCCGGATCGATTCGTAGAGGTCGCGCTGCGCGTCGTCCATCGTCACCGTCTCGACGATCTCGGTCTTCGGCGGCAGGTCGGAGGCGACCTCCGCCTTTGTCCGGCGCAGCAGGAACGGCCGCACCCGGCGGGCCAGAAGAAGGCGGCGCTCGGCGTCGCCCTTCTTCTCGATCGGCGTGCGCCAGCGCCGCGTGAACCCGGCGCGGTCGCCCAGGAAGCCGGGCGCCAGGAAGGAGAACAGCGACCACAGCTCGCCCAGGTGGTTCTCCAGCGGCGTGCCGGTCAGGCACAGCCGGTGCCGCGCGTCGAGCTGGCGCGCGAAGCGCGTGGTCACCGCGTCGGGGTTCTTGATCGTCTGCGCCTCGTCCAGCACGACGAGGTGCCAGGGCTGCTCTGACAGAACGTCGCCGTCGCGCGACAGCAGCGGGTACGTGGTCAGCACGATGTCGTGGCGCGCGATGTCGTCGAACCTGTCGCGCCGCTGCAGGCCGTGCAGCGCCAGCACCGACAAATGCGGCGCGAAGCGCTGCGCCTCGCTGCGCCAGTTGTTCAGCACGCTGGTCGGCGACACCACCAGCACCGGCCGGTCGAGGCGGCCCGCCGCCTTCTCGATCGCGACGTGGGCCAGCGTCTGCACCGTCTTGCCGAGGCCCATGTCGTCGGCGAGCACGCCGCCGAGGCCGGCGGCGCGCAGGAACTGCAGCCAGTCGACGCCGCGCTGCTGGTACGGCCGCAGCGTCGCCCTGAAGTCCGCCGGCGCGGCGGCGTGCGGAATGCCGCCGGTCTCGCGCAGCAGGCGCCCGATCTCGCGCAGGCGCTCGCCGCCGCGCCACGCGACGCCATCGGCGGTCGCGTGCTCGAGTGCCGCAGCGGCCGCGGCGTCGAGGCTCGAGAAGCCGATCCGCCCGCCCTGCGGGTCGACCGCGCCGGCATCGAACAGCTCGCGCAGCGCCGCCACCATCGGTGCAAGGCGCGCCGCCGGGACCGCCAGGGTGCGCCCGTCCGCCAGCGACAACAGGTAGGGCCGCGCGCGCCCGCGCGGGTCGGCGTCGGCCGCCGCATCGTGCGCGGCGAGCGCGCGCAGGATGGCCGGCACAAGGTCGACACGCTCGCCGTCGACCTCGACGCCGAGGTCGAGCTCGAACCAGTCGATGCCGCTGCCTTCGCGGAAGGCGGCGTCGAGGTCGCCGTCCGCCAGGACAAGCTGCAAGGGGAAGTCCGGGTCGATGCGCACGTCCCATCCCTCGGCGCGCAGCGCCGGGATGTCGTGATACAGCACGTCCGCCCACTGCGGCGTGCGGGGCAGGTGCTCCAGTACGAGGTCGCCGCGATGGTCCTTCGCCGAACCGTGGTAGCGATGGCGCAGCTCGAATGCGCTGAACCCGATCGCATCGAGGCGATCTGCCGCCGCCCTCTCCGCCTTGCGCGCGCGCCGCACCGCGACGAGGCGGCCGTCGCGGCTGAACGTCGGCTGGCGGCGCGGGTCGCCGAGCCCGATCTCGAACGCGCCGTAGCGCATCGCCGGCCGCGCCACCGCGACGCGGCCGTCCGGCGCGAACGGGTCCGGCGGCGGGCTGCCGTAGGCGGAAACGGCGAAAATATTGCGCGGCACCTCGCGCAGGGTCAGATGCAGGGTCGGCGTCGGTGTCGCCGTCACGACCTCGGGCGGCGGCACGTCGGGCAGCTCGACCGCCGCGGCCGCCGGCGCACGTTCGGCCAGCACCTTGCGCAGCCGTTCGGCCTGGCGCCCCGGGACGGCAGGCGCCGCCAGCATCGCGGCCGCGACGCGCGGCGCGACGCCGGTGTCGACCGGCCCGGCCGCGCCCGTCCGCTCATCGACGTACCACGGCACATCGGCGCGCACGAGGCGCAGGCCGTCCGCGCCCTCGATGGCGACGTCGGGGCGCAGCGCGCCGTCGTTGCCGAGACGCCAATGCAACCGGCCGCGCCGCGGCGGGCCGGCCAGGACAGCAGGTCCCTTCGCGCCATGCCAGCGCGCACGGCCGGTGCCGATGATGGCCGCGATCGTCGCCGTCATGTCTTCACCGGTCAGCGGAATGCCCTGGCCGGCGGCGGCCGACTGCCGGGCGCCGAGCTGGCGCAGGATGGCGCGGTCGGACGGCCTCAGGAACCGCGCCGCAGTGCCATGAAGCACCTGCGCCATGTTGTAGAGGCTGGTCTTTTCCGAGAGGCTGTCGTCCTTGAGCAGGCGCACCGACGTCGGCTGCACCGTCAGCGCCGGGACGTGGGCGGCGCTGCGGTCATAGGCCAGGACATAGACCAGCCGCTGGCGAATTTCGGGCGGGTAGCCTTCGGATTCCGACCGTTCCAGATCGGCCAGCGTCTCGACCCACGCGCGCAGCTCTTCGTCGAGCGGCTCGTCGGCCGGCGCGGGCGTGACGCGGGCGCGCGCCGCATGGTCGTCGCGGTTCGCCAGCACCTCGAGCAGGACGGCGGCGACGTGCTTGCAGTTCGCGCCGACCGGGCAGGTGCACTCGCCCCACACCTCGACCTCGTCGTCGGCGCCGTCCATCAGGTCGGCATGGGCGACGTAGGGATTCCAGTGGCTGCCGTGGACGCGCCCGGCCACCCGCCGGCCATCGTCGCCGATCGATATCTCGAGCACCCGGCCTTCGCGCTGATATTCCACCGCCCGCGCGAAGGCGTTGCCGGTGACGGCGTCGCGGATGTTCTCGCGCGTCAGCCGACCGACCGGCCGCACGTCCTGCGACGGATCGGCACGACTCGCCTCAACGCGTCTCGCCATGCGCCCACCCGGCTCGAAAACCGCCGCATCATGCGCCGACGCCGGAGGAGCGGCAACGGCGGATGCGCGCGGTGGCGCATCCGCCGCAACGCGTCGCTATTGCGCGGCGAAGCAGTAGAACAGGCCGTTGCCGCCCGACGACTTGAGCTGGTCCTGGCTGCAACCGCGCGAATCGTGCGAGGCGTTCCAAGACTTCGACGGCGCGTCGTCGCGCAGGCCCTGGCGGTCGTGGTGGCCCAACATCGCCTTGCCGTCGCCGCTGGAGGTCCAGTTGGCGCAGGTGCTGCCCGGCACCAGCGTGCCGTCGGCGTTCGAGCCGGTCAGGATGTCGTGCATGTTCGGCGTGTCGCCGCGGGCGTTCACCATG
>JBFWQM010000072.1:0-21462 GCA_050249455.1 Rhodospirillaceae bacterium | reverse complement strand
CCGTCGAGGAAGCTGTCGCGCGCGACCACGCGCACCTCGGCGCCGGCGAACAGATACCCGGCGAGCCCGCCCATGGTGTAGAACGCCTCCGACCCCGGCAGGCTGGGGCGGATGCGCGGCGGGCCGAAGTCGACCGCCAGGCCCTGGCCGAGGCGGAAGATGCCGCCGAAGCCGAAATGCGTCGCCACATTGCCGACCGCGAAGGCGAACGACGGCACCACGTCGGTCGACAGGCTGGGCTGGTCGAACAGCTTGAGCGGCTTGGTGCGGTACTGGCGCTCGAAGTTGATGTTGAAGCCGGGCTCGTTGTCGAGCTGGTTGCGCCAGCCCTTGGCCTCGTCGACGTTGATCAGCCGGTGGACGGAGTTCTGCAGCTCCTCGCCCAAGGCGTAGCGGCCGACCACGCCGGCCTCCACCACCAGCGTGTCCATCATGGCATCGCCGCCCTGCGGGCTCTCGTAGATGGTCTGCAGGCCGGTGCCGAGATAGAGCCACGCGGCATAGGGCCGGTCGTCGAGGATCGGCGCCCGTACCTCGGTGTCGTTGGGCGTGAAGATGCTCTGTCCGGCCTCGATGATGAAGTTGCGGCGCACCGTCATGCCGTCGAGGTCGACGAACGGGTCGTGCCGCGCGATCGTGTCGAGGAACGGGATCCACACGCTGCTGTGCGGCCATACCGCGGTAATGCGCAGGCCGTTGGTGTAGTGGCGGTCCTCGTTGGTCGCCCAGGAGAAGAAGTCGTTCTCCATCTGCAGCACGATCGCCGGCCGCGAGTCCGCGGGCTTCGACGGGTCGTGCTCCTTCGACTCCGGCTGCTGCGCCTGGGCGGCGCCAGCGGCGGCGAGGGTCAGGGCAAGCGCGGCGGTCGGCGACAGACGGCGGATGGACATGGCGGGCTGGCTCCAAACGCGGATCGGCAGAGAAAGTTCCCCGCCGCCGCGCATTTCGCCCCCGGCGGCCCGGACCACCCCGGCCCTGCGGCTTACATGGCCGGGTCCGCCTGTCGAATCAAGTGTTTCCGGGATGTCAGTCCTTCGGCGGCCACTGCCCGATCTCGGTGAAGAACTTGATCGCGCCGGGATGGAACGGCGTTTCCGACTTCTCCGACATCCGCGCCGGGTCGAAGCCCTGCAGCACCGGGTGGCTGGGAACCATCAGTTCCTTGTTGGCGTGCAGCGCCTGCACCACCTTGTAGGCGAGCTCGTCCGGCAGCTTGTCGTTGCTCACGAAGAACATCGAATAGGCGATCAGCTTCGTCGGCCCGACGATGCCCGGCAGATGCGGAGCCGGGTTCATCACGATCGGGCGCATCGACATCACCGCGCGCATCCGCGCCACGCCCTCGGGACTGTCGTCGACCGACAGGTAGCGCACGCCGCCGCGGCTGGACAGCGCGCCGTGGGCGACCTGCACCTGCGCCGTTCCCGGCCCGATCGAGGCCGCGTCGACCCGGCCCTGCGCCAGCGCATCGACCCCCTGGAACAGGTTGGCGACCGGCACGATCCGCATGTCGGCGCTGGACAGGCCGACGGAGGCGAGCACGGTATCCTGCAGCCGCCGGCCGGTCGACATGCCGACATACTGGCCGGGCATCCGCACGCCCTTCAGCTCCTGCATCGTCCTGATCGGCGAATCGGCGGCCACCAGCACGCCGAACGGCAGCGGGAACAGCACGTTCAGGATGCGCAGGCTGGGGTTCGGCTTGCCGTCGTAGTTGTCGATGCCCTTGTAGGCGGTGACCGCGTCGTCGACGTTGATCAGCCCGAACTCGATCTCGTTGCGGCCGAGCAGCGGGGCGTAGGTCGAGGAGCCGGCATAAGGCTGCAGCCGCGCATTGATCTTCAGCTTCTCGTCGAGGACCTTCACCACGCCGGCGCCGCCGGCATAGAGCAACGACCCCGGCTGGGTGACGCCGATGGCGTAGACGCCCTGCGCCGCGGCAGGGGCGGCCAGGGCGGCCGCGGCCAGCAGTCCATAGAACATACGACGCACGTGAACCTCCTTCGATATGGGCGGCGGACCCTATTACGGAGGCGTGGCGGCGGACAAGCGACGCGGCGTCGCGCGGCCTGCGGCCGCCTATTCCGGCGGCAGGCCGAAGTCGCCGAACTCGGCGACCGCGGCCGCCGGGTCGAACAGCCACGGGAAGAACCGCTTCGGCTGGTCGAACGCCTGCACGAAGCGGTCGGCGATATCCGGCCTGTGCTCGGCGGCGTGCAGCAGCGCCTGCACCAGCGGGGTCGGCGGGCGCAGCATGAAGTTCGACCACTCGGCGACCCAGCGCGCGGTCTCCGCCCAGTAGGTCTCGAACGTCTCCTCCATCCACGCGCGGTCGAACGGCGCCGCGCCGCGCGCCAGGATGCGCTGCAGATAGTGGTGCGCGAACTTGCTGGCGTTGTTCGAGCCCTGGCCGGTGAGCGGATCGTTCAGCATGACCACGTCGGCGATGCCGAGCACATGGCGTCCCGACGGCAAGGTCGCGACCGGCCGGCGCACCACCGGCGTGAACGCGCCGGCCAAGGTCGCGCCGCGGTCGGTCAGCCGCGCGTCGCCGCAGCGCGCCGCCTCCCAGGGCGCGTATGCTGCGAGGATCGCCTTGGCGCGCTCAAGGTGCGCCTCGGGCGTCAGGCCGACCCAGCAGTCGAACGGGCCGCCGGGGATGCCCTCGATCACCATCATCTCGCACGGGCCTGTGGTGGTGAGGCCGGGCATCAGGAAGAACTCGCCGACCTGCGGCACGGCGGTGAAGCGCACGCCCTGGTCGGGCTCGGTCGGCACGACGCCGGCGAGGTAGGTGAGGGACAGCACCCGCTGCGGCGCCGAATAGGGCGATCGCGCCGCATCGCGCGCGAACAGCCCGCCGATCTCGCCCTTGCCGGTCGCGACGACGACGAGGTCGTGCGCGGCGGCGAGACGGTCCAGCGCGGCCGCGTCGGCGCGCCCGATCTCCACCGCGCCGCCCGCTGCCTCGAACAGCGCCATCCAGCGCGGGATCTTGAGCCGCTGGCAAACCGAGTTGCCATGGCGCGGCAGGCCGGCGCGCCAGTGCACCTCGCACGCGCCGCCGGGTCCGCTCAGGTGGAACTCGATGTAGTCGTGGTGCGGCGCCTCGGCGTCCCACAGGTCGAGGCCGAGCGCGCGCTCGTGCTCCAGCGCCGTGTGCTGCATGCCCTGGGTCGACAGCACGCCGCCGTCGCGCACCGCCTCCGCCGTGCGGTCGGTGACCAGCGTGACCGCGTAGCCGTGCCGGGCAAGCCCGATGCCGAGCTGCAACCCGGCGTGGCCGCCGCCGACGATCGCGATCCGACGCATCCCGCTGTCCTTCTTCTCCGTCGCCGGACGGCAGGATAGCGCCCGGCCGCCGCGCGGTCAGCGGGGCCGGCAGACCGGCGTCAGCTGCCGTAGGTCTCGCGGTAGCGTTTCGTCATGTAGTCGGACACCCGCACCGCCGGGTAGCGCGGTGGGTCGCCGGCGCCGGTGCAGGTCGGCAGGCACTCCACCATGTAGTCGGCGCTGACGTTGAAGAAGAACGGAATCGAGTAGCGGTCGCGCCCCGAGATGTTGATCACCCGGTGCGAGGTCGACTTGAAGTGGTCGTTGGTCCACCGCGCGATCATGTCGCCGAGGTTGACGACATAGGTGCCGGGGATCGGGCGCGCGTGGACCCAGCCGCGCCGGCGGTCGAGCAGCTGCAGGCCGCCGTTGGAATCCTGCATCAGCATGGTGAAGGCGCCGAAGTCGGTGTGCTCGCCGCAGCCCTTCTCGCCCGGGTCGGGGTTGGGCGGCTGCGGCGGATAGTGGAGCAGGCGCAGCAGCGCGATGGGATCGTCCAGCCCGGGCTCGAAATAGTCCTCCGGCAGGCGGACCGACAACGCCAGCGCGCGCCACAGCCGGCGGCCGGCCACCATCATGGCGGCGAAGTATTCCTCCATCGCCTCGCGGAAGCCGGGGACGCCGGGCGGCCACTGGTTGGGGCCCTGGCTGAACTTGTACACGCCGTCGGCCGGCTCCGGCCGCTCGATGCCGAAATAGACGCCCTCCTTGCGGTCGGGCGTGCCGCCGGTGTGGGTCTGGCCGCCGAACGGCTCGTAGCCGCGATTGGCGCGCGACTTCGCCCGGTCCATCGCCTGCTTGACGTCCATCGGCAAGTCGAAGAACCGCGCCGCCTCCGCGAAGGTCCGGTCGATCAGCGCCTGCGGCACGCCGTGGTTGGCGACGTAGAAGAACCCGGTATCGAGGCAAGCGCCGCGCACCGCCTCGCCCACCGCCTGGCGATCGGCGGCGCTGCCGTCCATGCGGGCGATGTCGATGATCGGAAGCTGGGCCACGTCGAGCGTGGCGGCGTCGTGCGCAGACATGGCGGTGCCCTCGCGGGTCAGGCGTTCGGCGGCGGGCCACGACCTGATTAGCACGGAACGCGGGGGCGGGGAATGCGGGGCGGCGGGGCGAGATTTGGCCGGCGGCGGCGCCCTCTCCCCCCAACCCCCTCCCACGAGGGGAGGGGGAGTTTCTAACCCCCTCCCCTCGTGGGAGGGGGTTGGGGGAGGGGGCCTCTCCGCGCGAAAGATGTCCGCGTGCGCCGCTACTCCGCCGCCCCCGCCTCGCGGTAGATCTGCCCGCCGCCGTCCTTGAACTTCTCCGACATCTCGGCCATGCCGGCCTTGGCGGCGTCGCGGAGCTGGTGCGACAGCTCCATCGAGCAGAACTTGGGGCCGCACATCGAGCAGAAGTGGGCGAGCTTGGCGCCCTCGGCGGGCAGGGTCTCGTCGTGGAATTCCTGCGCGGTCTCGGGGTCGAGGGCGAGGTTGAACTGGTCCTTCCAGCGGAACTCGAACCGCGCCCGGCTGAGCGCGTCGTCCCACAGCCGCGCGGCCGGATGGCCCTTGGCGAGGTCGGCGGCGTGGGCGGCGATCTTGTAGGCGATCACCCCGTCCTTGACGTCCTTGCGGTTGGGCAGGCCGAGGTGCTCCTTCGGCGTCACGTAGCAGAGCATCGCGGTGCCGTACCAGCCGATCATGGCGGCGCCGATCGCACTCGTGATGTGGTCGTAGCCGGGCGCGACGTCGGTGGTGAGCGGCCCGAGGGTGTAGAACGGCGCCTCGTCGCAGACCGCGAGCTGGCGGTCCATGTTCGCCTTGATCTTGTGCATCGGCACGTGGCCGGGGCCCTCGATCATCACCTGCACGCCCTTGCGCTTGGCGATCCTGGCGAGCTCGCCCAGCGTGTCGAGCTCGGCGAACTGCGCCGCGTCGTTGGCGTCGGCGTTGCAGCCGGGCCTGAGCCCGTCGCCGAGCGAGAAGCTGACGTCGTACTGGGCGAGGATGTCGCAGATGTCCTCGAAGCGGGTGTAGAGGAAGTTCTCCTTGTGGTGCGCCAGGCACCACTTGGCGAGGATCGAGCCGCCGCGCGAGACGATGCCGGTGACCCGGTTCGCGGTCAGCGGGATGTGGCGCAGCCGCACGCCGGCGTGGACGGTGAAGTAGTCGACGCCCTGCTCGCACTGCTCGACCAGGGTGTCGCGGTAGACCTCCCACGTCAGATCCTCGGCGACGCCGCCGACCTTCTCCAGCGCCTGGTAGATCGGCACCGAGCCGATCGGCACCGGCGAATTGCGCACGATCCACTCGCGGATGTTGTGGATGTTGCGGCCGGTGGAGAGGTCCATCACCGTGTCGCCGCCCCACCGCGTCGACCACACCATCTTCTCGACCTCCTCGTCGACCGAGGACGTGACGGCGGAGTTGCCGATGTTGGCGTTGATCTTCACCAGGAAGTTGCGGCCGATGATCATCGGCTCGGCCTCGGGGTGGTTGATGTTGGCCGGGATGATGGCGCGGCCGCGCGCCACCTCGTCGCGCACGAACTCGGGCGTCACCTCGTCGGGGATCGCCGCGCCGAACGACTCGCCGTCGCGCACCAGCGAGCGGCCGAGGTTCTCGCGCGCCGCGATGTATTCCATCTCGGCGGTGACGATGCCGGCCTGGGCGTAGGCGAGCTGGGTGACGATCCGACCCGGCTTGGCGCGCAGCGGGCGGTGGCGGACCGGGAACGGCTGCACCAGCCGGTGCGCCTCGGCATAGCCGTTGTCGGCGGCGGTGACGGCGCGGCCGTCGTAGTCCTCGACGTCGCCGCGGGCCACGATCCACGCCGTGCGGCGGCGCTCCAGCCCGGCGCGGATGTCGATGCGCGCGGACGGGTCGGTGTAGGGGCCGGAGGTGTCGTAGAGCCGGACCGGCGGCTCGTTGGCCTCCGGCTGAAGCGCGACCTCGCGGAACGGCACCGCGGCGCCGTGGCGGCCCGGCGCGGCGACATATGTCTTGCGCGAGCCCGGGATCGGGCCGGTGGTGACGCTAGAGGGGGTGTGGCTAGAGGGCGTGTGGTCGGTGGCAGCCATGTCGGACCTCGTGCAATGGGTGAACGATTGCAGAGATCCGGGCACGCCGCCCGCTGGGGCGGCGTCGGTCGACGAGTGGAACGATGGGGGGTGTGGTCTTCACGCAGTGCGGTCCCGTCCCTACGCCGGCATGACCCGGATCAGGTTCGAAGGGTCGCCGCGTTGTCCGTTCCGGACCGTCGGCCTCTCAGCCCCCTATCAGGGCCCCCCAGGAACGCGGCTACGATCCGCCTGTCTCCGGCGCGAGTCAAGCCTGGGGGCGCAGGGTTAAGGGTTCCTTTACCAAATCGGCCCGTTATGGCCCGGCAGTCGATAAGTCGTTAATCTTAACAAGAACCTCATCGGGGAAAGCCCGGGTGTATGAAGCGATCGCGCTGATCGCCGCGGCAGCGGCGGTTGCAGCCGTCCTGTGGTGTCGGGGCAAGTCGCAGGCGGCGCAGGCCGCCGCAGCGCGGCTCGACGCCACCATGGAGGCGCTGCCGGTCGCTCACCTGGTCACCGGGCCGGACGGCCGCACGGTCGCCAACCGCCGCTGGCGCGAGCGCTTCGGCGCGCCCGGCGGCGACCCGCTCGGAGCCTTCGCGGCCGGTCCGGCGGCGGACCTGGAGCGGCTTCGCGCCGCAGCGGCGGCCGGAGCGCCGGCCGACGCCAACCTGATCGTGGATACCAGCGGCGCCGGGGAGGCCGTGGTCCGCGTCTGGGTACGCCCGCTCGACGGCCAGCCCGGCCACCTGGCGTGGACGGTGGCCGAGCCGCCGTCGCCGTTTACGGTCGCGCCGCTGCTGCGCGCCGAGGACGCCCGGCTGGCGGCCTTCGCCGGCGGCGCCGCGGTCGGCGCCTACTCCGCGTCCGCCGACGGCAGGCTGGTGTTCGTCAGCCCGGTGCTGGCGGCGTGGCTCGGCCGGACGCCTGACGCGCTCACCGCCGGCGCCACGGTCGCCGACATCGCGGCCGCCGCTCCGGCGGGCGCCCTGGCGTGCGCGCTGCTGCCCGGCGAGGAGAGCGGCGAGATCGCCCTGAAGCGCGCGGACGGCTCGACCTTCGCGGCCCTGGTGCACCAGAAGTTCCTGCGCGACGCCGAAGGCCGGGTGTGCCTGGTCCGCAGCCTGGTGCGCGACCTCGACGCCGAGCGCGCCGCGGCGACCCGCATCGGCGATTCGGCGGAGCGCTTCCGCCGCTACTTCGAGGATGCGCCGGTCGGCATCGTGCTGGTCGACCGCGCCGGCCAGGTCGTCGAAGCCAACCCGACATTCGCGCACATGGTCGGGCGCGCCGACGCCGACCTCGCCGGCACGGCGCTGGCCGCGTGCGTCGCGCGCGAGGACGCCGGCCGGCTCGCCGGCTGGCTCGCCGAGGCGACGGCCGCCGCCGGCAAGCCGACCGCCCTGGAGGTGCGGCTGGGCCGCCCGGGCGCGGTCGCGGCGGCGCTGACCGCCGGGCGGCTCGACAGCGCGGCGGGCGAGGCGAGCGGGCTGATCGTCCACGTCATCGACGTGACGACCCAGAAGAGCCTGGAGAACCAGTTCCTGCAGTCGCAGAAGATGGAGCTTGTCGGCAAGCTGGCGGGCGGCGTCGCGCACGACTTCAACAACCTGCTCACCGCGATGATCGGCTTCTGCGATCTCCTGCTGCAGCGCCACAGCGCCAAGGACCCGTCCTTCGCCGACATCATGCAGATCAAGCAGAACGCCAACCGCGCCGCCAACCTGGTGCGCCAGCTCCTCGCGTTCTCGCGCCAGCAGACCCTGCAGCCCAAGGTCACGCAGCTCACCGACGTGCTGACCGAGCTGTCGCACCTGCTGCGCCGGCTGATCGGCGCCAACATCGAGCTCAAGCTGATCCACGGCCGCGACCTCGGCCTGGTCAAGGTCGACCAGCACCAGTTCGAGCAGGTCGTCGTCAACCTCGCCGTCAATGCGCGCGATGCGATGGCCGACGGCGGCACGCTCACGATCCGCACCTCGAACGTCGGCGCCGCCGATCCGCGGCTGCCGGCGTACGGCGTGCCGCCCGGCGAATACGTGATGATCGAGGCGATCGACACCGGCCACGGCATCGCGCAGGAGCACATCGACAAGATCTTCGAGCCGTTCTTCACCACCAAGGAGGTCGGCTCCGGCACCGGCCTCGGCCTCTCCACCGTCTACGGCATCGTCAAGCAGACCGGCGGCCACATCCACGTCTCCTCCGCGCCGGAGAAGGGGGCGACCTTCATCATCCTGCTGCCGCGCCATACCGGCGCGGTCGATGCCGCCGACCTGCGTGCCGACGCGAAGGAGGACGCCCTGGCCCGCCGCGACCTGACCGGCGCCGGCACGGTGCTGCTGGTCGAGGACGAGGACGCGGTGCGCCTGTTCGGCGCCCGGGCGCTGCGCAACAAGGGCTACAACGTGCTCGAGGCGCGCAACGGCGAGGTGGCGCTGGAGCTGCTGTCCGATGCGACGAAGCCGGTCGACCTGGTCATCACCGACGTCGTGATGCCGGGCATGGACGGCCCGGCGCTGATCCGCCACGTGCGCGAGAAGCACCCCGACCTCAAGGTCATCTTCATCTCCGGCTACACCGAGGACAGCTTCAGGAAGCGCCTCGGCGAGGGCGAGACGGTCCATTTCCTGCCCAAGCCCTTCAGCCTCCAGCAGCTCGCCGGCAAGGTGAAGGAAGTGATGAACGACACGGCGCAGACGGCCGCCTGACCGCGCCGCCGCCTTACCGGCGGCACTCCGCAGCCCCTCCCGCGTTATCCGGTCGGTATGTCGCGCCGCCGGGCGCGCGCCACGGCCGAGGCAGGGGGGCTCATGCAGGGCAACAGCAGCGATACAGCCGCGGATGCGGCCGCGCGGTCGGTCGCGCTGCCCGATCTCGACGTCGCCGACGCCATGGACGGGCTGGGCGACGCCTGGGAAGCGCTTACCGTCGCGCTGCTGTCGTGGAATGCGGCGGCGCAGGCCGCTGCCATCGTCGGGGCCGGGCTCGCGGCGCTGCTGCTGTCGCGACCGGCGCGGCGGCTGGTCGAGCGGGCCTGGCCGGCCGGCCGGGACTGGCCGCCGCCGCGCGTGCGCGCCGCCGTGCTTCAGCTGCTGCTGCCCGCCCTCTGGCTGATCCTGCTCTGGGCGGCCACTGCGGCGATGCAGCGGGCGGGGGCGGACGCCGGCATCGCGCGCACGGTGGCGAGCCTGCTGACCGCGTGGGTGGTGATCCGCCTGTTCAGCTCGGCAGTGGCCGATCCGTTCTGGGCCCAGCTCTTCGCGGTCGTCGCCTGGCTGATCGCCGCGCTCAACATCCTGCACCTGCTCGGGCCCGCGGTGGAGGTGCTGGACAGCGCCGCCCTCACCCTGGGCCAGATGCGGCTGTCGCTCTACGTGGTGCTCAAGGGGGCGATCGTGGGCGCGCTGCTGCTGTGGGGCGCCTCGGCCATGGCGCGGCTGCTGCAGTCGCGGCTGCGCCGGGCGGAGCGGCTGACCCCGTCGGTGCGCGTCCTCGTCGCCCAACTGGTGCGGTTCACCCTGATCTTCGTCGCGGTCGTGGTGGCGCTGAACGTGGTCGGCATCGACCTGACCGCCATCGCGGTGCTGTCGGGCGCCATCGGCGTCGGCATCGGCTTCGGCCTGCAGCGCATCGTCGCCAACCTGGTCAGCGGGATCATCCTGCTGCTCGACAACTCGATCAAGCCGGGCGACGTGATCGAGATTGGCGACAGCTACGGCTGGGTGACCAGCCTGGGCGCCCGCTACGCCTCCGTCCTGACCCGCGACGGCACCGAGCACCTGATCCCCAACGAGGTGCTGATCGCCAACACCGTGATCAACTGGACCCACAGCAACAACATGGTGCGGCGCAAGGTGGACATCGGCGTCGCCTACGGCGCCGACGTCGAGGCGGCGATGACGCTGGTGACCGAGGCCTGCGGCGACGTCGGCCGCATCCTCAAGTCGCCGGCGCCGCGCTGCCTGCTGACGGGGTTCGGCGATTCATCTGTGAACCTGCAGGCCCGGTTCTGGATCCAGGACGCCAACGAAGGCGTCAGCAACGTGGCGAGCGAGCTGCTGCTCGCGGTGTGGCGCAGGTTCCGCGCCAACGACATCGAGATCCCCTTCCCGCAGCGCGACCTGCATTTGCGCTCGGTCGCCCCGGCGATCGCCTCGGCGGTCGCCTCGGAGGTCGTGAGGGCGCTGCGCGACGCCGGGGCGCCGGATGGGCCGGAACGTTCTGGGAACAAATCTCTAACCGATTGAAAGTAAAGAAACTTCGGAATCGCTTGCAAACGGGAACAAAACATGTACATTTACCGCATTGCAGCCGCCGCGATGGCATGGAATAAGAGGGGAGCCCCACCGATGTCCGAAAGCGTCCTCCGCTTGGTCGAGAAGCCCGCCGTTGACAGAAGCAAGGCCCTGGACGCCGCCCTGGGCCAGATCGAGCGCGCCTTCGGCAAGGGCTCGATCATGCGCCTCGGTCAGGCCGACCAGCACATCGACATCGAGGCGATCTCGACCGGCTCGCTCGGCCTCGACATCGCGCTCGGCATCGGCGGCCTGCCGCGCGGCCGGGTGATCGAGATCTACGGGCCGGAGAGCTCGGGCAAGACCACGCTCGCGCTGCACGTGGTGGCGGAGGCCCAGAAGGGCGGCGGCACCTGCGCCTTCATCGACGCCGAGCACGCGCTGGACCCGGTCTACGCCAGGAAGCTTGGCGTCAACGTCGAGGAGCTGCTGATCTCGCAGCCCGACGCCGGCGAGCAGGCGCTGGAGATCGCCGACACCCTGGTCCGGTCGGGCGCCATCGATGTCATCGTGATCGACTCGGTGGCCGCGCTGGTGCCGCGCGCCGAGCTCGAGGGCGAGATGGGCGATTCCCACGTCGGCCTGCAGGCGCGGCTGATGAGCCAGGCGCTCCGCAAGCTGACCGGCTCGATCTCGCGCTCCAACTGCATGATCATCTTCATCAACCAGATCCGCATGAAGATCGGGGTGATGTTCGGCAACCCGGAAACCACCACCGGCGGCAACGCGCTCAAGTTCTACGCCTCGGTCCGCCTCGACATCCGCCGCATCGGCGCGATCAAGGACAAGGAGGAGATCGTCGGCAACCAGACCCGGGTGAAGGTGGTCAAGAACAAGGTCTCGCCGCCGTTCAAGGCGGTCGAGTTCGACATCATGTACGGCGAGGGCGTGTCGAAGATGGGCGAGCTGGTCGACCTCGGGGTCAAGGCCGGCATCGTCGAGAAGTCCGGCTCGTGGTTCTCCTTCGACAACCAGCGCATCGGCCAGGGGCGCGAGAACGCCCGCCAGTTCCTCAAGACCAACCCCGACATCGCCGCCGCGATCGAGCAGAAGATCCGCGAGAACGCCGGCCTGATCGCCGAGGCCGCCATGGTCGGCCCGGAAGAGGGCGACGGCGAGGCCGCGGACGCCGAGATGTAGGCGGGCACCGGAGCAGTAGGCCCATCCGCAGTGGGCCGACTTCCTGAAGGGCGGCCCTCGGGCCGCCCTCTTTTTGAGCGGCGGCGTTAACCAAGACCGTGCGGCGGCGCCGTCGCGTTTACCATCGCGACCGCCGCAAAATCGCTCACTGGCATTTTTCTTGCAGTTGTTTCAACGGCTCGATTAAGACAACCGGCCGGCCGGGCTGACGGGCACCATGTTCTAAACTAGAGTGCCCTGCGGGCGCCCCCGGCCCGAGAGAGTGTGAGACCATGTCGACCGCCAGCGAGATCCGCGCCGCCTTCCTCGGCTATTTCGGCCGCCACGACCACGCCGTCGTGCCGTCTTCGCCGCTGGTGCCGCACAACGACCCGACCTTGCTGTTCACCAACGCCGGCATGGTCCAGTTCAAGAACGTGTTCACCGGGCTGGAGAAGCGCGACTACGCGCGTGCCGCCACGGCGCAGAAATGCGTCCGCGCCGGCGGCAAGCACAACGACCTGGAGAACGTCGGCTACACCGCGCGCCACCACACCTTCTTCGAGATGCTGGGCAACTTCTCGTTCGGCGACTACTTCAAGGACCGCGCGATCGAGCTCGCCTGGAACCTGGTGACGAAGGAGTACGGGCTGGCCGCCGACCGCTTGGTGGTCACCGTCTACGCCAACGACGACGAGGCGCACGGCCTGTGGAAGAAGATCGCCGGCCTGCCCGACGGCCGCATCATCCGCATCGGCACCTCGGACAACTTCTGGTCGATGGGCGAGACCGGCCCGTGCGGGCCGTGCTCGGAAATCTTTTTCGACCACGGGCCGCACATCCCGGGCGGCCCGCCGGGCAGCGCCGACCAGGACGGCGACCGCTTCATCGAGATCTGGAACCTGGTGTTCATGCAGTTCGACCAGCGCGGCCCGGGCGACCGGGTGCCGCTGCCCAGGCCGTCGATCGACACCGGCATGGGGCTGGAGCGGGTCTCCGCCGTGCTGCAGGGGGTCCACGACAACTACGACATCGACCTGTTCAAGGCCCTCATCGCCGCCTCGGCGGAGGTCGCGAAGACGCCGGCGCAGGGCCCCCACGCCGTGTCGCACCGGGTGATCGCCGACCACCTGCGCGCGGCGTCGTTCCTGATCGCCGACGGCGTGCTGCCGTCCAACGAGGGCCGCGGCTACGTGCTGCGCCGGATCATGCGCCGCGCCATGCGCCATGCCCACATGATGGGCTGCGAGGAACCGGTGGTGTGGCGCCTGGTCCCGGCGCTGGTGCGCGAGATGGGCCAAGCCTATCCCGAGCTGGTCCGCGCCGAGGCACTGATCGCCGAGACCTTGAAGCTGGAGGAGACCCGCTTCAAGGCGACGCTCGGCCGCGGCCTCAGGCTGCTGGAGGAGGAGACGGCGCGGCTCGGTTCCGGCCAGGCGCTGCCCGGCGAGGTCGCGTTCCGCCTCTACGACACCTTCGGCTTCCCGCTCGACCTCACCGAGGACGTGCTGCGCGGCCAGGGCCGCCGGGTCGACACCGCCGGCTTCGAGACCGCGATGGCGCGCCAGCGGGCGGAGGCGCGCAAGGCCTGGGCCGGCTCCGGCGAGGCGGCGGAGGAGCAGGTCTGGTTCGACGTGCGCGAGGCGCAGGGCGCGACCGAGTTCCTCGGCTACACGGCGACGTCCGCCGAAGGCCGCATCGTCGCGATCGTGAAGGACGGCAAGGTGGTCGACTCTGCGGCCGCCGGCGACCGCATCGCGGTGGTCGCCAACCAGACGCCGTTCTACGGCGAATCCGGCGGCCAGGTCGGCGACACCGGCGCGCTGTTCACCGCCGCCGGCGCCGAGATGGCGGTGGAGGACACCCAGAAGCGGGTCGGCGACCTCGTCGTCCACATCGGCACCCTGAACCGCGGCGCGCTCAAGGCCGGCGACATCGTCGAGCTGCGCGTCGACGAGGCGCGGCGCGACGCCATCCGCGCCAACCACTCGGCGACCCATTTGCTGCACGAGGCGCTGCGCCGCCGGCTCGGCAAGCACGTCACCCAGAAGGGCTCGCAGGTCGGCCCCGACCGGCTGCGCTTCGACATCTCGCACCCCAAGGCGCTGTCGCCAGAGGAGATCGCCGACGTCGAGGCCGAGGTGAACACAAGGGTGCGCCGCAACAGCGACGTGACCACGCGCCTCTTGCCCTACGACCAGGCGGTGGAGGCCGGCGCCATGGCGCTGTTCGGTGAGAAGTACGGCGACGAGGTGCGTGTGCTGGCGATGGGCGGCGCCGGTGACGGGGAGCGGTTCTCGGTCGAGCTGTGCGGCGGCACCCACGTGCGGCGCACCGGCGACATCGGCTTCTTCAAGATCGTCGGCGAGACTGCGCTGGCCGCCGGCGTGCGCCGGATCGAGGCGGTGACCGGCGGCGGCGCGCTCGCCTACGTCTCCGAGCGCGAGGCCGCCTTGCGCGCCGCCGCCGACACCTTGCGCACCTCCGTCGCCGAGCTGCCCGCCCGCGTCGGCCAGCTGGTGGAGGAGAGGAAGCGCCTGGAGCGCGAGCTATCCGACACCCGGCGCAAGCTCGCCGCCGGCGGCGGCGCGGCGGCCAGCGGCGACGACGGCCACAAGACGGTGGCCGGCATCACGCTCGCCGCGCGCAAGGTCGAGGGCGTGCCGGCGAAGGAGCTCAAGGGCCTCGCCGACGACCTCAAGCAGCAGATCAAGTCGGGCATCGTCGCGCTGGTCGGCACCGAGGACGGCAAGGCCTCCGTCGTGGTCGGCGTCACCGAGGACCTGACCCAGCGGCTCAACGCGGTCGATTTCGTGCGCATCGCGGTGGAGAAGCTCGGCGGCAAGGGCGGCGGCGGCCGCCCCGACATGGCCCAGGGCGGCGGCCCCGACCCGTCGCAGGCCGACGCCGCGCTGGCCGCCATCGAGCAGGCGGTGGCGGACAAGGCGGCGAACTGAGTGGAGCGGTTTAACGGACGGTGCGGTGTTCCGTAGGGGCGGGTTTCAAACCCGCCCTGGGCGCCGCGGGCGGGTTTGAAACCCGCCCCTACGATACGTTCGTGTGAACACACATATGCGTCGCGCGCCTTCGCCCGCTCGACCTCCATTTCGCGCAGCTTGAACCGCTGCAGCTTGCCGGTCTCGGTCTTCGGCAGCGCGTCGACGAACTCCACCGCGCGCGGGTACTTGTACGGCGCGATCTCGTTCTTGACGTGGTCCTGCAGCGCCTTGACGGTGGTTTCGGTGGCCTGCGCCGCGTCGCGCAACACGACGAAGGCCTTGGCGACGTTGGTGCGTTCGCGGTCGGGCGAGGCGACGACGGCGCATTCCCTGACCAGCGGGTGCTCCAGCAGCACCGCCTCGATCTCCGGGCCCGAGAGGTTGTAGCCGGCGGAGATGATCATGTCGTCGGCGCGCGCGACGTAGCGGAACCAGCCTTCCTCGTTCATCTCGTACATGTCGCCGGGGTAGTTCCAACCCTGGCGCACATAGGTCTTCTGCCGCTCCTCGTCGGACAGGTAGCGGCACCCGGTGGGGCCGCGCACGGCGAGGAGGCCGGGCGTGCCCGGCGGCAGCTCGTTGCCGTCGTTGTCGACCACGCGCGCCTGGTAGCCGGGGATCGCCCGGCCGGTGAAGCCGGCGCGCATGTCGGCCGGCGCGGCGGAGACGAAGATGTGCAGCATCTCGGTCGAGCCCAGCCCGTCGGCGATGCGCACGCCGGTGGCGGCCTGGAACGCCTCCCACGTCGCCTTCGGCAGGGTCTCGCCGGCCGAGACGCACTTCTTGAGGCTGGAGACGTCGTATTTGGGCACGAGGTCGGCCATCACGCGGTAGGCGGTCGGCGCGGTGTAGAGCCCAGTGATGCGATATTTCTGAATTGCCTCCAGCATCGCGTCGGGGCTGTAGGCCTCAAGATACCGGGTCGAGGCGCCGAAGCGCATCGGGAACGTGGTCAGCCCGCCGAGCCCGAAGGTGAAGGCGAGCGGCGGCGTGCCGGCGAACACGTCGTCGCGCTCGGACATCCGGAACGAGCGCGGGAAGCAGTCGCAGATCGCCATCACGTCGCGGTGGAAGTGCATCGTCGCCTTGGCCGACCCGGTCGTGCCCGAGGTGAAGGCGATCAGCGCCAGGTCGTCGGCCGCGGTGTCGCACGGGGTCAGGGTGTCGGGCTTGCCCTCGATCGCCGCGTCCAGCGTCGCTTTCGGCCCGCCGGTGCACAGCGGCGTGAAATAGAGGACGTGCTTCAGCACCGGCGCCTTGTCGCGCGCCTCCTCCAGCGCTTCGCCGAGCGCGACGTCGCACAGCGCGTGCGTCACCTGTGCCTTCTCGATGGTGTAGGCGAGCTCGCGGGCGCGCAGCAGCGCCATCGTCGTGACGCAGATGCCGCCCGCCTTCAGCACTGCGAACCAGCACGCCACCAGCATCGGGTGGTTCGGCGCGCGCAGCAGCACGCGGTTGCCGGGCACGAGGCCGAGGTCCTCCACCAGCACCCGCGCGATGCGGTTGGACAGCTTCTGGAGCTGCCCGTAGGTCCACGTCGTCGCGCCCATGTGCAGCACCGGGCGGTCGCGGTGGCCGCCCTCCGCCATGCGGTCGAGCAACTCGACGCCGCAATTGATGCGGTTGGGATAGGCCGCCAGCACCGGCAGGCTCGCATAGTCGAACTGCGGCCACAGCGCGCGCGGCGGCAGGTTGTCACGTGCGAACAGGTCCTTGTGGGCCGTCGGCCCTCCCCCGGGTTCAGCCATGGACGACCTCCTCTTGCGCGGGAGCGTTGAATTCGGGCAGCGGCAGCGCGAGCCGCGCCGCGGCCGACGGCGGGCTGGCGCGGCCCGCGGCGTCGAACGCGCGCACATAATAGGCGTAGCTGAGGCCGGCGATCACCGTGCGGTCGATGAAGCGGGCGCCCTTCACCCCGTCGACGATACGCACCTTGCCGCCGCCGTCGCTGCGGTAGATGTCGTAGCCGGCGACCGCGCCCGTCGCGCGCGACCACGACAGCCGGGCGCTGCCGTCCTTGTCCATCTCGACCTTCAGCCCGCCGCCGTCTGCGCCCCAGCGCGGCGCCTCGGCCGCGTCGTCGCCGGCCGGCGCCTGGCGCGCGCCCTTCGGCCACAGGAAGCAGTGGACCTCCTTGAAGTTCTCGTCGAGCTGCTTGCAAACGTTGCACCAGATGCAGCGCACCACGTCGTCGCGCCGCCCTGCGCGCAGCTTATTCGGCCAGTCGGGATCGGCGAGGAGCTGGCGCGCCATGCCGATGATGTCGGCCTTGCCTTCCGCCAGGATGCGCTCGCCGTCGTCGGGGTCGGAGATCTTGCCGGCGCACACCACCGGCACGTCCTGGCCGTTGGCGACCAGGAAAGCCTTGATGCGCGCGACGTTGTCGGCGTTGGTCAGGTCCGGGTACCAGTCGCCCGGCATGCAGCGGTCGCCGGAATAGCCGGTGTAGGGGTAGAGCGGCTCGCCCTCCTTGTGCACCGCGTCCTCGAACTTGCCGCCGATCGACAGCGAGATGTAGTTCACGCCGAGCTGGGCGTAGCGCAGCGCGATCAGCTTCGCTTCCTCGACCGTGTAGCCGTCCTTGATGCATTCGTCCGACAGGAACCGCACGCCGACCGGGAAGTCGTGCCCCACCCGCGCGCGCACGCTCGCCATCACCTTGCCGAACATGCGCAGCCGGCCTTCCAGGGTGCGGCCGTTATATTCGTCGCGCCGCGGGTTGAGGCGGGAGATGAACGACGACAGCGTGTAAGCGTGCGCCGAGTGCAGCTCGACCCCGTCATAGCCGGCCTCGCGCGCCCGCGCGGCGGCGGCGCCGAACTCGTCGATGATGCGCTCGATCTCGGCCACCGACAGCATGTCGATGGTCTGCCGCCAGCCCGACCGCGCCACCTTCATGAAGTGGATGATCTGCGGCACGATCTTGGAATCCGACGCGGCGTGGACGTGGGTCGTCATCTCGCGGTGGCCGGGGATGAAGCTGTCGTCCGAGAGGCGGAGCAGGGGGCCCGACTTGGCGCCGTGGACCGCCATCGCCTCCACCACGATCAGGCCGACGCCGCCGGTGGCGTAGCGCACGTAGCGGTCGATGATGTCCGTGTTGACGTAGCCGTCCTCGCCCGACAGCCGCGTCACCATTGCCGGCACCAGCACCCGGTTCGGGATCACCATGCCGTTGATGTCGAGAGGTTCGAGGAGCTTCATGATGCGGTTCCGATATCTCGCGCGCCCACCTCACCCAACCCTCTCCTCCCCCACGGGGAGGAGAGGGCTTTCGTGTTCTCCCTCTCCTCCCCGTGGGGGAGGAGAGGGTCGGGGTGAGGTGGGCGGCGCATGACGTCTGCCATTCACTTCTCCGCCGCCGCGAAGGTCTGGCCGGCGATGATGAGCTTCTGGATCTCGCTGGTGCCTTCGTAGATGCGCAGCGCCCGGATGTCGCGATAGAGCCGCTCCACCATCGCGCCGGAGACGACGCCGGCGCCGCCGAAGATCTGCACCGCCTGGTCGATCGCGCGCTGCGCGGATTCGGTGGCGAACAGCTTGGCCATCGCCGCCTCGCGCGTCACGCGGCGGTCGAGGACGTCCTTGGTCCACGCCGCGCGGTAGACCAGCAGCGCCGCCGCGTCGATGTCGGTCGCCATGTCGGCGATCTTTTCCTGGATGAGCTGGTAGTCGGCGATCGGCCTGCCGAACGCGACGCGCGCCTTGGCCCGCGCCGTCGCCTCGTCCAGCGCGCGGCGGGCGAAGCCGAGCGCCGCCGCGCCGACCGAGGGGCGAAACGTGTCGAGCGTGCCCATCGCGACCTTGAAGCCGTCGCCCGGCGCGCCCACCATTTTCGATTGCGGCACCCGGCAGCCGTCGAAGCGCAAGGTCGCCAGCGGGTGCGGCGCGATCACGTCGATGCGCTCGGCGATCTCCAGCCCCTTGGCGTCGGCATCGACGATGAACGCCGACAACCCGCGCGACCCCGGCGCCTCGCCGGTGCGGGCGAACACCACGTAGTGGTCGGCGATGCCGCCGTTGGAGATGAAGGTCTTGGCGCCGTCGATCACGAAGTCGCCGCCGTCCGCCGTCGCCGTCGTCTCGATCGCCGCGACGTCGGAGCCCGAATGCGGCTCGGTCAGCGCGAAGGCGGCGATGCGCTCGCCGCGCGACACGGGCGGCAGGTAGGCGCGCTTCTGCTCCTCGGTGCCGAACAGCGAGATCGGGCCGGAGCCGAGCCCCTGCATGACGAACGAGAAGTCGGCGAGGCCGCAGAACCGCGCCAAGGTCTCGCGCGCCAGGCACAGCGACCGCACGTCGAGCTTCTCGCTGCGCCCGCCATAGGGCGCCGGCA
Source organism: Rhodospirillaceae bacterium (assembly GCA_050249455.1). Taxonomy (GTDB): domain Bacteria; phylum Pseudomonadota; class Alphaproteobacteria; order MPNO01; family VGEU01; genus JBFWQM01. The sequence continues at coordinate 2,334 of JBFWQM010000072.1, read as the reverse complement.
CCGACAAGGTCAGCCAGCCGTCGCGCCCGAGCAGCCGCACCAGATGGCGGGCCAGCGCATCGACGGCGGCGGTGCCGTGCGGCTCGGTCTCGGCGAGCGGTGCGATCTCGCGCGCCGCCCAGCCGGCGAGCTCGGTCGCCAGCGCCTTATGGCGCGGCTCCAGGAACGGCCAGTCGAGGAAGCTGGTGTCGGCCATCAGTCGCCCTCGAACACCGGCCGCTTCTTGTCGACGAAGGCGTGGTAGGCGCGGTGGAAGTCCTGCGTTTGCATGCACATCGCCTGGGCGCGCGCCTCGGCCGCGATGGCGTCGTCGACCGACATCGCCCATTCCTCGTGCAGCATCCGCTTGGTGACGGCGTGCGCGAAGGTCGGCCCATCGGCGATGCGCCGCGCCAGCTCCGCCGCCTCGGCGCGCACCCGGTCCGGCTCGCACAGGCGGTTGTAGAAGCCGGACGCCAGCGCCTCCGTCCCCTCCATCGCGCGGCCGGTGTAGAGGAGCTCCGCCGCGCGGCCCTGGCCGATGATGCGCGGCAGGATCGCGCACGCGCCCATGTCGCAGCCGGCCAGCCCGACTCGCGCGAACAGAAACGCGACCTTGCTGCGCGCCGTGCCGTAGCGGATGTCCGACGCCATCGCGATCGCCGCGCCGGCGCCGGCGCACACCCCGTCGATCGCCGCGACCACGGGCTGCGGGCAGGCGCGCATCGCCTTCACCAGGTCGCCGGTCATGGTGGTGAACGCCAGCAGGTCCTTCATGTTCATCTTCGTCAGCGGCCCGATGATCTCGTGCACGTCGCCGCCGGAGCAGAAGTCGTCGCCCGCGCCGGTCACCACCACGACCTTGACGGAGTCCTCGTATTGCAGCGCGCGGAAGGTGTCGCGCAGCTCGGCATACGAGTCGAACGTCAGCGGGTTCTTGCGTTCGGGCCGGTCGATGGTGATGGTCGCGACCTTGCCGTCGACCGCCCAGCCGAAGTGCTTCGGCGTCATCGCCCGTCCTCCCTCGTCGTCTCGTCGAGCACCGACTGCTTGAGCCGGGCGAGCAGCGCGTGCAGCGCGGCCAGGTCGTCGCGGCCGAGCCCGTCCATCATGCCAGCGATCCAGCCGCGGTGGGCGCGCGCCACGTCCTCGAACGACCGGCGGCCCTTCGCGGTCAGGCTCACCATCTGGACCCGCCGGTCGCCGGGCGAGGCCTTGCGCTCGACCAGCCCTTCGTTGACCAGCTTCTCGATCAGCCCGGTGACGTTGCCGTTGGACACCATCAGCCGGCGCGACAGCTCGCCCATCGAGAGCGCGCCGTCGGCGCGGTGGAGCTGGGCCAGGATGTCGAACCGCGGCAGGGTCATCGCGTGCGCCTGGTGCAGCTTCTGGCGCACCCCGGTCTCGATCAGGTTGGCGCAGGTCAGCAGCCGCAGCCACACCCGCAGCTCCAGCCCGTCGGCGCTGGACACGCCGCTCTCGTAGTCGCCGCGCGCCGGGATCAGCTCGCCCCGGTCGTCCATCACATCACCTCGCCGCCGGCGACGGCGACCGCCTGGCCGGTGATCGCGGCCGACGACGGCAGGCACAGCCACGCCACCGCCTCCGCCACCTCGACCGGGTCGACGAAGCGGCGCATCGGGTTGGTGGCGGCGAGCTCGGCGCGCGTCTCTTCCACGCTGCGGCCGGTCTTGGCGACGATGTTGTCGACCGCGGTGCTCAGGATGTCGGTCTCGGTGTAGCCGGGGCACACGGCGTTGACGGTGACGCCGGTGGTCGCCGTCTCCAGCGCCAGCGCGCGGGTGAGGCCGACCAGCGCATGCTTGGCCGCGCAGTAGGCGGCGACGTAGGCGTAGCCCTTGAGCCCCGCCGTGGAGGCGACGTTGACGATGCGACCGTGCCCGGCCTTGGTCATCGCCGGCAGCGCGGCGCGGGCGCAGTGCACCGCGCCCATCAGGTTGACGTCGATCGCCTCGCGCCAGTGAGAGTCGTCGGCGCGGTGGAACGGCGCGCTGCGCGCGACGCCCGCGTTGTTGACCAGGATCGACGGCGTGCCGAGCATCGCCTGCGCCTGCTCGAAGGCGTGGCGCACGGCGGCATCGTCGGCGACGTCGGCGACCAGCGCCAGGGTCGACCGGCCGGTGCCGGCGGCGATCTCCGCCCCCACCGCATCGAGCCGCGCCCGGTCGCGCCCGACCAGTGCGACGTCGGCGCCCAGCCGCGCCAGTGTCGCCGCGATCGCCGCGCCGATGCCGCGCGAGGCGCCGGTGACCACCGCATGCCGCCCGGCCAGCGGCGTGCCGCCGATGCGTCCCTCGACCGATGTCTGCGCCGGTGCCGGCATGGCGACCTTTT
>JBFWQM010000071.1:0-22019 GCA_050249455.1 Rhodospirillaceae bacterium | reverse complement strand
AGCGAGGTGATCGTGCCGTCGACGCTCGGCTTGCGCACCACCCACGCGCCCGCGATCGCGGCTTCGCGCAGGTGCAGGTTGAACGCCGGGTCGAGCACGTTGAACCACGGGCCCGTGGCGACGAGTTTGGACACCGGGCCGGTGTGGATCTGGATGATGCCGGCGTTGCCGACGAACACCATGATCGGCACGCTGCCCGCCGCCGCGCCTTCCAGCATGCGACGCGCGGCATCGCGCGGCGCGGGCTCGGCGAAGGCGGGGCCGGCGAGGCGGAATGCCTGCTCGCGGCCGGCGCCGTGCCGGCGCAGCAGCGGGAAGAAATCGTGGGTGTCCTTCAGCGCCGCCCAGTCCGCGCGCAGCGCCGCCGCATCGATCGCGTGGTCCGGCCGCGGCGCGTCCGGCGCGGCCGGCGGCGCGACGGCGATGCCGGGCGAATGGTCGTCGTGGCGCCGGTCTGCCACCAGCGCCGCGAACGCCGCGCGGTCGGTTTCCTCCGTCGCATAGATCTTGTGGATCGCCGCGCCGTCGGCGGCGAAGAACTGCAGGCTGCGGCGCCGGCCGGCCGCGCCGTCCTCGATCACCGCGAAGCCGTGCGCCCAGCGGTCGAAGAAGATGCGCAGGTCGATGTCCTCGCCCAGGACCAGCCCGACATGGCCGCCGCCCGACAGCGCGCCGTAGATGCCGTGCCGCTCGTGCACCGCGTCGTCGTTGCGGGTCAGCGCCATCACCGGGCCGAGCGCGCCGACGCCGGCGATTAGATCGGGCCACGGGCCGCGCAGCCGGGTCGCGCCGTCGCCGACCCGCGTGGCGACCAGTTCCGCCTCGCTCGCGCCCAGTCGCGCCGCCGCGTCGCGGATGCGCAAGCCCGGCTCGGCGCGGCGCAGCGCCGCCCACCGGTTGGCAAGCTCGGCAACGGTGCGCTGAGGCATGGCGGCCTCTCCTGCGGTTGGCGCAGTCTAGGCGAAGCCGGAATGCAAATGCAATTGCAAATCATTCGCAAAGAGCGACGGATCAGGATGCTGTCTCCACCGTCACGCCGCTGTCCTCGCCTGCCGCCCCGACCGCCTGCTGGAAGTCCCAGTCGAGGCCGGCGTGGAGGCGGTAGAGCGGCTCGCCCTGCTCGACCGTCTCGCCGCGCTGCTTCAGGAGGTCGATGCCGGCGCCCTTGTCGGCCGGCGCGCCGGCCAGGCGAGCCAGGGTGGCGATGCGGTAGCAGTCGATCGCGGCGACGGTGCCGGAGCGCGGCGCCAGCACTTCGTGGCGGCGGGCGCCGATCTCGTGGGTCGTCGCGGGCTTGCCCTGCGCGGCGGCGATGCGCTCGAACGCGCGGCGCGCCTCGCCGCGGCGAAGGAGATCTTCCGCCCGCGCCGCGCCGCCCCCGGCAGGCGCGCCGCCGGCGAGCTCGATCAGCCGGCCGCCGATGCCGAGCGCCTTGGCGCGCAGGTCGGCCGGCGCGGCGGCCTCGCCGTGCAGCACGGCCAGCGCGTCGCGCATCTCCAGCATCGGGCCGATGCCGCGGCCGATCGGGGCGCTGCCGTCGGACACGTGCGCCTCGATGGCGAGCCCCATGGCGCGGCCGGCGCCCTCGAACAGTGCCCGCATGTGCCCGGCGTGGGCGGGATCGCGCACCTTGGCGGACGGGCCGAGCGGGATGTCGACATAGACGTGGGTGGCGCCCGCCGCGCGCTTCTTCGACAGGATGGACGCGACCAGGAGCTGGCGCGAATCGAGCCCGAGCGGGCGCTCCACCGCGTTCATCACGTCGTCGAGCGGCGACTGGGTCAGCCGGCCGTTCCAGGCGATGCAGCCGCCGGCCTCGCGCACCACCGCGCGCACCTCCTCCGTCGTCAGGTCGACCCGCGCCACCACCTCCATCGCGTCGGCGGTCCCGGCGGGGGAGGTGATGGCGCGCGACGACGTCTTGGGGATGGTCAGGCCGGCGGCCACTGCGATCCCGACCACGATCGGCGTCACCCGGTTGCCGGGGATGCCGCCGATCGAATGCTTGTCGGCGACGGTGCCGGTCCAGCGCAGCGCCGGCGCCACCGCGGCGCGGGCGCGGGCCAGGCCCAGCACCTCGTCGTCGCTCAGCGCGTGCGCGGCGGCGGTCAGGAAGGCGGCGATCTCGCGCTCCTCGTAGCGGCCGGCGACGATGTCGGCGACGATCGCCGCGAAGCCGTCGTCGGCCAGCGCCTGGCCGCGGATCTTGGACCGCATGGCGGGAAGGCTGGCGGGCGGCCGCGCATGGTCCAGCATCACCGCCGCGCCTTCCGGCAGCCCCAGCGCGGCGAACGCGCGGGCGCCGAGGCCGACCTCGTCGTCGCCGACCGGGCCGGGCGCATCGGCGATCACCAGCGCGGCGACGATGCTGCGGCCATCCTGGTGGATCTCCACCCGCGTCCCGGCCGGGAAGGCGTCGAGGTCGAGCGCGCGGCAGCCGCGGCTCAGATACGCCTGCGGCGCCGGGCCGGCGTCGAGGCCGATCCGCTTCAGCCTCAGCATGGCGCCCGGCGGGCGTTCATGCCGCGGCGGCCGCGGGCAGCGGGCCGCGCCGCTCGCCGATGGCGAGCGCGAAGACGCCCGCCGCCAGCGCCGCCGCGAGCCCGATCAGCCACACCAGGTCGTAGCTTCCCAGCGCCGTCGACAGGCTGCCGCCCAGCACCGCGCCGAGCGCCGCGCCCAGCGAATGCCCGCTGAACAGCAGGCCCATCGAGAGGCCCATCACGTGCAGGCCGATCCGGCTCGCCACGATCGAGGCGATCACCGGCAGCACCGAGAAGTTGAGGATGCCGAACGCCGTGGTGAAGGCGAACGCCAGCGCCAGGTCGCCGGCGACGTAGAGCAGCATCACGAAGGTCGCCGCCCGCACGAAGAAGATGCCGGCCAGCAGCCACGACCGGTTCATCCGGTCGGCCAGCCAGCCGGCGGCCAGCATGCCGATCAGGTTGCCGACCCCGTGCATGCCATAGGCGGTCGTGCTTTCCATCGGCGAGAAGCCGCAGATCGCGGCGTAGGGCAGGAAGTGCACGTCCACCAGCCCCGACGTCGTGAAGCCGCACAAGGTGAAGGCGCCGAACAGCAGCAGGAAGATGCGGTTGGCGAACAGCATCGTGAGCCGCTGCCCGATCGGCGTGCGCACGGCCGCCGCGCGCCGCGCCGCCGCCACGCCGCCGCGGTCGCGCAGCAGGAACCAGGCGACGGCCGCGAACGCCAGTGCGCCGACGCCCAGCGCGACGTAGCCGGCGCGCCAGCCGATGGCACCGAACAGCGCCGCGATGGCCGGCAGTGCGAGGAGCTGCCCCCCGGTCGATCCGGCGCAGGCGATGCCGGTGGCCAGCCCGCGGTTGCGCTCGAAATAGAGCGCGACCGTCGCCGCCGCGGCCGGCACCGACAGCACGCCGTTGGCCGCCCCAATCAGGATCCCGAAGGCGCCGAACAGCTGCCATTCGGCGACCACGCCCGCGGTCAGCACCGCGCCGAGCCCGCCGGCCGCGAACCCGCCGACCATCACCGTGCGCGCGCCGATCCGGTCGAGCAGGTTGCCCGACACCGGCGCCGCCATCGCCATCACCACCAGGACCATCGCGCCGACGGCGGAGACGGCCGGCCGGCTCCAGCCCTGCCCAGCCTCCCACACCGGCATCATGAAGCCGAGCGAGGATCGCACGGCGTAGGCGTAGCCGACCGCGATGAAACTGAGGGCGACGATCAGCCAGCCCAGCGTGCGCGCGCTGGCCGGCGCCCGTGCAACGACTGTCATGACCCGTGCAAGCGGCTGCGGTGCGGCCCGAAAATTATCACAACCCTAGTGACTTCTGTCACTTAATGCCGCGGCGGACAGGCATATCTCTTCGGGCGAAGGCGCACTGGAGGGCGCAACCATGAAGACCGCATGCCATTGCCACGAGAAGATGGGTCACATCGTTACCGGGACGATCGTCGTGACGGCGTCCGCCCTGTACGCGATTCCGGTCGTCGCGGTCCTGTCCCTGTTCCTGTTCCTGCGCTAGGCCGGAACCGGCTCCCCACCAGAATGAGTCATGCGCAGGCGCGACCCGCGGTTGTCCGGTTAAGGGCGGCGGCAATTTCAGGGAAGCGCTGTGGCCGGCACTTCTGGCGCTCACTGCGTGACCGGGACTCGGACTTCGATGGCCACCATCAATAATAATGGAGTCGTACGCGGACTTGATCCGCGTATCCAGCAGCGCGGCATTGCCGCGCAGTAGAGTCTCTTGCGCGCTGACCGCGCGCGCTGGATACGCGGATCAAGTCCGCGCATGACCTCTATTTCTTGATGACGAGTCGGGACGGATGACGCTTAACCGGACACCCGTGGGTCAAGCCTGCGCATGACTTCTAAGTGGATGGGATGCCGCGGTCTGTCCCGCCCAGCGCCCCCGCGATCGCGGCGTTGAAGTCCTTCACCGCCGCCGCCGGGCCGGCCGGGTAGGCCCAGACGCCGCCGGCGACCGCCAGGAAGTCCGCGCCGGCGCGCACCAGGGCAGGGCAGTTGGCGACCGTGATGCCGCCGATGGCGACGCACGGCACCGTCATCATCTCCTGCCACCACGCCAGCACGTCGGGGTCGGCCTGGGTCTTCGCCTCCTTGGTGTCGGTCGGGAAGAAGGCGCCGAACGCAACGTAGTCGGCGCCCGCGTCGGCCGCCTCCATCGCGAGGTGGCGGGAGTCGTGGCAGGTCACGCCGACGATGCGGTCGGGGCCGAGCAGGCGGCGCGCCTCGGCATAGGGCGCGTCGTCCTGCCCGACGTGGACGCCGTCGCAGTCGAGCTCGAGCGCGAGGTCGGGCCGGTCGTTCAGGATGAACGCCACGTCGCGGGCGCGGCAGACCGGCTGCAGGACCGCTGCCGCGCGGCGGATCGCGTCGTCGGGAACGTCCTTGAGGCGGAGCTGGAGGCAGGCGACGTCGCCTGCCGCCAGCGCCGTGTCGAGGGTGGCGGCGAAACCGTCCGGGTCGAGCCTAGGCGGCGTGACCAGGTACAGCCTGCAGCTTCTTGCTGGCGTCGGAGGTATAGGCTTTGCCCTGATAGATGCTGACGATCATGTCCAGCATGGCGAGCGCGTCGGCGCGCGGCCGCTGGAACGTGTTGCGCCCGATGATGGAGCCGTTGCCGCCGCCGTCGCGGATGCCGGCGCATTCCTTGTAGATGCCTTCCAGGTCCTTCGCCTCGCCGCCGGAGAAGACGACGATGCGCCGGCCGTTGAAACACGACTGCACCACGTGCGCAATGCGCGACGACAGCTCGCCGGCGTTCACCGGGTCCTTCTCGTAGGACTTCTTGGCCGCGTCCTGGAACAGGACGGACGTCGGCGGCTTGACCTTCACGATGTGGGCGCCGAGCAGGCAGGCCATGTGGGCGGCATAGGCGGTGACGTCGAGCGCCGTCTCGCCGTCCTTGGTCAGGCTGCCGCCGCGGGGATAGGACCACACGACCACGGCGAGGCCGACCGACTTCGCCTCCTCCGCCAGCTCGCGCAGCTCCTCCATCATCTCGTACTGGTCGTCGGCGCCGGGATAGATCGTGAACCCGATCGCGGCGCAGCCCAGCCGCAGGGCGTCCGACACCGTGCCGTGGACCGCTTGGTCCTTGCCGGTGGACAGGCTGTTGGCGCTGTTGACCTTCAGGATGGTCGGGATCGCCCCGGCGAAGGTGCCGGCGCCGGCCTCGATCATGCCGAGCGGCGCGGCGTAGGCGTTCAGGCCGGCGTCGATGGCGAGCTGGAAGTGGTAGTGCGGGTCGTAGGCCGGCGGGTTGGGCGCGAAGCTGCGCGCCGGGCCGTGCTCGAAGCCCTGGTCGACCGGCAGGATCACCATCTTGCCCGTGCCGCCCAGCTTGCCGTGCATCAGGATGCGCGACAGGTTCGCCTTGGTGCCGGGGTTGTCGCTCTCGTAGTTGTCGAGGATCTTCCGGACGCGCTGGGTGAGTTTCATGCCGCTCTCCTCCTGCTCGGACCGACGTGCCGATTGGCCGGCAGTCCTAGCCCACCAATCGTTAATTTGCAATGTGGGGGCCGCCGCGGCCGCGCGCGCGCCGGCCTGTGGATAAGTGCCGGACGCAGGCCGAATCCGGGTCTTTCTCATGCGCGAGGTCCAAGGCAGCGCCGCGCCGGCGGTCGATCGCGCCGCCCAGCCGCCCGGCGATGTCGGCAACTGCCGCTACCGCGCGCCGGTTCCCGCGCAGGCCGACCAGGCGCACCCCCTGGCGCAGCGCCGCGAGCGCGTGGCCGGGCGCGTCGGCGCAGTCCAGCGTCGCCTCGATCCGCGCTTCCGGGCAGCGGCGGCGGACCTCGTCGACCAGTGCCGCGAACCACGCCGCGCCGGCATAGCCGCCGGCGCCTGCGGCGGACATCAGGCGCACGGCGACGCCGGCCGCCGCCGCCGCGCGCGCCGCGGCGAGCGCATGGGCCAGGCCGTGGACGATGAACGTGGGCGGCGCGCGCCCGGCCAGGATGCCGGCGCGCCCGTCCGGAGCCTTGCTGCGCTGTTGCACGGTGGCGGCGGGAGTGGTTCGGTTGACGCCTGCGACGGGCCAAGCGTATCCTCCGCCGACCAAAAAAAGAATGCTGCACCAGAGGGAAACCGGAACCGCCATGACGCGCCTGGAACAGGCTGCCGCGCGGCTGGAAAGCGCGGTGCAACGGCTTGAGGCGGCGATGACGCGCCGGCCGGCGCCGGCCGCCGGGACGCGCCCGCAGATCGCCGCCGAGCTGGAGAGGGCGCGGGCCGAGACCGCGGCGCTGCGCGCCGAGGCACGCGCCGTCGCCGACCAGATCGACGCGGTGATCGGCAAGGTCCGCACCGGGACGGCGGGCTGAGATGAGCCAGATCGACGTCCGCATCAACGGCCGGCCCTACACCATCAGCTGCGACGACGGCGAGGAGAGCCACGTCGTGGAGCTCGCCGGCTATATCGACCGGCGGCTGTCCGACCTGGTCGCCAAGCTGGGACAGGTGGGCGACGCGCGGCTGCTCGTCATGACCAGCCTCCTCATCGCCGACGAGCTGGCGGAGGCCTATTCGGCGCTGGAGCAGGCGCAGGGCGGCGAGCCGGTGCTGCGCGCCAATGGCAACGGCAACGGCACGGTGGCCGACAATCCGGCGCTCGCCGATTCGATCGAATCGCTGGCGCGGCGGATCGAAACCATTGCGGCCAGGCTCGGCACTGCCTAAGTTCAGGTCGGGCGGGGCTGGGCGGCTCGTGCAGAGCAGCATTCCCCTGGGGCGATAGCATCCTCTAGGGAGCTGTCCCTACCGGCGCTCTGGCGTCGGCACATGGCACCCACCTGCATTGCAGGCCACAGAGGGTTCGCAAGGCTCCACGACCGATGCGGCTCCGTCCGCCCTCTCTTCTCCCTTCCGCGCGGCCATGACGAATACGGATGACGCGGCGCTGGGCGCCGCCAAGGCGGCGCTGCGCACGGCCGCGCTCGCCCGGCGCGCCGCGGCGTTCGCGGCGGCGGGCGGCGCCGGCGCGGCGCTGCGCGACACCTTCGCCGGCCGGTTCGGCGCCCTGCCGGCCGGTATCGCGGTGTCCGGCTTCTGGCCGATCCGCGACGAGATCGACGTCCGCCCGCTGCTGGAATGGTGCGCCGGCCGCGGCCACCCGGTCGCGCTGCCGGCGGTGCAGGGCCGCGGCCGGCCGCTGGCCTTCCGCCGCTGGATCCCGGGCGGGCCGCTGGTGGACCGGCCGTTCGGGCTGCGCGAGCCGCCGGACGACGCCGCGGCGGTCCGCCCCGACCTTCTCCTGGTGCCGCTGCTCGCGTTCGATGCGGCGGGCAACCGGCTGGGCTATGGCGCCGGCTATTATGATATGACCTTGGCGTCGCTGCGCCGGGAGAGGCCCGTCGCGGCGGTCGGCGTCGCCTTCGACGCGCAGGAGGCGGACGCCGTGCCGCACGGCGCGCTCGATTCGCCGCTCGACTGGGTGCTGACGCCGACCCGCGTGTTGCGCGTGAGGGACGGAACGGATGCGACTTCTATTCTGCGGTGACGTGCTGGGGCGCGCCGGGCGCAAGGCGATCGAGGAGCGGCTGCCCGGCCTGCGCCGGTCGCTCGACCTCGATTTCGTGATCGTCAACGGCGAGAACGCGGCCGGCGGCTACGGCATCACCGCCGGCATCTGCGACGACATCTTCGCCGCCGGTGCCGACGTCATCACCACCGGCAACCACGTGTGGGACCAGCGCGAGATCATCCCGCACATCGACGGCGAGCGGCGGCTGCTGCGCCCACTCAACTTCCCGCGCGGCACGCCCGGCGCCGGGGTCGGCCTGTACCGCGACCGCGCCGGGCGCGAGGTGCTGGTGGTGCACGTCATGGGCCGGCTCTACATGGACGCGCTCGACGACCCGTTTGCCGCGGTGGAGCGCGAGCTCGCCGCCTGCCAGCTCGGCGAGACCGCCGCCGCCATCGTGATCGACATCCATGCCGAGGCGTCAAGCGAGAAGATGGCGATGGGCCACTACGCCGATGGCCGCGCCTCGCTGGTGGTCGGCACCCATACCCACGTGCCGACCGCCGACTGCCAGGTGCTGCCCGGCGGCACCGCCTACATGACCGACGCCGGCATGTGCGGCGACTACGATTCGGTCATCGGCATGGCCAAGGATCTCGCGGTGGAGCGCTTCGTGCGCAAGATGCCGACCGGCCGACTGGAGCCGGCGCAGGGCGAGGCCACATTGTGCGGCGTGCTGGTGGAGACCGACGACCGCACCGGGCTCGCGCTGTCGGTGGCGCCGGTGCGGGTGGGCGGACGGCTGAGCGAGAGCCTGCCGGGATAGGTCTTTCGCGCGGAGGGGGGCTCTCCGGGTCCGGAAACCTAGGCCGCGCGCACGCGCCCGAGGAACTCCGCCACCGCCGCGCGCAGCTCGCCGGCCTGGCGGGCCATGTCGGCGCTGGCGTCGAGGACCCGGGCGGCGACCTGGCCCGTCTCGCCCGACGCCTGGTTGACGCCGACGATGTTGCCCGACACCTCCTGGGCGCTGGCGGCGGCCTGCTGGACGTTCTCGGCGATCTCGCGGGTCGCCGCGCCCTGTTCCTCGACCGCGGAGGCGATCGACGTGGTGATGTCGTTCACCTCGGCGATGGTCGCCCCGATGGTCCGCACGGCGGCGACCGCCTGCTCGGTCGCGCCCTGGATGGCGTTGATCTGGGCCGAGATCTCGTCGGTCGCCTTGGCGGTCTGGTTGGCCAGGGTCTTGACCTCGCTGGCGACCACCGCGAAGCCCTTGCCGGCCTCGCCGGCGCGCGCCGCCTCGATGGTGGCGTTGAGGGCCAGCAGGTTGGTCTGGCCGGCGATGTCGCTGATCAGCGTCACCACCTCGCCGATGCGCGCGGCGGCCTCGGCCAGGGTCTTGATCTTGGCGTCGGTGTTCTGCGCCTCAGCGACCGCGGACTGGGTGACGCTGTTGCTCTTGGCGATCTGGCGGGCGATCTCCTCGCCGGCCTTGGACAGCTCCTCCGCCGCCGCGGCGACGGTCTGTACGTTGGCGGAAGCCTGCTCGCTGGCGGCGGCGACGGCGGTCGCCTGGCGGGTGGTCTCCTCCGCCGTCGACGACAGCTGCTCGGCCGAACCCTGCATCGCCGAGGCGGTCCCGGCGACGCCGTCCACCACATTGCCGACGCTCGCCTCGAAATCGTCGGCCAGCGCGAGAAGGGCGCGGCGGCGCTCCTGGCGCGCACCCTCCTCGGCGGCGATCTTCTCCGCTTCGCGGCGTTTCTCTTCCTCCTGGGCCTGCAGCTCGGCGGCCTTCTGCGCCTCGCGCAGCCGCTCGCCCTCCTGCAACGCCGCGCGCAGCACTTCGACGGAACGCGCGATCGCGCCGAGCTCGTCCCTGCGGTCGCTGCCCGGCACCGAATCGGCGAGCTGGCCGGCCGCCATCGTCTCGACCCGGCCGCCAAGCACCGAGAGCGGCCGGGTGATCCGTGCCCCGACCAGGAACGCGATCGCCGCGGCGAGCGCCGCCATGACCGCCGTGATCACGGCCGCCTGGCGGATCGAATCGGAGGTCGCCGCAGCGAGCCGGTCGAGCGGCATCACGGCGCCGACGATGACGCGCGTCGGCGCGCCGGGCTCGTTGACGTCCTTGAGTGCCGCCATGTTGTCGCGGCCGTTCAGCGAAATGATGCGCAGCGCCGTCTCCCGCCGCCGCACCGCCGCCGCGGTCTCGGCGTCCAGGGCATAGGCCTTGAGCGCCTCGCTGGTTGCCGCGTTCACCTTGTCGTCGAGGTAGAATACGATCTCGGTGCCGGTCTGGCGCTTGAGGTCGGTGGCGACCGAGGCCAGCAGATAGGCGCCGACCTTCACCGTGCCGATGACCGTGCCGTCGCGCCGGATCGGCACAACGCCCTCCAGGGTAAGCTGGTTGGACGCGGTGGAGACCTCCAGGCCATGGCCCGACTGGCCGGCCAGGGCGGCCTTCACCAGTGGCAGCGAAGACTTGTCGTCGCCCTTTCGGTCGGGGTTGTGGCCGCGCATCACGATAACGCCCCTGGCGTCGGTCACCTCGACCGAGGACACCAGCGGGTCGATTGTCTTGAGCAGCGCGAACTGCGCCGGCATCAGAGCCTTCAGCTTGTCGTCCGAGCCCTGGGCCACCGCCTCGGCAATCGCCGGGTTGTTCGCCAGCAGGGTCGCCATGCCCAGCATGTTGCCGCGCGATGCGGCGAAGTAGTTCTCCGCGATCTGCAGCGACTTGCGCACGGAGGCGTCCTCGGCCGCGGTCACCGTTCCGATCTCGTGGCGGGTCAGCACGGCGGCGCAGATCGCCACCGCGACGACGGCGGGCAGGGTGACGGCGGCGACGATGCGCGCGCGGACGGACGTGGGCAGCATGGGCGGCTCCGTGGCATGGCGTGGTCCCCGCGCTCTACCCGCGCGGGTCAGACCGAGCCGCATTACAATCCGGTTGCAATTAACGAGGGATTGCCCGGAAGCGCCGCGCGATGTTATGGCGCATGCCCCCCGGTGCCGTCGCCGTCGCCGCCGGGACCGAATTTTTGCCACAATGGACCGTTAACAAGCCCCGTTTTCCCGTCTTGATTAGCTATTTGGCGCGTGCGATGTATGGGCGCCACCAACATGTAGTGTGTAATCGTCCGTCCGGGCGCTAAGGGCTTGCAGCGGAATGGCGGGTCATTCCCAATTCAAGAACATCATGCACCGCAAGGGCGCGCAGGACGCGAAGCGCGCCAAGGCGTTCACCAAGATCATCCGCGAGCTGACGGTCGCGGCCAAGACCGGCCTGCCCGACCCAGCGCAAAACCCGCGGCTGCGCGCCGCCATGCTGGCCGCCCGCGCCGCCAACATGTCCAAGGACACCATGGAGCGCGCGATCAAGCGCGGCGCCGGGGGCGAGGACGACACCGTCTATTCCGAGGTGCGCTATGAAGGCTACGGCCCCGGCCGGGTCGCCATCATCGTCGAGGCGCTGACCGACAACCGGAACCGCACCGCGGGCGAGATCCGCTCCGCCTTCGCCAAGAACGGCGGGACGATGGGCGAGACCAACTCGGTCAGCTTCATGTTCGACCGGCTGGGCGTGATCCGCTACCCGGCGTCGGCCGCGGGCGCCGACGACATGCTGGAGGCGGTGATCGAGGCGGGCGGCCAGGACGTGCAGAGCGGCGACGGCGCGCACGAGGTGACCTGCCTGCCGGACGACTTCAACGCCGTGCGCGACGCGCTGGAGGCCAAGTTCGGCCCACCGGAAAGCGCCGCCCTGACGTGGCGGCCGCAGAGCACGGTGGAGGTGGCCGACGACGTCGCCGACACGCTGTTCAAGCTGATCGAGGTGCTGGACGACAACGACGACGTCCAGACCGTTTCGGCCAACTACAGCGTCAGCGACGAGACGATGGCGCGGCTGACGGCCTGACAAGGCCGTCCATCGGATGGTGGGGCGATGCGCCTTCTCGGTCTCGATCCGGGCCTCAGGGTGACCGGGTGGGGCGTCGTCGACGCGGAGGGGAACCGGTTGCGCCACGTTGCCGACGGCGTCGTGCGGGCGCCGGCCGACGGCCCGCTGGCCGACCGGCTGGCGGCGCTGTTCGCCGGGCTGGAGCAGGTGCTGGACGCCTGGCGGCCCGATGAGGCGGCGGTCGAGGAGACATTCGTCAACCGCAACGGCGCCTCGACCCTGAAGCTCGGACAGGCGCGCGGGATCGTGATGCTGGCGCCGGCGCGGCGGGGCCTGCCGGTGGCGGAATACCCGGCGAACCTCGTGAAGCAGAGCCTGGTCGGCGTCGGCCATGCGGAGAAGGCCCAGGTGGCGATGATGGTGCGGACCCTGCTGCCCGGCTGCCGGCTGGAGGCGCCGGACGCCGCCGACGCGCTGGCGGTGGCGATCTGCCACGCCAACCACCGCGGATCGCTGTCGCGCTGGAATGCCGCGGCGGCGGCAGGGCGGTCGCGATGATCGCCAAGCTGACGGGCGCCGTGGACTCGGTCGGCGACGACTGGGCGGTGATCGACGTCAACGGGGTGGGCTACCTGGTCCATTGCTCGGCGCGCACCCTGGGCCGGCTGCCGGCGCCCGGCGGGGTCGCCAGCCTGCTGATCGAGACCCAGGTGCGGGAAGACCGCATCCAGCTGTTCGGCTTCGCCGACGCGGCGGAGCGCGACTGGCTGCGCCTGCTGTCGACCGTCCAGGGTGTCGGCGCGCGCACCGGTCTCGCCATCCTGTCGGCGCTGGGGACCGAGGACCTGGTCGCCGCCATCGCCCACGGCGACAAGGCGCCGCTGACCCGCGCCGCCGGGGTCGGGCCGAAGCTCGCCCAGCGCATCGTCTCCGAGCTGAAGGACCGCGTGCAGGCGCCGGTCGCCGCCACGCTGCCGGCCTCGGGCGCCGGGGCGCGGCGCCAGGCGGCGGCCGATGCGGTGTCCGCCCTGATCAACCTCGGCTACCGCGAGGCGGAGGCGACCGGCGCTGTGGCGCGCGCCGCCCGCTCGCTCGGCGCCGATGCGCCGGTCGAAGACCTGATCCGCGCCGGCCTGAAGGGCCTCAGCCCATGACGGAGACCCGCCTGGTGGCGCCGCAGCGCCTCGACGGCGACGTCGCGGAGGCGGCGATCCGGCCGCAGCACCTCGACGAGTTCGTCGGCCAGCCCGGCGTCTGCGAGAACCTGCGCGTCTTCGTCGCCGCGGCGCGCAACCGGGGGGAGGCGCTGGACC
This sequence comes from Rhodospirillaceae bacterium, assembly GCA_050249455.1. Classification (GTDB taxonomy): domain Bacteria; phylum Pseudomonadota; class Alphaproteobacteria; order MPNO01; family VGEU01; genus JBFWQM01. Next base: position 8,829 of record JBFWQM010000071.1, on the reverse strand, counting down.
ATGTCCTGCTGTCGGGCCCGCCCGGGCTGGGCAAGACCACTTTGGCGCAGATCGTCGCGCGCGAGCTCGGCGTCGGCTTCCGCGCGACCTCCGGACCGGTGATCGCGCGCGCCGCCGACCTCGCCGCCATCCTGACCAATCTGGAGGAGCGCGACGTCCTGTTCATCGACGAGATCCACCGCCTCGGCCCGGCGGTGGAGGAGATCCTCTATCCCGCGATGGAGGACTTCAAGCTCGACCTGGTGATCGGCCAGGGGCCGGCGGCGCGCTCGGTGCAGATCGACCTGAAGCCGTTCACTTTGGTCGGCGCCACGACCCGCACCGGCCTATTGGCGACGCCATTGCGCGATCGATTCGGCATCCCGCTCCGGCTCGACTTCTACGGCACCGCGGAACTGGAGCGCATCGTGCGTCGCGCCGCCGGTGTGCTTGGCGCGGCGATCACCGCCGACGGCGCGGCCGAGATCGCGCGCCGCGCCCGCGGCACCCCGCGCATCGCCGGACGCCTGCTGCGCCGGGTGCGCGACTTCCAGACCGCCGAGGGCGCGCCGGCGATCGACGGCGCGGTGGCCGACCGCGCGCTCAACCGGCTGGAGGTCGATACGGCCGGGCTCGACGCGCTCGACCGCCGCTATCTGCGCTGCATCGTGGACAACTACGGCGGCGGGCCGGTCGGGGTGGAGACCATCGCCGCGGCGATCGCCGAGCAGCGCGACGTGGTGGAGGAGGTGGTGGAACCGTTCCTGCTCCAGCGCGGCCTGATCCAGCGCACCCCGCGGGGGCGGATGCTGTCGATGGCGGGTTACGCCCATCTCGGCCTCAAGGCGCCCAAGAGCGCCGGCCAGGCGCAGTTCGACCTGCTCGGTGGGGCGGAGCCCGGCGATGACCGGTGAGGGCCTGTCGGGACGAATGGACGGGAGCACCCATATCTATCCCGTCCGGGTGTTCTTCGAGGATACCGATGCCGGGGGCGTCGTCTACCACGCGAGCTATCTGCGTTTCGCCGAGCGGGCGCGCACCGAGATGATGCGGCTTCTGGGAGTCGACCACACCCGGCTGATCGAGCGCGAGGGCGTCGTCTTCGCGGTGCGGCGGGTGGAGATGGATTACCTGCGCCCGGCGCGGCTCGACGACCTGTTGGAAGTGCGTACCCGCGTTCTCGAGGTGCATGGGGCGAGCATCATCGCCGAGCAGACCGTGCGCCGCGACGGCGACGACATCGCCCGCGGCGTGCTGCGGCTGGCGCTGATCCGGCGCGACGGCCGACCCGGCCGGCTGCCGCCGGCGCTGCGCCAGGCGCTCGACGTCGAAACGTCAACCAGAAAGGCCACGTCCGCGTAATGGATCCCGCAACGGTTCAATCGGTCGCGCTCGGGGGCTCGGCGCCGATCAGCCTGTCGGTCTGGAGCCTGTTCGTCCAGGCCGACATCGTCGTGAAGATCGTCATGATCCTTCTCCTGCTCGCCTCGTTCTGGTGCTGGGCGATCATCTTCGAGAAGCTGTTCCGCATGCGCCGGCTGCGCGCGCAGGCCGAGACGTTCGAGGAGACGTTCTGGTCGGGCGGCTCGCTCGACGACCTCTACGACCGCATCGGCGACCGGCCGGACCATCCGATGTCGGCCATCTTCATCGCCGCGATGCGCGAATGGCGGCGCGCCGCGGCCAAGGGCGGCGCCGGCCGGTCGCCGACCGAAAAGCTCGCTGCGCGCATCGAGCGGGTCATGCAGATCACGCTCGGCCGCGAGATGGACCACGTGGAGCGCTACATGGCGTTCCTCGCCTCGGTCGGGTCCACCGCGCCGTTCGTCGGGCTGTTCGGCACCGTCTGGGGCATCATGAACAGCTTCCAGTCGATCGCGATGACCAAGAACACCTCGCTCGCCGTGGTGGCGCCCGGCATCGCGGAGGCGCTGTTCGCGACCGCCCTGGGCCTGGTCGCCGCGATCCCGGCGGTGATCGCCTACAACAAGCTCAACAACGACATCGGGCGCTACGGCGCGCGGCTCGAGGCGTTCGCCGGCGAGTTCAGCGCCATCCTGTCGCGCCAGTTCGACGACCGGGCGGCCTGACATGGCGGTCACCGTCGATCCGCAGGGCAGGGGCGGCGGGCGCTGGGGGCGCGGCGGCGGCCGCTACCGGCCGATGAGCGACATCAACGTCACGCCGCTGGTCGACGTCATGCTGGTGCTGCTGGTGGTGTTCATGATCACCGCGCCGCTGCTGACCGCCGGCGTGCCGGTCGACCTGCCGCAGACCCGCGCCACCCAGATGATCGGCCAGGACGAGCCGCTGGTGATCTCGGTCAACAAGGAGGGCCGCATCTTCATCCAGGAGACCGAGGTCGCGCTCGACCAGCTCGCCCCGCGGCTGCAGGCGATCACCGCCAACAAGGCCGACACCCGCATTTTCGTGCGCGGCGACAAGGCGATCGACTACGGCAGCGTCATGACGGTGATGGGAACCGTGAACCAGGCCGGCTTCACCCGCGTTGCACTGCTGACCGAGCTGCCGCAGGAAGCCCCGGCGCAGCCCGCTGCCCCGGCTCCACAGCGTCGCCGCTGAACCATGCGTCGTGGCGTCATCTTCTCGGCCGCGCTCCATGCCACCATCGCCGCCGTGGCGATCGTCGGCCTGCCCGTGCTGTTCAAGCCCGAGCCGCTGGTGGTGGAGCCGATCGCCGTCGAGCTGGTGACCGAAATCGCGAAGCCGGCCGCGCCGGAACCGGCCAAGCCGGCCCCGGCGAAGCCCGAGCCGCCCAAGCCCGAGCCGCCCAAGCCGGAACCGCCAAAGGAGGCCGCGGCGCCGCCGCCACCCCCGCCGCCACCGCCACCGCCACCGCCACCGCCACCGCCACCGAAGGCCGCGCCGGAGCCGCCGAAGCCGGTCGCCGCGCCGCCGCCGCCGCCCGCGCCGCCCAAGCCCGCGGAACCCGAGCCGATCAAGCAGGCCGAGGCGCCGCCGCCGCCCAAGCCGGAGCCCAAGCCCGAGCCGCCCAAGCCGGAGCCGCAGGTCGCGCAGAAGGCGCCGGAGCCGCCGACGCCGCAGAAGAAGCCGGAGCCGCCGAAGCCCGAGCCGCAACCGCAGCGGCCGGAGCCGCCGAAGAAGAAGCCGGAGACCGATTCCTTCGATGCGCTGCTGAACAACCTGGTCAACGAGAAGAAGCCGGCTCCGCGCGAGGCGCCGAAGCCGCAGCGCGACCAGGTGGCGGCGGCGACGCCGTCGCCGGCGCGCCCGTCCGCCGCGTCCACGATCGACCAGCAGCGGCGCGCCGCCGAGCTGGTCGACCGCGTGCGCGACCAGGTGGTGCGCTGCTGGTCGATCCCGGCCGGCGTGAAGGATGCGCGCGAGAAGCAGGTCGCGGTGCGCATCCTGCTCAATCCCGACGGCAGCCTGCGCGGCGCGCCGCGCATCGAGGACGCCGGCGCGTTCGAATCCGACCCGTCCTACCGCGCGGTGGCGGAAAGCGCGCGGCGCGCGCTCTACCAGTGCACGCCGCTGAAGCTGCCGTTCGACCAGTGGGACACCTGGAAGGACATCACCTTCATCTTTGACCCGAAGGATGTGCTGCGCTGATGATCAGGCTTTCCGGCTTCGACACCCTGACCCGCGGCGCGCTGGCGCGCGCCGGGCGTCTCGTTCTGATCGCCGTCGTGGCGATCGGCGCAGCGGCCCTGCCGGCCAGGGCCGAGTTGCGCGTCGATATCACCCGCGGCAACGTCGCGCCGCTGCCCATCGCGATCCCCGACTTCGCCGGCCAGGGCGGGCCCGCGACACAGTTCGGCCGCGACGTCGCGGGCGTGGTGACCGCCGACCTGGAGCGGTCGGGCCTGTTCAAGCCGGTCGACCGGCGCGCCTTCATCCAGACGGAAGGCTCGCTCGGCGTGCAGCCGCGGTTCGGCGACTGGCGGCTGATCAACGCCCAGGCGCTGGTCACCGGCACGGCGGAGATCCTGACAGACGGCCGCCTGGAGATCGCGTTCCGGCTGTGGGACGTGTTCGCCGAGCAGCAGCTCGTCGGCTTCAAGTTCGCCACCCCGCAGAACAACTGGCGCCGCCTCGCGCACATCATCGCCGACGCGATCTACAAGCGGATCACCGGCGAGGACGGCTACTTCGACACCCGCATCGTCTACGTCGCCGAGAGCGGGCCGCCGGACAAGCGCGTCAAGCGGCTGGCGATCATGGACCAGGACGGCGCCAACCCGCGGATGCTGTCCGGCGGCGACAACCTGGTGCTGACGCCGCGGTTCTCGCCGACCGCCCAGGCGATCACCTACATGGAGTTCACCCAGCGCGGCCCGCGCGTCTTCCTCTACGACATCGACAGCGGCAAGCGCGAGCTGCTGGGCGACTTCCCCGGCATGACCTTCGCGCCGCGCTTCTCGCCCAACGGCAACGAGGTGGTGATGAGCCTCGCGGAGGACGGCAACTCCGAGATCTACGCGATGGACCTGCGCACCCGCCAGGCGCGGCGGCTGACGCGCCATCCGGCGATCGACACCTCGCCGTCCTATTCGCCCGACGCGCGCTACATCGTGTTCAACTCCGACCGCGGCGGCACGCAGCAGCTCTATGTCATGACGGCGTCGGGCGGCGACGTGCGGCGCATCAGCTTCGGCGACGGCCGCTACGCGACGCCGGTGTGGTCGCCGCGCGGCGACCTGATCGCCTTCACCAAGATGCGCGGCGGCAATTTCTACATCGGCGTGATGCGGCCCGACGGCTCGGGCGAGCGCCTGCTCGCCGACGGCTTCCTGGTCGAAGGGCCGACCTGGGCGCCGAACGGCCGCGTGCTGATGTACTTCCGCCAGGATCGCGCCGGCAGCGGCGGCGGACCTAAGCTCTACTCGATCGATCTCACCGGATTCAACGAGCGCGTGATCCCGACATCGGGCGCGGCGTCGGATCCGGCGTGGTCGCCGACGATGCCGTGAACTTTCTCGCGGGGAACGCGTTGTTCCGTTGTCGGCTTGTCGATTCACGGGCCGCAGCGTAGTATCGCGCCCATCTCGCACACATCTGGCGCGGGGCCGTCGCCCTGCGCATTTCCTGGGGGGAAATCGGGTATGCGCCTGTCCATCCTTGCGCTCTGCGTTGCCGGACTCGTCCTGGCTGGGTGCGAATCCACGCCCGACAGCTCCGGCTCCGCCGCCGGCACCGGCGCGTCGACCGGCATGACGTCGGGCACCGGCGGCAGCGGCATCAGCGGCCAGCAGCTTGCCGGCCCGCGGCCGGGCACGCAGGAGGATCTGACGGTCAACGTCGGCGACCGGGTGTTCTTCGATTTCGACCGCTACGACCTGAAGGCCGAGGCGCGCGCGATCGTCGACCGCCAGGCGGCGTGGCTGCGCACCTATCCGAACGTCGCGATCGTGGTCGAGGGCCACACCGACGAGCGCGGCACCCGCGAATACAACCTCGCGCTGGGCGAGCGTCGCGCCAACTCGGTGCGCGACTACCTGCTGACGCTCGGCATCTCCGCCTCGCGGATCAAGACGATCAGCTTCGGCAAGGAACGTCCCGTGGCCCCCGGCTCGAACGAGGACGCGTGGGCCCAGAACCGGCGCGCCGTCACCGTCGTCGACACGATGGGCGCCACGTCGCGGATGAACTGAGATTCGACGCCGCGCCCGGCGCGTGACAACGGCGACAACGCCGGGCCGGCGGGCGCGTGACGAGGGGCGGGGCGCTGGTCCGTTCGGCAGTGGCTGAGAGGCTGACCATGACGTATCCACGCGCAACCCCCCTGGCGGTCGTCCGCACCGCCGCGGCATTCCTGCTGGCGGCGACGCTGGCGGGTCCCGCCGCCGCCCAGTCGAGCGACGTCTACGAGTTGATCAACCGGGTCGACCGGCTGCAGCGCGAACTGTCCACGCTGCAGCGTCAGGTCTACCGCGGCGACGTGCCGCCGCCGCCCTCGGCGGCGCCGGCGGCGACCGGCCGGCCCACCACCATCACGCCGTCCGACCAGAACGCGATGTCGCGCCTCGACGTCCGCCTCGGCCAGCTCGAGGCGGAACTGCGCAGCCTGACGGGCCGGGTGGAGGAACTGTCCTACGCCCAGCGCCAGCACGCCGAGCGTGTCGACAAGGCGCTGCAGGACGCGGAATTCCGCCTCGGCCGGCTGGAGCAGGGCGCGCCGGCCGCCGCCGCGACGGAGGAGCCGCCGCAGCGCCTGACCGGCCAGCCGCCGCGCCAGTCGGCCGCCGTCACGCCGCCGCCGTCCTCGGCCGCGCCAGCGGCCAATCCGGGCCTGGGCGCGCCGCCGCGCGACCTCGGGTCGGTGCCGGCCGACCGCGTCACCAGCCCGGCGCCGTCCGCCAGCCCGCCGCCCCGCGCCGCCGGCACGCCGCAGGAGCAGTACGACTACGCGATGGCGCTGCTGACCCGCGACCAGAACCTGCCCGAGGCCGAGAAGGCGCTGCGCTCGTTCGTCGAGGCGCACCCCGAAAGCCCGCAGGTCAGCAATGCGCAGTACTGGCTCGGCGAGACGTTCTTCGCGCGCAAGGACTACCAGCAGGCCGCCGCAGCCTTCGCCGAGGGCTACAAGAAGTATCCGAAGAGCGCGAAGGCGCCCGACACGCTGCTGAAGCTCGGCATGTCGCTGGCCCAGCTCAACCGGCGCAAGGACGCCTGCGCTGCCTACACCCGGCTGCTCGACAACCATCCGACCGCCAGCGCCGCCCTCAAGGGCCGCGCCCAGCGCGAGCAGAAGTCGCTCAACTGTTCCGCCTGACCGAAGGCGCTGGGGCGCCGGCATGAGCCGGCCGCGCGCGCCGCTGGCCGCCGCCGCGCCCGCAGCGCCGCTGGCCACTGCCGAGTTCGCGACGCTCGTCGCGCCGCTCGGGCCGTTCGAGGCGGCGCCGCGGGTCGCGGTCGCGGTCTCCGGCGGCGCCGACAGCATGGCGCTCGCCCTGCTCGCGCACCGCTGGGCGCGGCAGCGGCGCGGGCAGGCGGTGGCGCTGACCGTGGACCACGGCCTTCGCCCCGGTTCGGCGCGCGAGGCGGCGCAGGCCGGCCGCCGGCTCGCCGCGCGCGGCATGGCCCACCGGGTCCTGCGCTGGTCCGGCGAGAAGCCGGCGGCCGACGTCCAGGCGGCGGCCCGCGACGCCCGCTACGCCCTGCTGGAGGACTGGTGCCGGCGCGCCGGCATCGTTCACCTCTTCCTCGCCCATCATCGCGACGACCAGGCCGAAACCCTCCTGCTCCGGCTCGGGCGCGGCAGCGGCGCATGGGGCCTGGCGGCGATGGCGCCGGTGGTCGAGACGGCGGCGGTGCGGCTGCTGCGGCCGCTGCTGCCGGTCGGGCGCGACCGTCTGCGCGCCACCCTGCACGCCGCCGGCCAGCCGTGGGCGGAGGATCCGTCCAACGAATCGCCGGCGTTCGCCAGGGTCCGGGTGCGCCGGGCGCTGCCGGCGCTGGCCGAAGCCGGCATCGCGACCGCCCGCATTGCCGAGACGGCCGCGCGCCTGGGCCGGGCGCGCGCGGCGCTGGAGGATGCGGTCGCGCGGCTCCTGGCCGTCGCGGTCGAGATTCATCCGGCCGGATGGTGCCGGCTGGACCCGGTTCCCTTCGCCGCCGCGCCGCCGGAGGTATCCCTGCGCGCCGTCGCCGCGGTGCTGCGCACGGTCGCCGGCGCGCCCTATGTCGTGCGGGCCGAACGCCTGGCCCGGCTGCACGACGCCCTGGCCGGCGGGTCGCTGACCGCGCCAAGGACGCTGGGGGGATGCGTGATCGGCCCGTGGCGCGGCGGACTGGTCGTCGCGCGGGAACCGGCTGCGGCAACTGGCGCGTTGCGGCTGTCGCCCGGCGCCAGCATGGTGTGGGACGGGCGCTTCGGCGTACGCGCCGGCGCCGGCTGGCGTGACCGCCCCTCGGCGCGGCTGGCGGCCCTGGAATCGCGCGGGTGGACGGCGCTGCGGCGGACGGCGGCGCATGTCCGCGATCTGCCCGCCGCGGTTCGCCCGGCGCTGCCCGCGGTATGGCAGGACGACTGCCTCATGGCCGTGCCGCATTTGGCCGCGGCGGACGGGCTGCCGCCGCTCGACGTGCGGTTCGCGCCTCCCGTCGCCCTGGCGGGTGCCCTCTTTTCGGTTGTTTAACGGGGCGGGCGCATTAGATATTTATCCAGGGCGGATGCGTCCGGCCTGCCGCGAGGCACCAGCAGTCACCGGAGTGGTCGCGGGGCGACGCTTAGGATCGGAAAATCGTGAACAATTTCGGGCGAAATCTCGCGCTTTGGGTCATCATCGGCCTGCTGCTGGTTGCCTTGTTCAACCTTTTCCAGCAGCCCGGCTCGCGCAGCGGACAGGTGGGCATCCCCTTCTCGGACTTCATTTCCGAGGTCAACAAGGGCCAGGTGCGCGAAGTCACCATCCAGGGGCAGAGCATCAGCGGCGTCTATTCGGACGGCCGGACCTTCTCGTCCTATGCGCCGAATGACCCCAACCTCGTGGAGCGGCTGACCCGCCAGGGCGTCGTCATCAAGGCGGTGCCGGAGGACGACGGCGCGCCGTCGCTGTTCCAGATCCTGATCTCCTGGTTCCCGATGCTGCTCCTGATCGGCGTCTGGATTTTCTTCATGCGCCAGATGCAGTCGGGCGGCGGCAAGGCGATGGGCTTCGGCAAGTCGCGCGCCCGCCTGCTGACCGAGCGCGTCGGGCGCGTCACGTTCGAGGACGTGGCCGGGATCGACGAGGCCAAGACCGAGCTGGAGGAGGTGGTGGAGTTCCTGCGCGACCCGCAGAAGTTCCAGCGCCTGGGCGGCAAGATCCCCAAGGGCGTGCTGCTGGTCGGCCCGCCGGGCACCGGCAAGACCCTGCTGGCGCG
>JBFWQM010000070.1:0-22161 GCA_050249455.1 Rhodospirillaceae bacterium | reverse complement strand
CCATCCTGGCCCGCAGCCTGCGCCAGTTGGCCGACTCGTTCCTGCCGCTGATCGCGGTGTGCGCGGCGATGTACCTGTCGCTCGGCTGGTCGACGTGGGCCACCCTGGCGCTCGCGGTGCTCGCCGCCGGCTTCGTGGTGCGGATCTTCATCATCCAGCATGACTGCGGCCATGGATCTTTCTTCCACTCGCGGCGGGCCAATGACGTGGTCGGGATGCTTTGCAGCCTCGTCACGCTGACGCCGTATCGGAATTGGCGCCGGCAGCACGCCGGCCATCACGGCATCTGGAACAATCTCGATCGCCGGCACAGCGGCGCCGACATCTATTCCACCTGCCTGACGACGGCAGAGTACGAGGCGCTGCCGCGATGGCGGCGGCGGCGGTACCGCGCGAGCCGGCATCCGATCGTGTCGCTGATCCTGCTGCCGCCGCTGGTGTTCCTGCTGCTCTATCGCGCGCCGTTCGACACGCCGCGGTCGTGGCGGACGGAGCGCCGATCCGTGCACTTCACCAACCTGGCGCTGATCGCGGTGTACGGCGCATTGGGCTGGGCGCTGGGGGTCCCCGAGGTTCTGCTCGTGCAGCTTCCGATCTCGATCATCTCGGCGGTGTTCGGCGTGTGGCTGTTCTCGCTGCAGCACCGCTTCGAGACCACGCTGTGGGCGCGCCAGGATGCCTGGAACGTGATCGCCGCCGCGCTGCGCGGCAGTTCGTTCCTCAGGCTCCCGCGCGTCCTGCAGTGGTTCACCGGCAATATCGGCTACCACCACGTCCACCACCTCAATGCCCGCGTACCGAACTATCGGCTGCAGGAGTGCCATGAGGCGATTCCCGCGCTGCGGTCCGTGCCGGTCCTGACGCTTGGCCGCAGCCTGCGCAACTTCCGGTTCGTGCTGTGGGACGAAGCGCGGCAGATGATGGTGCCGTTTCCGGCCGCGCCGCGCGACGCGCGAGCCGCCGCGAAAGCCGGCTGAGCGGACCGGGCATCGTCGCCCCGCGGAATTGGCGCGCTTGAGCGGAGGACGTTCGAACCAGCCCTGCTACGCCAAGGCTTCGCAGGGCATCCTGCATAGCTCGCTTCGCGAGCGAAGCAGGATGGCGCGCCCTGCTGGATTCGAACCAGCGACCCACGGCTTAGAAGGCCGTTGCTCTATCCTCTGAGCTAAGGGCGCCTGCCGGTGCGGCGGATGGCGCGGCCATGGTAGCGGACGCACCTGCGCCGCTCAACCGGGGCGGCCCTAGCGGACCTTCCGGAGACGGTAGATGACGTTGTCGAGCGCGAACACCGCCGTCCCGGGGTCGACCAGCGCATAGTCGATCTCGGTGTCGGCGGTGTCGTCGCCGCAATAGGTGGTCATGTTCATAATCGGCCCGGCGGAAAAGCCGAGCGCCGCGGCCTGGCGCGGCGGGTCGGTGAGGCCGCCCTGGAACAGGTAGCCGGCTTCGACCTGCTTCACTTCGTACTTCACCGCGCGGCAGGCCAGCGGGCGCGGGCCCTCCACCCGTCCGGGGTGGAACGTCACGGTGGCGCGGTCGATCGCCAGGTCGCCGCGCACCGCCTGGGCCGCCGGCCCGTCGAGCCATGGCGCGGGGCGCACGCCCTCCACCCGCCACGCGCCGGCGAAGGCCCCCTGCGCCGCCGCGGGCCCGGCCGCGGCCGATACCACCAGCACCGCGGCCGCGGCGAGTCGGAACAGGTTCATGACGGTCCCCCGGTTTCGCCTTGCGGCAGGATGCCGCCGGCGTCCTTTCCCTATATACGATGCAGGCCGTCGATCCGGGAGGGCGCCGCATGACTTCGACCCCAAGGCTCGGGCGCCGCGCGGCGCTGCGCGCGCTGGCCGCCGCCGCGGGCGCCGCGGCGCTGCCGGGCGGCTTCGCCGCCGCGCAGACGCAGGCGGCGGTGATGACCCGGCGGATCCCCTCCTCCGGCGAGACGATCCCGGCGGTCGGGCTGGGCACCTGGATCACCTTCAACGTCGGCAACGATCCCGTGGCGCGCGACAGCAGCGCCGAGGTGATGCGCGCGTTCTTTGCCGCCGGCGGCCGGGTGATCGATTCCTCGCCCATGTACGGCTCGTCGCAGGCGACCGTCGGCTACGGCCTCGCCAGGCTCGGCGCGCCGCCGAGGCTGTTCGCCGCCGACAAGGTGTGGACCTCCTCGGCCGGCAACGGGCGTGCGCAGATCGAGACCTCGCGCGAGCGCTGGGGCGTGCCGCGGCTCGACCTGGTGCAGGTCCACAACCTGCTGGCGTGGGAGGACCACCTGCCGACGCTGGCGGAGATGAAGGCGGACGGGCGCATCCGCTATCTCGGCATCACCACCTCCGAGGGCCGCCGCCACCGCGCGGTCGAGCAGCTGATGCGCGAGCAGACGCTCGACTTCGTGCAGCTCACCTACAACCCGGTCGATCGCGAGGCGGAGCGCCGCCTCCTGCCGCTGGCGCGCGAGCGCGGCATCGCGGTGCTCGTCAACCGGCCGTTCCAGGAGGGCGCGCTGACCCGCGGTCTCGCCCGTCACCCGCTGCCGGCGTGGGCGGCGGAGATCGGCTGCACGACCTGGGCGCAGGCGATCCTCAAGTTCATCCTGGCCCACCCCGACGTCACCTGCGCCATCCCCGCCACGACGCAGCCGGCGCATGCGCGCGAGAACATGGCGGCCGCGGCCGACCCCCTGCCCGACGCGGCGCTGCGCCGGCGGATCGCCGAGCACATCGCGTCGCTGTGATGGCGGAGTGGTGGACCTACCGCCTCTCCGACTTCCTGCTGTTCTCGCCGCGCACCTACTGGCGCCTGGTCGAGCTCTACAACCAGGCGGTCTGGCCCGGACACCTGCTCGCCGTGGCGGCGGGCGGCGCTATCGTCGCCTTGCTGTTCGTCCGGCGCGACTTTCTGCACCGCGACTTTCTGCACCGCGACTGGGCCGGCCGCGCCATCTGCGCGATCCTGGCGCTGGCGTGGGCGTGGGTCGGCTGGGCGTGGCTGCTGGAACGCTACGACACGATCAACTGGGCGGCGCGCTGGTTCGCCGCCGGGTTCGGCGTGCAGGCGGCGCTGCTGCTCGGCGCCGGCGCCATTGCCGGCCGCGTCGGTTTCCGCATCGGCCCCGAACCGCGCAGCCGGATCGGTCTCGGCCTGATCGGGGCCGCGCTGCTCGCGATGCCTTTCGTCGCGCCGCTCGGCGGCCGGCCGTGGACGCAGATTGAGGTGTTCGCCGCGATGCCCGACCCCACTGCGGTCGCGACCCTGGGCGCGCTGACCCTCGCGCACGGCCGGGCGGCGTGGCTGCTGTGGCCGGTCCCGCTGGCGTGGTGCGCGGTCGGCGGCGCGACGCTGTGGACGATGGGGGCTGCGGAAGCCTTCCTGATGCCGACGGCGGGGGTGGTTGCGATTCTCTCGACAGTCGTCGCGCGGCGGCGCCCCCTCCCCCAACCCCCTCCCGCGAGGGGAGGGGGTTAGCGTCTCCCCCCTCCCCTCGCGGGAGGGGGTTGGAGGGAGGGGGCCGGCTCCATCGATTGCCGTCGCCAACCGTCGACAGCGCCGTCCCAAGGCGTATGCTCGCCGCCAATGTGCGACCACCAAGCCCCCGCACCCTGAGCCGCTTTAACTGATGCCATCGCCCCATACCGCGTCCTTGTTCGGCGGGATCGGCCGCGCGCTGTCGGCGCGCGACTACCGCGTCTACTGGTACAGCCACGTCTTCTCGGCCAACGGGGTGTGGATGCACCGCATGGCGGTGGGGGTGCTGGTCTTCCACCTGACCCAGTCGCCGGCGTGGCTGGGCCTGGTGGGCTTCCTCTATGCGGTGCCGCAGATGGCGCTGGGACCGATCGCCGGGGCCATCGCCGACCGCGCCGGCATCCGGCGCACCGCGATCGCCGCCGCCCTGGTCACCGTCGCGCTGACCGCCGCGATGGGCGGGCTGACCTTCGCCCACCTGATGACGCCGCTGCTGCTGGCCGCCTTCGTGGTCGCCCTGGGGTGCGCGCAGGCGTTCGACTTCCCGGTCCGCCAGGTGCTGATCCAGCTCATGGTCGGGCCGGAGCGCATGTCGGCGGCGATCGCGCTCAACTCCACGACGTTCTACACCGCCTCGTTCACCGGGCCGATGCTGTGCGCGGTGCTGCTGACGCTGGGCGAGCGCCAGTTCGGCGCGATGGCGCCGGGGCTGGTGTTCGTGCTCTACGGCGCGACGATGGTGGGCCTCCTGGTCGCCATCCTGCGCGCGCGGATGCGCGACCGGCCGCCGAAGCGCAGCGAGGGTTCGCGGTTCATCGCCGACGTGATGGAGGGACTGCGCTACACGCTGGGCAACCGGCAGATGCGCGGGGTGATCGTCTTGTGGTGCGGCGTGTCGCTGCTGGCCCGGCCCTACGTCGACCTGCTGCCGGGCTACGCGGTCGCGGTGTTCGACCGCGGCACCGACGGGGTCGGCACCCTGATCGCCGCCTCGGGCATGGGCGCGCTGTGCCTGTCGGCGATGATGGCGCTGCGCGGCCGGCTGAGCGGGGCGACGCGCATGCTGGTCGCCGCCGCGGCCGGCGCCTCGGCGGCATTGGCGGCGTTCTCGGTGGCCGACGACTTCTGGCTTTCGGCGGCGTTCATGGCGCTGGTCGGCGGCGGGCTGGTGGTGTGCGGCATCGCCTCGCAGTCGCTGGTCCAGCACATCACCGACAACGCCTTCCGCGCGCGGGTCATCAGCGTCTACTTCGCGCTCATCATCGGCGCGCAGGCGATCGGCGTCCTCGTCATCGGCTGGGTGGCGGAGCACTACGGCTTCCGCATCGGCTTCGCCGCCGGGGCGGGCCTGTCGCTGGCGCTGGTCGCGGCGGTCGGCCCCGGCCTGTGGCGTCGCGCCGCCGTGCTGGAGGCGCCGCGCGGCCGCTGAGCGCGGCTTGCGGCGCCGCCGCGGCTCGGCCACCATGCGCCTTCCCAACGGACGGAGGACACGATGGCGCGGCTGGCGGACAAGGTGGCGATGGTGACGGGCGCAGGCAGCGGCATCGGCCGCGCCACCGCGGAACGCTTCGCCGCCGAGGGCGCGGCGGTCGGCTGCCTCGACATCGACGACGCGCGCGCCGCCGCCACCGCGGACGCGATCGCCAAGGCCGGCGGCAAGGCGATCGGGCTGGCCTGCGACGTCAGCGACGAGGAGGCGGTGCGGCTGGCGGTCGCCGCGACCCACGGCACGTTCGGCCGGCTCGACATCGTGGTCAACGTCGCGGCGATGCACGACGCGCCGGGCGACTGCGTCAGCCTGCCGATGGAGGTCTGGCAGCGCGCGCTGGCGGTCAACCTGACCAGCATCTTCCTGACCGGCCGCCACGCCGTTCCAATCATGCGCCGGCAGGGCGGCGGCGCGATCGTCAACGTCGCCTCGCAGCTCGGCCAGGTGGTGGTGCCGCAGCGCATCGCCTACGTCACCACCAAGGGCGCGGTGCTGCAGCTCACCCGCTCGATGGCGCTCGACCACGCGAAGGACAACATCCGGGTCAACTCCGTCTCGCCCGGCGCGATCGAGACGCCGCGGCTGCTGGCGCGCTACCAGACCTACGACAAGGTGCGCGAGGCGCTGGCGCCGCTGCATCCCATCGGCCGCCTCGGCAGGCCGGCGGAGATCGCCGCCGCCGCGCTCTACCTCGCGTCCGACGAGGCGTCGTTCACCACCGGCAGCGACCTCGTGGTCGACGGCGGCTACATCATCGTGTGACGCGCGCGCAAAGTCGGGGTAGCATCCGTCCCTGATGGATTTCCTCTCCTACTTCGCGCGCGACTACCGCGGCGCCCGCGCCAAGTTCCTCGAGGCGTGCCTCGGCGCCGGGCTGGAGCCGGAGACGTTCGAGAACCCGGCGCCGGCCCCGGACGGCCGTCCCGTCTATACCGATGTCGCCGTCGCCGGTCCGGCCGACGCGGAGAACGTGCTGCTCGCCACCGCCGGCACGCACGGGGTCGAAGGCTTCTGCGGCTCCGGCGCGATGGTGGGCTGGCTGCGCAGCCGCGAGGATCGGCTGCTGCCGCCGGGCGTGCGCGCGGTGCTGGTCCACGCGGTCAATCCGCACGGCTTCGCATGGCTGCGCCGGGTCAACGAGGACAACGTCGACCTCAACCGCAACTTCCTCGACCACGACAAGGGCGCGTGGCCGGCCAACGCGGAATACACCCTCCTCCACCCGGTGCTGGTTCCGGAAAAGTGGGACGACGCGAGCCGCCAGGCGGCGTACGCGGCGTGCGAGGACTTCGCCGCCCGCCACGGCCGCTTCGCGCTGCAGTCGGCGGTCAGCCGCGGCCAGTACGACCACGCCGACGGGCTGTTCTACGGCGGCCGCGCGGCGACGTGGTCGAACCGCATGTTCCGCGAGGTGATCGCGCGCCACGTCGTCGGCGCCCGGCGGCTCTGCTTCCTCGACTTCCACACCGGGCTGGGGCCGTACGGCACGGCGGAGCTGATCAGCGCCGGCATCCCTGGCACGCCGCTGGGCGAGCGGCTGCACGGCTGGTTCGGCCACGGCGTGTCGTCGCCCGCGGCCGGCAATTCCTCCTCGCCATCGCTGTCGGGGGTGATCCGCGCCGCGTTCAACGGCGAGCTGCCCGACACCGAGATCACCAGCGCGACGGTGGAGTTCGGCACCTACCCGGTCGAGCAGATGCTGGAGGCGGTGCGCGCCGACAACTGGCTGCATTTGCGCGGCGAGCCGGGCAGCGACCAGTGGTACCAGATCAAGGCGATGATCCGCCGCAGCTTTTATCCCGACGAGGACGACTGGAAGGAGCTCGTCTACGTGCGCGCCCGCCAGGTGCTGCGCGCCGGCGCCCGCGGGCTGGCGGGGCTGCCGCGGCCCTAGAACACGCGTAGTCCCGCTCAGTGCGTCCAGTTGCCGATGCGGTCGGCGCGGAAGTTGTCGGCGTAGCTCTTCGGCACGACCTTGCGCTCGCGCGGCGCGAGGACGACGTGGTCGAGCCCGTGCTTCTCGGCGAACGCCACCGCCTCGTCGCGGGTGGCGAACGAGAGATGGAGCTGGTTTCGGGTGTCGCGGCTGCCGGCCCAGCCCATCAGGGCGTCGCGCACCTTGGCGTCGCCGGGCTCAAACTCCATCAGCCATTCCTCGGTCTTGGCGCGGCCCGACTGCATCGCCGTCTTGGCCGGCCGGAAGATCCTCACCCGCGGCACGTCGTCCTCCGAGACTGTTGGTCGGGGCGAGAGGATTCGAACCTCCGACCCCCTGCGCCCAAGGCAGGTGCGCTACCAGGCTGCGCTACGCCCCGACCGTGGAAATCGTCGAGATCGCGCGACTACTACACGCGGCGGTGGGGCGAAGAAAGGGCAAAAGTGAGACACCCCAGGGTTGTTCACCTTCCCTTAACCGCACCGACCCAGTTTCGGCACATCGCGCGCGTAACCCGGCGCGACATCGCTCCCGAGACGCGTCTCCCACGTCAATTCCATGCCCCGCCCCCGCGGCATGCCAGCCCGAAGGACGATGCCGGCATGATTCGCCATGCGCTCCCCCTCGCCGCCGCGCTCGCCGCGGCCGCCACCCTGGCCGCGTGCGCGGAGGCGCCCCACCCCGACCCTTTTCTGCAGGCGGGGGTTTCGGTGCCCCCGCCGCGCGGATGGACGGACTATTGCAGCCGCCACCGGCAGAGCGACCCTGCCTGCACTGCGCGGACGATCGTCTCGCGGTGATGCGGGCGGCGCTGGCGCAGGCCCGCGCGGTCCCCTACGTCGCCGACCAGGTGCGCTGGAATGCCGCGGACCGCTGGGAGGTTGCCGACGCCGCGGGCGGCGACTGCGAGGACCAGGTGCTGCTGATGCGCCAGACCCTGTGGCAGAACCACGGCTGGTCCGTCCGGTCGCTGCTGCCGACCCTGTGCGAAACCGAGAATCGCGAGCCGCACGCGGTCCTTACGGTGGTGTCGGACGGCCACGCGCTGGTGCTCGACCCGCGCTTCGCGGAGCCGACCTCGATGAGCGCGCTGGCGCGGCGCGGCTACCGGTTCTGCATCCGGCTCGAGCCGGAGACCGGCGGCTGGGTGTCTGCCGGCCCTTGAGGGTGTGACGGCGATCAATGGCCCGTTAACGAAAACGGTTCAGATTCGGGGCGAATGCAATCCGCGCCGCTCGTGTGGAGGGTTCCGATGCGCCGCCTCGTGGTCGTCCCGCTGTTCGCCGCCGGGGGTCTCGCGGCGTCCGTTTCCGCCGCTGCGGCCCAGATGGCCTGCACCAGCCGCACCGAGGCCGCGAAGCTGCTCGACGCGCATTATTCCGAGGCGCCGGTCGCCATGGGCCTGGCCAGCAACGGTGGGGTGATCGAGGTGTTCGCGAGCAAGACCGGGCGCAGCTTCACCATCCTGATCACCATGCCCGACGGGCGCAGCTGCGTGCTCGCGGCCGGCGAGGGCTGGGACAACGTCCCGCAGATGATCAGCAAGCCGAACGCCTGATCAACCGGGCGTCTGCGAGCCCTTGATAGCCGGGTGGACCACGCGGTCGCCCGGCTTGATCCCCAGCCGCGACGCCGACCCGCCGTTGAGCTCCAGCACCGCGCTGACCGGCCGCCCGGCGGAGATCGTCTCCAGCGAGTGCGGCACCGTCCGCTCGACGATCCGCACGATTCGCCCCTGCGCGTCGATGAACACCATGTCGAGCGGGATGAAGGTGTTCTTCATCCACATCGAGACCGGCGCCAGGCCGTCATAGACGAACAGCATCCCGGCGTTGGCCGGCATCCCGCGGCGGTACATCAGGCCCTGCTGCTGCTGGCGCGGGCTCAGCGCCAGCTCGACCTCGAAGCGCTGCGGGCCGTTCGCCGTCTCGATCGTCAGCGACGACTTCTCGAACCCGACCAGGGCCTCGCCGTTCTGCGCAGCGGCAGGCGCGGACGCCGCCGCAGGCAGCGCAAGGGAGACGGCGAGGACCAGGGTGCGCAACCACGACATGGGCGGACCATAGCGCAGCGGCAGGCGGCGCGGAATCGCCGTCTCGCGGGCCGCGTGCTATATGGGCCGGCTTGCCCATGGCCCACGATGCCGCCCCGCTGCCCCCCGCCGACCGCGCCGCACCACCGCCGGCGCCGGTGGCCGTGCACGTGCGCGGCGCGCGGCTGGTCTATGGCGGCACGGTGCTGTTCGACGAACTCGACGTCGTGCTGCCCGGCGGGCGCTGGACCTGCATCCTGGGGCCCAGCGGCGTCGGCAAGTCGAGCCTGATCCGCCTCGGCGCCGGCCTGGCGCCGGCCGGCCCCGGCACCCGCATCGACGCCGACGACGGCCGGCCGCTGCGGGGCCGCGTCGCGCTGATGGCGCAGCAGGACCTGCTGCTGCCGTGGCTGACGTTGGCGGAGAACGTGCGGCTGGGCGCGCGGCTGCGCGGCGCGTCCGGTGCGGCGCTGGCGGACGCCGACCGGCGCGCCCGCGCTCTCCTCGCCCAAGTCGGCCTCGCCGCGGTCGCCGACGCGCGGCCGGCCGCATGCTCCGGCGGCATGCGCCAGCGCGCAGCCATCGCGCGCACCCTGTTCGAGGATCGGCCGATCGTCCTGATGGACGAGCCGTTCTCCGCGCTCGACGCGATCACCCGCACCCGCGTCCAGGAGATCGCGGCCGCGATGCTGGCCGGGCGCACCGTGATGCTGGTGACGCACGATCCGCTGGAGGCGCTGCGCCTGGGCCACCGCATCCACGTGCTGTCCGGCCGGCCGGCGCGGCTGGGCGAGGCGCTGGAGCCGGCCGGCGCGCCGCCGCGCGACCCGGCCGACCCGGCGCTGCTGGCCGCGCACGCCGAGCTGCTGCGCCGGCTGCGCGCCGCCGCGGGGGACGAGCCGTGAGGCGGCTGCGCTGGCTCGCCGTCGCCGCCGGGCTGGTCGTCGTGTGGCAGGCGGCGGTGTGGGCGAGCGGCGTGCCGCACTACATCCTGCCCGGCCCCGACCGGGTCGCGGCGGCGCTCCATGCGCGCGCCGACGTGATCGCCGCCAACGCCTGGATCACCTTCGTCGAGATCCTGGCCGGCTTCCTGGCCGGCGGGCTGATCGGCTGCGCCGGGGCGCTGGCGATCGCCTATTTCCGCCCGGCGCGGCGCTGGCTGCTGCCGGTGATTGTCACAAGCCAGGCGGTGCCGGTGTTCGCCATCGCCCCGCTGCTCGTGCTTTGGCTGGGCTACGGCATCGGCTCGAAGATCGCGATGTCGGTCATCATCATCTTCTTCCCGGTGACGGCGGCGTTCTACGACGGGCTGCGCCGCACCGACCCCGGCTGGATCGACCTCGCCGCGGTGATGAACGCGACCCGACTGCGCACGCTGGCGCTGGTGCGGGTGCCGGCGGCGCTGCCGGCGCTCGGCTCCGGCCTGCGCGTCGCCGCGGCGGTGGCGCCGATCGGCGCGGTGATCGGCGAATGGGTCGGCTCCAGCGCCGGGCTCGGCTACCTGATGCTGCATGCCAACGCCCGGCTGCAGGTCGACGTGATGTTCGCCGCCCTGTTCGTGCTCGCCCTGTTTGCCGTGGCGCTCTACTTTGCGGTCGACGCGGCGCTTCGCCGGCTCATCCCGTGGCAACCCGAGTCGCTCCTTTCCGAGGATTGATCGACCGATGAAATACCCCCGCACGTTCGCCGCCGCCGCGTTCGCCGTCCTGCTGCTGCCGGCGTCCGCCGCCGCGCAGGACAAGCTCACCCTGCTGCTCGACTGGTTCGTCAACCCGGACCACGGCACCGTCTTCGTCGCACAGGAGCGCGGCTATTTCCGCGACGCCGGGCTCGCCGTGGACATCAAGGCGCCGGCCGACCCCAACGACCCGCCGAAGCTGGTTGCCGCTGGCCGGGCGGAGGTCGCGATCTCCTACCAGCCGCAGCTCCACCTCCAGGCGGCGCAGGGGTTGCCGGTGGTACGGTTCGGCACCGTCGTCGGCACGCCGCTGTCGTCGCTGGTGGTGCTGAAGGACAGCGGCATCGCGAAGATTGCCGACCTCAAGGGCAAGAAGATCGGCTTCTCGGTCGGCGGGTTCGAGGACGCGCTGCTGCGCGCGATGCTGAAGACCGCGGGGCTGGAAATGGCCGATGTCGGGCTGGTCAACGTCAACTTCGCGCTGTCGCCGGCGCTGCTGTCGAACCAGGTGCAGGCGGTGATCGGCGCCTACCGCAACTTCGAGCTGAACCAGCTCGACATCGAGAAGCGGCCCGGCCTCGCCTTCTACCCCGAGGAGCACGGCGTGCCGCCCTATGACGAGCTGATCTTCATCACCAACCGGAGCCAGTTGGGCAACGCGGCGCTGAAGCGCTTCCTGGATGCGATCGAGCAGGCGACGATGTACGTGCTGAACCACCCGCAGGAAAGCTTCGCGCTGTTCGTGAAGGGCCGGCCGCAGCTCGACGACGAGCTCAACCGCCGCGCCTGGCGCGACACCCTGCCCCGCTTCGCCACCCGGCCCGCCGCGCTCGACCGCGGCCGCTACCAGCGGTTCGCCGGGTTCCTCAAGGACCAGGGGCTGATCCCGACGGTGCCGGCGCTCGACAGCTACGCCGCCGACCTGCGCTGAGCCGGCGCCGGCGCCACCAGGAGCCGGTGGACGACGGCCGAGCCGACGCCGCTCGCCGCCACGATGCCGGCCATCGGCAGCGCGCTGTCCGCCTGCAGCAGGCTGACCAGGGCGGCGGCGACCGCGGCGCAGCCGAACTGCACGGTGCCGAGCAGCGCCGAGGCCACCCCCGCGTTGTGGCCGAACGGGGCCATGGCCAGGGTGACGGCGTTCGGCATCACCAGGCCGATGCAGGCGATGTAGACGAACAGCGGCGCGGCAAGGCCGGCGAGGCCGCCGAAGCCGGTCAGCGCGCAGCCGAGCAGCACGAGCCCGGCCGCCACCTGCGCGGCGTTGGCGGTGCGCAGCACGCGGTCCGGCCCGTACCGGCGTCCGAGCCGGTAGTTGAGCTGCGCCGCCAGCACAAGGCCCAGCGCGTTGGCGCCGAAATACCAGCCGAAGGCATGCGGCGCGATGCCATAGAGCTCGATGTAGACGAACGGCGCCCCGGCGATGAAGGCGAACATGCCGCCCAGGCTGACCGAGAACGTCAGCGTGTAGCCGAGGAACCGGCGGTCCCGCGCAAGCAGCGCGTAGTCGGCGAGCACCCGGCCCACCCGCAGCGACCGCCGGTTCTCCGGCCGGTGCGTCTCCGGCACCAGGAAGTGGACGCCGAGCAGGAACACCACGCCGATGCCGGCGAGCACGAGGAAGATCGCCCGCCACCCCGCCCAGGTCATCAGGTAGCCGCCGACGAACGGCGCCAGGGTCGGCGCCAGCCCCATCACCAGCATCAGCATCGAGTAGACCCGCGTCGCCTCGCGCACGTCGAACAGGTCGCGCACGATGGCGCGCGCGATCACCGCCCCGGCGCAGGTGCCGAGCGCCTGCAGGAAGCGCAGCGCCACCAGAGAATCAATGGTCGGGGCCAGCGCGCAGCCCACCGTGGCGACGACGAACACCAGCATGCTGCCGTAGAGTGGCGGCTTGCGGCCGTAGCGGTCCGCGATCGGCCCGTAGAACGACTGGCCGAGCGCGAGGCCGAGGAAGAACGCCGCCAGGGTGAGCTGCGCCGCGCCGGCCGCCGCCCCGAAGTCACGTTCGATCGCCGGCAGGGCCGGCAGATACATGTCGATCGACATCGGCGCGAAGGCGGTCAGCCCGCCGAGGATGGCCAGGAGCCCGAGGCGGCGATGCCCCAACCCGCCCTGGACGGCGGCGCTCGATGGGACGTGGGCGGAACTGGACAAGACTGACTCCGTGGCGTGCAACCGCGACCGTGTTCGCAGGTGCAGCATAGAAAGTATCGTTTGGATACGGAGAATCAATCAGAGAGTGATTTACACTTCTGCCATTGATAGATATATGTGCATGTCGATGCAAAAATCCGCACCGGTAACCGTCGCACCAAGCGGCGGGCCCGGCAGGCGCACGAGCTGGGAACGACGATGACCGACCAATCCACCGATGGCAGCCTTTGCCCGATCCGCGACGTGCTGGACCGGATCGCCGACCGCTGGAGCCTTCTGGTGCTGCATGCGCTCGCCGGCGGCGTCCGCCGCTTCACCGAGCTGAAGCGCGACATCGGCGACGTGTCGCAGCGCAGCCTGGCGCAGACCCTGCGCCGGCTGGAGGAGAACGGGCTGGTCTCGCGCACCGTCTATCCGACGATCCCGCCGCGGGTGGATTACGCTTTGACGCCGCTTGGCCGCAGCCTGTTGGAGCCGATGGAGGCGCTCGTCCGCTGGGCCGCCGCCCACCGCCCCGCCATCGTCGAGGCGCGCCGCACTTATGTGCGGCCAACCGCCGAGCGCGTGCGCTAAATCTTCTTCGATAGTTTAAGTTATTTTTATATATTACTGATTTTACGATATTTTAGTCGCTATGATCTTTTCAAGCGATAGCGTCGTAGAGGCGCGCGACCTGCTTCTGCAGCAGCGGGACATGGCCGGGCAGACGACGTTCTTGAGTGCCGACCGCGCGCGCCGGATTCGCCGATCGAGTGCGCGTGTGACTTTCTCTTTTTCTTGGGATGAAGCGATCCCGTCGCGCGCTGAACGGACTGTCGCCGGACGCGCCCCGGGTCACGACGTTCGTTACAAAGTTAAGAAATTCGCACAAGCTATTGAATCGACGGCCAACTCAACGTTATCCGCAACCAACCATCGGGATTGAACAGGGCGGATTGCGGCCCCGCCCCTGTCCGCATCCGGCGCGATCCGCAGGATCAGCCGGCGGTGACGCGGATCTCGGTGGCCTGCAGGCCCTTGGGTCCGTTGGCGACCCGGACCTGGACGGTCTGCCCGGTGACCAAGCCGGTAAGGCCGGCACGGCGCACGATCACCATGTGGACGAAGATGTCCGCGTCCTCGTGCGTCGGGCAGACGAAGCCGTAGCCCTTGTGCGGATTGAACCATTTCACCGTGGCGGCCATGAAGTCGCCATGCGGTTCCGGCGGCTCGGGCGGCATGAACCGCGGCGGCGGTTCGGAAGCGTCGGATTCCGGCTGGGCGGTGCTTTCGTCCACGCCGTGGATGCGTAGGACCTGGAGCCCCTTGGCGCCGCGGACGACGTCGCACACCACGGTCGAGCCCGGCAGCAGGCGCTGGTAGCCGGCCTGCCGCAGCACGGTCATATGCAGGAATATGTCGGGCGCACCGTCGTCGGGCGTCACGAAGCCGTAGCCCTTGACGCCGTTAAACCACTTAACGAC
Source organism: Rhodospirillaceae bacterium (assembly GCA_050249455.1). Taxonomy (GTDB): domain Bacteria; phylum Pseudomonadota; class Alphaproteobacteria; order MPNO01; family VGEU01; genus JBFWQM01. Next base: position 7,941 of record JBFWQM010000070.1, on the reverse strand, counting down.
GCCCCGGATCTGATTGATGCCTACTGCTTCAACTGCTGTGCCGGTCTGTTCCAACGCCCATACTCCCTCCCCCAACGCTTTTTTGTTGCATTACTTTAACACTCTTCGCGAGCGATGTGCATTGTTTTTTAACGGAATGCGAACCATTCGCGATGCCTTGGGACGAGTTAGAGAGTAACTGTACTTCGCGGCGACGGACTTTCCCCAGCCTCGCTCGGCAGGCGCGCCTGGATCGTGAATGGGCGGAAGGAATGCATTGATATCCCTACACAGTTCGGCAAGGCCCGAACCAACGCGAGGCAGCCGGCCAGCGGGCGGCCGCCGCCGCCATGGCCTGCCGTCGAACTGGCCGCCAAAGTAAACCCCAAGGGCTTGCGCACAACGCGCAGCCCCGTCGCGCCATGCCGCGAGGCGGCACGGAACGATTGAAACGTCGAACCAAGCGACCCAAACTTGAAGCGTGGCAGCCGGCGGGTGGCGGCGCGGCACATGGCGGCGCATCGCGCGCCGGCCGGGGTGCCATTGGGGGCGTGGCTTCGCGCCGTTCGAAGCCGAAGGCGGCCATTCCGGCCGCCGTGGTACGGGTAACGGAATATGTCTCACGCCTGGTCGCACGCCACGGACGGATTCGCGCGCGCCGCCTATCGCGTCCTCGTGGAGGAGAAGCGCTATTCGGCGAAGGACGTCGCGCGCGCGCTCGGCATGAAGTACGCCACCTTCCACGCGCGGCTGATCGGCCGCGTCCCGTTCCGTCCCGACGAGATCGTCGCGCTGCTGCGCGAGGCGCCCGACATCCGCCTGGTCGACGCGTTGCTGTCGTCGTCGCCGTTCGTCGCCATACCCAAGGTCGATTCGCCGTCGGACGCGCCCGCCGACGGCGTGATGCGCATCGCGATCGAGGCCATCGCGGAAGCGACCACCGCGCTTGCCGAGATCGAGCGCGCGCAGGACGACGCGCGCGTGCCGGAAGGGCCGCGCAAGGCGGCGATCGACGGGCACATCCGCGCCGCCGAACGGGCACTGGCCCTGGTCCGCGTGCGCCTCGACAAGCGTTGAGGCGCCCGCGTTCGCGGCCGACGGCCGCCGGTCCTTGCCCAGTTCCGGTCGAGCGACTAGTTTCCCTCCGCGCTTCGTCTTGGCCAGAAGAGGATTTACGCCACTATGGATATGACCGGCGAATACCGGATTCCGGCTCCCCGCGAAAAGGTCTGGCAGGCGCTCAACGACGCCGAGATCCTCAAGCAGTGCATCCCCGGCTGCGAGGAGCTGGTGAAGGATTCCGACACCGAGATGCGGGCCAAGGTTTCCTCGCGCGTCGGACCGGTGTCGGCGAAGTTTTCCGGCAAGGTGACGATCACCGACATCAACCCGCCCGAGAGCTACACCATCAGCGGCGAAGGCACCGGCGGCGTCGCCGGCTTCGCCAAGGGCGGCGCCTCGGTGAACCTGCGCGAGGACGGCAGCGACACCGTGCTGAGCTACACCGCGAAGGCAACCGTCGGCGGCAAGCTCGCGCAGATCGGCTCGCGACTGATTGATTCGACCGCGCGCAAGATGGCGGACGATTTCTTCGGCAAGTTCGCCGCCGTCGTCGGCGAGGCCGCGCCCGCCGCGGCGCCGGCGCCGGCCGCCGCCGCGCCGGCTGCGGCCCCCGCGGTCACGCCGCCACCGCCGCCGCCGACGACGGAGCCGACTCCGGCAGCGCCCGCGACGCCGCCGCCGGCGGTCGAGACCAAGCCGGTCCCGCCGCCGCCGCCACCCGAGCCCGCGAAGGGCCTGAGCCCGCTGGTGTGGGTCGGCGGTCTCGTCGTGATCGTCGTCATCCTGCTTGTCCTTTTCACCGGCGGCTGATAATTCAGCGGTGTGCGACCACCGGCAGCGAACTTGACCGGCTGTCGCACCCCATGAATACTTCCCCCACGACGCGTCCCCGCCGAGACGGCCAACAAGCTGAAAAACGGTCTCGATCCCGTGGTGCGGCCGTGGGTGGCGAATGAAGGCATGCCGGTGCAGGGAGACGACCCGGCGTCACAAGGAGAGGTCAATGCCAACCGTTTCAATGTCCGTGAACGGCAAGAAGGTGTCGGCCGAGTGCGAGAACCGCACCCTGCTCGTCCAGTATCTGCGCGAGAAGCTGGGCCTGACCGGCACCCATGTCGGTTGCGACACGACCCAGTGCGGCGCCTGCGTCGTCCACATCAACGGCAAGCCGATCAAGTCCTGCACCATCCTGGCGGTGCAGCTTGAGGGCGCCGACGTCACCACGATCGAGGGCCTCGCCAAGAACGGCGAGCTGCACCCGATGCAGGCGATGTTCCGCGAGCATCACGCGCTGCAGTGCGGCTTCTGCACCCCCGGCATGGTGATGGCCGCGATCGGCATCGTCGACCGCCACAAGGGCGAGCCGACCCTGGAAGAGAAGACGGTGCGGCACGAGCTGGAGGGCAACTTCTGCCGTTGCACCGGCTACCACAACATCGTCAAGGCGATCATGGCGGCCTTCCCCCTGATGAAGGCCTGAAGCCATGGCCGCCGCCGGGATCGGAGCGTCGGTCAGGCGTCGCGAAGACTTCCGGTTCCTGACCGGGGCGGGCACCTATACGGACGACATCAACCGTCCGGGCCAGGCCTTTGCCTACATCGTGCGCTCGCCGCATGCGCATGCCGCCATCCGCGGCGTCGCCACCGGCGAGGCGCTGAAGATGCCGGGCGTGATCGCGGCGTTCACCCACGCCGATCTCGCGGCCGACAGCGTGGGCGGCCTGCCCTGCGGCTGGCCGGTCAAGGGCAAGGGCGGCAAGGCGACGATCGAGCCGCCGCACCCGGTGCTGGCCGCCGGCAAGGTGCGCCACATCGGCGACCCGGTCGCCGTGGTGATCGCCGGCACGCGCGAGCAGGCGCGCGACGCCGCCGAGCGCATCGCGGTCGTTTACCAGGAACTGCCCGCCGTCGTGGCGTCCACCGACGCGGCGAAGCCCGGCGCGCCCAGGATCCACGACGAGGCGCCGGACAACGTCTGCTACGACTGGGACATCGGCGACAAGGGCGCGGTCGACGCGGCCTTCGCCGCCGCCACCCATGTCGTCAGGCTCGACCTCGTCAACCACCGCCTGGTCGCCAATCCGATGGAGCCGCGCGCGGCGGTCGGCGAGTTCGACCGCGGCACCGGCGACTACACGCTCTACACCACCAGCCAGAACCCGCACGTCATCCGGCTGCTGATGGGCGCGTTCGTGCTCAACATCCCGGAGAGCAAGCTCAGGGTCGTCGCGCCGGACGTCGGCGGCGGCTTCGGCTCCAAGATCTACCACTACGCCGAGGAGGCGATCGTCACCTGGGCGGCGAAGAAGGTCGGCCGTCCGGTCAAGTGGACGTCGGACCGGTCCGAGGCGTTCATGTCCGACGCGCAGGGCCGCGACCACGTCACCCATTGCGAGCTGGCGCTGGACGCGCAGGGCAAGTTCGTGGCGCTGCGGGTGAAGACGGTCGCCAACATGGGCGGCTACCTGTCGACCTTCGCGCCGGCGATCCCGACCTATCTCTACGCCACGCTGCTGGCCGGCCTCTACACGACGCCCGCGATCTACTGCGAGGTGCTGGCGGTGTTCACCAACACCGTGCCGGTCGACGCCTATCGCGGCGCCGGGCGGCCGGAGGCGTGCTACGTGATCGAGCGGCTGGTCGAGGCAGCGGCGCGCCAGACCGGCATCGATCGTGCGGAGCTGCGCCGGCGCAACTTCATCGCCAAGTCGGCGATGCCGTACCAGACGCCGGTCGCGCTGCAATACGACAGCGGCGACTTCGCGACGATCCTCGAGGCGGGCGTGAAGGCCGCCGACTATGCCGGCTTCGCCCACCGGCGCGAAGAATCGGCCAAGCGCGGCAAGCTGCGCGGCCTCGGCATGGCGACCTATATCGAAGCGTGTGGCGTCGCGCCCTCGGCCGTCGCCGGCGCGCTGGGCGCCCGCGCCGGCCTGTACGAGGTCGCGGAGGTGCGCTTCCACCCGACCGGCACGGTGACGGTGTTCACCGGCACCCACCAGCACGGCCAGGGCAACGAGACGACGTTCGCCCAGGTGGTGTCGGACAAGCTCGGCGTGCCGTTCGAGAACGTCGAAGTCGTGCACGGCGACACCGCCAAGATACCGTTCGGCATGGGCACCTATGGCTCGCGCTCGATCGCGGTCGGCGGATCGGCGCTGGCCAAGGCGATCGACAAGGTCGTCGCCAAGGGCCGGAAGATCGCCGCCCACATCCTGGAGGCGGCCGAGCGCGACATCGTGTTCGAGGACGGCAAGTTCAAGGTCGCCGGCACCGACAAGGCTATGTCGATGGCCGAGGTCGCCTTCGCCGCCTACGTGCCGCACAACTACCCGCACGACGAGCTGGAGCCGGGCCTGGACGAGACCGCGTTCTACGACCCGAAGAACTTCACCTACCCCAACGGCTGCCATGTCTGCGAGGTCGAGATCGACGCCGAGACCGGCGTCGTCGAGCTTGCGAGCTTCACCGCCGTCGACGATTTCGGCCGGGTGATCAACCCGATGATCGTCGAGGGCCAGGTGCATGGCGGGCTGGTGCAGGGGATCGGCCAGGCGCTGGTCGAGGGCTGCGTCTACGACGCGGCCGGCCAGCTCGTGACCGGCTCCTACAACGACTACTGCCTGCCGCGCGCCGACGACGTGCCGTCGTTCACGGTTGCCTACGACGAGTCGGTGCCGTGTACGCACAACCCGCTCGGCGTCAAGGGGTGCGGCGAAGCCGGCACCATCGGCGCCGGCGCGGCGGTGATGAATGCGGTGCAGGACGCGCTGGCCGCGGTCGGCGTCAAGCACCTGGACATGCCCGCAACGCCGCACAACGTGTGGCGGGCGCTGCAACAAGCGAAGCACTAGCTCCGGCGAGGGAGAGAGCGATGTACGACTTCAACTACAAGAAGGCCGCCTCAGTCGAAGACGCCGTCAAGGCGGTCACCTCGGCGGAGGACGGCAAGTTCATGTCGGGCGGCATGACGCTCCTGCCGACCCTGAAGCAGCGGCTGGCCAAGCCGTCCGACGTGGTCGACCTGGGCGCCATTCCCGGCCTCGACGGCATCACGGTGTCGGGCAAGACGCTGACCATCGGCGCGATGACCCGCCACGCGGTCGTCGCGGCGTCCGCCGACGTCAAGAAGGCGATCCCGGCGCTGGCCAAGCTGGCCGGCCTGATTGGCGACCCGCAGGTGCGCAACCGCGGCACCATCGGCGGCTCGGTCGCCAACAGCGATCCGGCGGCCGACTACCCGGCCGGCGTGCTGGGCTGCGGCGCGACCATCCACACCAACAAGCGGACCATCAAGGCCGACGACTTCTTCAAGGGCATCTTCGAAACCGCGCTCGAGCCCGGCGAGATGATCACCAAGTTCGACTTCCCGGTCCCCGACAAGGCCGGCTACATGAAGTTCCCCAACCCGGCCTCGCGTTACGCCGTGGTCGGCGTGTTCGTCGCCAAGACCGGCAACGACGTGCGGGTGGCGGTGACCGGGGCCGGCCCGTGCGCGTTCCGCGTGCCCGACATGGAAAAGGCGCTGGCGGGCAATTTCGCGCCGGCGGCGGTCGAGAACATCAAGGTCCCGGCCGGCAACCTGAACAGCGACATCCACGCCTCGGCGGAATACCGCGCCCATCTGGTCACCGTGATGGCCAAGCGCGCGGTCGCCGAAGCCGCGGGCTGAGCCGGAAGGGGCGGTTGCGTCCGGCCTCAGGGCCGGACGATGGTTAGGGGGAGGCCGAAAACGTTCGGTCTCCCCATCTCTTTTTTGATAGTGTGGCGATGCAGCAAGTTCCCGATACGGCAGTAATGAGCTCTCCCCTCCCCGAGTCCGTCGATTCCGTCGTCGATCTGTTGTCCCAAGGCCGCTACGTCGCCGACCGGTCGCTGGCGACGGCCCTCTACCTCGCGCTGAAGCTCGGCCGGCCGCTGTTCCTCGAAGGCGAGGCTGGCGTCGGCAAGACCGAGATCGGCAAGGTGCTGTCCGAGACGCTGGGCCGCCGCCTGATCCGCCTGCAGTGCTACGAGGGCCTCGACGTCGCCTCGGCGGTGTACGAGTGGAACTACAGCCTGCAGATGATCGAGATCCGGATCGCCGAGGCGGCCGGCGACCGCGACCGCAGCGCGATCGAGGAAGGCATCTTCTCCGAACGCTTCCTGATCAAGCGCCCCCTGCTCCAGGCGCTGGAGCCCGACGTCTCCGGCAAGGCGCCGGTGCTGCTGATCGACGAGCTCGACCGCACCGACGAGCCGTTCGAGGCGTTCCTGCTCGAGGTCCTGTCGGACTTCCAGGTGACGATCCCCGAGATCGGGACGGTCAAGGCCAAGGAGCCGCCGATCGTCATCATCACCTCGAACCGCACGCGCGAGATCCACGACGCGATCAAGCGGCGCTGCTTCTACTACTGGGTCGACTACCCCGACGCGAAGCGCGAGCGCGAGATCGTCAATATCAAGGTGCCCGGCGTCGCCCAGGAGCTGACCCGCAGCATCGTCGCGTTCGTCCAGGCGCTGCGCAAGAAGGACCTGTTCAAGCTGCCCGGCGTCGCCGAGACGATCGACTGGACCAACGCGCTGGTGCAGCTCGACAAGCTCGATCTCGACCCGGAGACGATCAACGCCACGCTCGGCGTCCTGCTCAAGTACCAGGACGACATCGAGAAGATCCGCGGCAGCGAGGCCGCCTCCATCCTGAGCCAGGTGAAGGCGGAGCTCGCCGCGAGCCGGTGATGGCCGAGCCGTCCCGCCCGAGCGCGCTGGAAGTCTTCGAGAGGCTCGAAGGCTCCAAGCTCGTCGTAAACATCATGCACTTCGCGCGCATCCTGCGCGCCGCCGGGCTGCCGATCGGCCCCGGCAAGGTGATCGACGCGGTCAGCGCGGTGCGCGAGGTCGGCGTCACCAGCCGGTCCGACTTCTACTGGGCGCTGCACGCGGTGTTCGTCAACCGGCGCGACCAGCACGACCTGTTCGACCAGGCGTTCCACATCTTCTGGAAGGATCCCCGCATCCTGGAACGGATGATGGGCATCCTGCTGCCGGAGTTCGTCACCGAGCCCCCGCCCGAGCAGATGCAGCCGAGCCGCCGGCTGGTCGAGGCGATGCAGCAGAAGGGCGACGAGCCCGAGCTCGAGGAGGAGCGCGAGAAGGAGATCGAGTTCGACGCGGCGATGACCGCGTCGGCCAGCGAGGTCCTGCAGACCATGGACTTCGAGGAGATGTCGGCCGACGAGATCAACCGCGCCAAGCAACAGATCGCGCGCATGCGCCTGCCGATCGCCGAGATCGCGACGCGCCGCTTCGAATCCTCGCCGCGTCGCGCCCGGATCGACATGCGCCGCACCTTGCGCGCCGCGATGCGCCAGGGCGGCGCCGGCATCCCGCTGACCTTCCGGCGCAAGAAGACGCGGCCGCCGCCGCTGGTCATACTGTGCGACATCTCCGGGTCGATGGCGCGCTACACGCGCATGTTCATCCACTTCATGCACACCCTGACCAACGACCGCGACCGGGTGCACACTTTCCTTTTTGGCACCCGGCTGACGAACGTGACGCGCTATTTGCGCCACAAGGACGTCGACGTCGCCCTGTCGAAGGTCTCCGGCGTGGTGGAGGACTGGTCGGGCGGCACCCGGATCGGCGAGGCGCTGCGCAGCTTCAACCACGACTGGTCGCGCCGCGTGCTGGGCCAGGGCGCGGTGGTGCTGCTGATCTCCGACGGACTCGACCGCGACGCCGGCCGCGGCCTGGCGCTGGAGATGGAGCGGCTGCACAAGTCGTGCCGGCGCCTGATCTGGCTCAACCCGCTCTTGCGGTTCGAGGGCTTCGAGCCCAAATCGCAGGGCATCCGGGCGATCCTGCCCTTTGTTGACGAATTCCGCCCGGTCCACAACTTAGATAGCCTGACCGAGCTGA
>JBFWQM010000069.1:0-22408 GCA_050249455.1 Rhodospirillaceae bacterium | reverse complement strand
GGCGGGTATAAAAAAAAACCCCCACGCTTTTTCTGTGGGCGTATTTTTTTACCCCCGCCCCCGTGCGGCGTGTCAAGTGAAAAATGTACGGTTAGTCACCGTACTGGTTGAGTTTCGCCGCCAGCTCGTCTAAAATAAAAGGAATGTTGGGATGACCACAACTACCAAGGCGCGTCGGCCTACACGGCGGGCGGAAGACCGAATCGACCTGCGTGTCCCATCGGAAACCAAAGAGCTAATTGAGCGTGCCGCTTTGATAATCGGCACGACAATGAGCCAGTTTGTGACTTTAAAGGCCTATGAGGCTGCCAAAGAGGTCTTACGCGAGCATCAGGTATGGAAACTGACAAGCAGCGAGAGCAAGGCATTCGTAGATCTTCTAACGAATCCGCCCGCGCCGACCGAGGCGCTCAGGGAGGCTTTCGCCAGCCACGAAAGGCGCGTCTCCAAGGCGTGAACCTCGCTTGATGGAAGAGGATTTTGTGATCGAGCCTTTGGTCGAGCGTCACGACCGAAAGTCGTTTACGTGCGGTAATTCCGCTCTGGACGAATATCTTAGAACAAAGGCTAGGGTTGAGCGGGACAAGAATTTCGCCGCCGTGTTCGTACTTAGGACGACCGCACAACCGAACCAGATCGCAGGATATTACACCCTGTCGTCGTGGTCGATCGAGCTTGGCTCGATTCCCGAGCGCCTGCGCAAACGGTTTCCGCGATATCCGACTGTTCCGGTGACGCTGCTCGGCCGGTTGGCACGGGCGACAGAGTTTCACGGCCGGCGGGTCGGCTCGATCCTGCTGGCCGATGCGTTGAAGCGTTCAATGCGCGCCGCCGAACAGGTCGGTTCAGTCGCCGTCGTCGTTGACGCAATCGACGACGCGGCGCGAGATTTCTACATGCGGCACGGCTTCGTAACCCTTGAGGACGCGCCCAACCGTCTATACTTGCCGATGGCAACCATAGCGTCGTTGGCCGTCCCCGGTCAGACTTCCACCGGCTCGTAAGCCGCCTCGCCCGGCCGGCCCGCGGCGAAGCGCCAGATCGGCTTGGTGCCGACCGCCTCGATCGCTGGCAGGGCGATCAGGGAGCTCGACAGGGTGCCGAAGCCGCGGTCGGTGATGACGGTCATCGCCTCGCCGGGTCCTTCGCCGGGCAAGTATTCCTGGTGCGCGAGCAGGGCCTCCCAGGCCGACCAGTCGCCGCGGTCGGGGTCGGGCGCGGCGGCGGCCTCGAAGCGCGGGCGGTAGAGCCGGATGCGCGGCGAGTCGGGGTCGTCGAGGTCGCGCGAGGTGAGCATCGAGAGGCCGGGCGGCAGCTCCTTCGCCTCCACCTTGCCGCCGCCGGCCTCGCCGAGGCTGCGCAGCCAGAATGCGTCGCGGTTGTCGGCGATCACCATGTTGAAGCTGCGGTAGCTGCGCCCGTCGAGGCCGGTCAGCGCATGCGCCGCGGCCACCGCATCGGCATGGTCGAGCGCCTCCAGCACCAGCTCGCCGCGGGTTCGCAGCCGCGGATCCGGCCCCAGCGAATCCTTGCGGTTGAGCAGGCCGGCGACGACGCCGGTGTCGTTGAGCCCGAGCCAGGTGCCGCCGGCGAGCTGGTCGATGCCGGCGATCACGTCGTGGCGGTCGGGCCAGTGCCGCGCCGGCGGCAGCCACGGCCGGCCCGCCATCTCGTCGCGGTTGGCGGCGAGCAGGAGCGGCCACGCGTGATCCGGGCGGCGCAGGACGACGACGGTGCACATCGTTTTCCGATAGCATGGAATCGGGGCCGCCGTCATGCGGGCGACCCGGCTTGCGCGCCCCCGCCGCCGCCCACATATTAGCGGCGACCCGAGACCCCCGGCGCGCCGCGCCGACCCGCCAGGAGCTTGCCATGACGACGTTCAACGAGCGCGAAAAGGGCTTCGAGAACAAGTACAAGCACGACCAGGAGACCCAGTTCAAGATCACCGCGCGGCGCAACAAGCTGCTCGGCCTGTGGGCGGCGGAGAAGATGGGGGTCAGCGGCCCGGCGGCCGAGACCTACGCCAAGGAGGTCGTGGCCGCCGACTTCGAGAAGCCGGGCGACGACGACGTCGTGGAGAAGGTGGTGAAGGACCTTGGCGCCAAGGGCCTTGCGCTCACCGCCCATGACATCCGCGTCGAGATGGAGCGTCTGCTTTCGGTCGCCCGCGACCAGGTCCTGAAGGAGGTCAAGCCGGGCGCATGAGCCCGCGGCGCCGCGGGCGGCCGTGAGACGGCCGCCGCGGCGTCCTGTCCGCGCAGGCGGCCTATTCGACGGTCGCCTTCGGTCCCTTGCGGCCGACCCGGTCGAGCGCGGCGTTGAGGAAGGCATAGTCCACCAGGTCGGTGATCTTGGGCTTCGTCTTGAGCAGGCCGCGGTCGGCATACCAGTCGATGTTCTCCTTGATCGTCTGGGTGTTCAGATAGCCGTCGGGGCTGAAGCCCGGGAAGACGACCGCCTCGATGACCGACGGATCCTTGAACGTCGTGGTGTACTTACCGAGCAGGTCCGCCAGCTCCTTGCGGCCGGCTGGCGTCCTGGTCGCCTCCAGGTAGTCGCGGATGCTGCGGACGTAGGCGACCAGCCAGCGCGTCGCCGCCTCGGACTTCTTCTCGGTGAACGCGGGGCCGTAGATCACGCCCGCCATCTGGAAGTCGGGTTCGACCTCGTCCGCCCCCAGGAACCGCACCGCGACGCCGCGGCGGACCGTCAGGCCGACGAACGGCTCGATCATCAGGCCGCCGTCGATGACCTGGGTGGCGAACGCCGCCATCATGTTGGGAAAGCCGAGCTGCTGCAGGTCCACGTCGCTGAGCTTCAGCGAGGCCTTCTTGAGCGCTGATTCGAGGATGATCTCGAACGGCGAATGAAGCGAGGGCGTCGCGATCTTGAGACCCTTGAGGTCGGCGACCGACTTGACCTTGCCCGACTCGACCAGGTCCTTGCGCACCATGATCGCGTTGAAGCCGTGGCCGGCCGAGTTGCGTCCCTTGTCGGCGACCAGCTTCAGGGTCAGCCCGCGCGTCGCGCCGTTGAAGTAGCCCAGGGTCGGCGCGCCGGAGGCGACGTCGAGCTGGCCCGTGCTGAGCGGCGCCACCATGTCGGCGGTGTTGCCGAACTTGACCAGGTTGATGGTCAGCCCCTCGTCCTTATAGTAGCCCTTCTCCATGCCCACGTAAGTGACCACGTCGGCCAGGCTGTCGAGGGTGCCGACGTTCACGGCGACCGGCGCGGTCTGCGCCTGGGCGGCCGACGTCGCCAGCAGCGCCGCGGCGGCGCCGGCGATCCAGGCGCCGGCGCGGCGCCAGGCGGGCGTGGTGTCTGCGGCGCGTTCGGTCATTCCATCCTCCCTGTCTCAGTCGAGTGTCAGCACGCAGCCGTCGGCGCGGCGGTCGGCGCCGCCGCGCAGGGTTCCGTCCCCATCGCGCATCACCGCCTGGGCGGCGCCGAGCATGCCGAGCGGCTTGTCGCTGATCGTGTGCCCGCGCGCGCGCAGGCCGGCGACCACCGCGGCGTCCAGGCGCGGGTCGATGCGCACCTCGAAAGGCTCGGGCAGATTCGCGGGGTCGGTGCCGGGGGTGAGCTCCCATCGCGGCGCGTCGATGGCGTCCTGCACGTCGCGCCCGTCGCCGAACACGGCGTCCAGCACCTGCAGGTTCCACTGCGGCTGGCCGTCGCCGCCGGACGTCCCGCCCGCCAGCCGCCAGCCGCCGTCGTCGCAGACGACGTAGGCGTGCAGGGTGGACACGGTCCGCTTGCCCGGCGCCAGGCAGTTCGGCGCGTCGGGATCGAGCGAAAAGCCGCGCCCGGTGCGGTTGTTCATCAGGACGCCGGTGCCGGCCACCACCTCGCCCGACCCGAACGGCGCCGACAGGCTGGTGATGTAGGCGACGGCATTGCCGTCGCGGTCGGCGACCGCGAAGCAGGTCGTGTCGCCGTCGCGCATCCGCGCGGCGTCGTCCGCCCGGCCGGTCCAGGCGCCGCCCGGGTCGATCGCCGCCGCGCGCTTGTCCAGATGGCCGGCGGCGAGGAGCCGCGGCACCGCGTCGGCGACGAAGCGCGGGTCGCCGACGAACCGGTTGCGGTCGGCGAAGGCCAGCTTCAGCGCCTCGACCTGGCGATGGACGGCCGCGTCGGGCGCCGCGTCCCCGAGCCGGCGCGCGCAGGCGTCGAGGATGCCAAGCGTCTCCAGCAGCACGATGCCCTGGCCGACCGGCGGGTTGCTGTAAACCGTGCGGCCGCGCCAGCGCACCGCGATGGGTTCCACGACGGCGCAGCGGTAGGCGGCGAGGTCGTCGGCATCGAAGGCGCCGCCCGCCGCGCGGCTGTATGCCGCCAGCCGGCGCGCGAACTCGCCGCGGTAGAACGCGTCGGCGCCGCCGCGCGCGACCTGCTGCAAGGTCTCGGCCAGGTCGGGCTGGCGCAGGACGTCGCCCTCGGCCAGTGCCGCATCGCCGCTGCAGAAGATCGCCCGCGTCGTCGCGGTCGCCGCCAGCAGCGGCGCATTGACGGCGAAGAAGCGGCCGACCGAGCGGGCGATCGGCACGCCGTCGGCGGCCAGCGCGATGGCGCGCGCCAGGAGGCGCGGCAGCGGCAGGCGGCCGGAGCCGAACTGCCGGTGGGCGACGCACATCGCGTCCACCGCGCCGGGGACGGAAGCGGACAGCAGGCCGCGCTCCGGCAGGCAGTCGCGGCCCATCGCCTTGAGCGAGGCCGGCGACAGCGCCCGCGGCGCCGGTCCGCCGCCGTCGATCGCATGCACCTTCCCGGTACGCGCGTCGCGGAACAGGATGAAGCTGTCGCCGCCGAGCCCGCTCATCATCGGCTGGGCGACCCCGAGCACCGCAGCCGCGGCGACCGCCGCGTCCACCGCGTTGCCGCCCTCGGCGAGGACGGCAAGCCCGGCTTCGCTCGCCAGCGGATGGGCAGTCGCGATCACGCCGCCGCGGCAGCCGCGGCCGCGGGCTGCGGCGTTGCCGGCCAGCGCGCTGCCGTCGCCGTCAGCCACCGCGCGTCCCGCCGAGCGCGCGCATCGGCGCGGGATCGATCCATGCCGCGACGTCGAAGTCGCGCGCGATGAAGCCGGCCGACAGCAGGAAATCCTTCTGGCGACGCAGCGCCGCGATGCCGTCGTCGTCGAGCGTCGGGGCCAGCTCCGTGTGGATCGCGCCATTGGCCGCCTCGACCCATTCCGACGTGGCGCCGACGTCCGCGCCGACGATCGCGAACGTCTCCGCGGGGTGCTCCGCTGCCCAGCCGGCGGCATCGAACAGCGCCCGCAGGTAGCGCACGACGATGTCCTGCCGTTCCGTCGCCAGCGCCCGGTCGACCGTGAGGACGATCGGCACCTGGTTGTTGGTCCGCAGCAGCGGGTCGGGATGGTTGCCCAGGTCGACCACCGTTGCCGCGCCGAGGAACGCGGCGAGCTGGGCGCCCGGCGCGGAGGCGCTGTAGATCGCATCGACCTCGCCGCGGACCAGGGCCAGCGCCTCGCGGCTCTGCCGTCGGGCGCGCGCCGCCCCGCGGAACAGGATGCCGTGCCCCGACGCGCCGCCGACCGCGATCTGGTTCTCCTCGACCGGCAGCTCGACGAACGTCACGTCGTCCGGCGACAGGCCGCCGATCTCCAGCGCCGCGCGGAAGCCTTCCAGGCACATCGCGCGCCAGTAGTCGATCTGCTCGTTGACCCGGCGCGGCACGCCCAGCCGGCGGCCCTTCAGGCCGGCGGCGTCGCGGATGCCCGTGTCGGGCATCGCGAGGATCGCCTGATACTCGGTGAAGCGGTTGATCGCGACCACCACCGTGTCGGCGCCGCGCGCGCGGCTCCAGATCGGAGGGATGTTGCCGCCCTGGCGGAATAGGTTGGCCTGGCCGTGGTCGTAGTGCGCCTCGCGCACGCGGGTGTCCGCCGAGGCGTTCAGCGACTGGACGGTGATCCCGTCCGCGGCGAACGCGCCCTGCAGGATGCCGCGGTCGATGGCGACGCTGGACGCGGTCGGCACCGGGCAGCGCGAGTACCAGAGCCGCATCGCGCGCCTAGAGCGCCGGCTCGACGGTCGCGGCGTCGAAGGCGAACGTGCGCTCGGCGTTGGCGACGAACATCTTCTGCAGCAGCGACGGCGACAGGTCTCCGCGTTCCTCGTACTCCTCCGCGACGTTGTCGTGCGCCGCCTCGTCGAAATGCGGCATGTCGCTGGACACCAGCAGCGCGTCGGAGCCCAGCACCTTGGCGGTGTAGTTGATGTCGTCGTTCGGCTCGCAGCCGACCAGCACGCGGCCGGCGCGGAAATGCTCGAACACGTTCTCCTTGCCGCTGCGCGCGATGGTCAGCACCGCTGCCGCCATCCAGGTGCAGCCGCCGCCTTCCAGGAACACCCACTTGATGTTGGGGAAGTCGTCGATCAGCGTGCCTTCCATCAGGTTGTAGAACCCGTACTGGACGGTGAGGGTGGAGAGCAGCCGGCGCGAGCGCGCCGGGTAGAACGTCTTGCGCTCCGCCGGCGGGTGCGTGGTGCCGTCGAACATGTGGTACATCGACGGCGAGCCGATGCCGAGGTGGACGACGATCGGCAGCCCCTGGCGCGAGACCTCCTCGAAGATCGGATAGTGGTCCGGGTGGTCCATCGGCTTGTCCCACTCGATCCCGCGCACCAGCACGCTCGCCATGCCGCCCATCTTCTTGAGGCGGCGGATCTCCGCCACCGCGAGGTCGGGGCGGCGATAGGGCACGACCGCGTTGAAGAAGATGCGCCCGCCCGACGCGCGGCAGGCCTCCGACATGAAGGTGTTGTAGCTGCGGTAGAGCGCCGCCTCGAGCTCCGGATCCTCGGTCAGGATCGCCAGAACGAAGGACGGGTGGATGAGCTGCTTGCCGACCTGCATGCGGTCCATCGCCGCGACCCGGCCGGCGACGTCGGTGAGCTGCTGCACCCCGGCCGGATAATCCTTGCGCTCGGCCAGCGCGTTGCCGGGGATCGGCGTGGCGCCGAAATGGCGGATCTGACGGTCGATGACCCACGCCGTGTTCCAGTCGAGGAACGACGTGTCGCGCGGCATCACCAGCGGCACCGGCCGCCGCGCGTGGAAGGCGGGGTCGAGATGCTGCCAGGTCGCCTCGGACTCGATGACATGGGCGTCGGCGTCGATGATCATCATGGCGTCAGCCTCGCATTCCCAATCCGGCCTGTGCGCATTAGGCTATGCTCGGCCGACTGGCCGCTCAATGTTGATTCTCTCGTCAATGTGATGGCGCGCAGCATTACGTCCCGACGTTCGCCCGCCGCCGGCAAGCCGGCGGCCGACGGCTTCCTGACCGCGCGCGAGGTGACGCAGATCCTGCGCATCAAGAAGGAGACGCTCTACGCCTACGTCAGCCGCGGCCTGATCCGTTCCGCCGGCGGCGACCGCAAGAACGGCTACGTCTACCGACTCGACGACGTCGAGCGGCTGCGCGCACGCGGCCAGGCACGCACCGAGGGCAGCCTCTACAAGGCCGGCGCGCCGCGCTGGTCCGAGCCGGTCGTCCATACCGCCATCACCAGCATCACCGCACAGGGGCCGGTCTTCCGCGGCCGTCCGGCGCTGGCGCTGGAGCGCGCCGGCTACGGCTTCGAAAGCGTCGCCGACTTCCTGTGGACGGGGGCGTTGAGCGAGCCGCCGACGGCGTGGCCGGCCGCGGCCGGGGGCGTGGCGATGGACCGCCTGCTTGACGCGGCGGCGATCGACCGGCGCACGCCCGACGTCACCCGGCTCTTCGCCATGCTGGTCGCCGGCTGGGCGGGCGGCGACGACCTGCGCGAGGGCACGACCATCCCGGCGGCGCGCGCGCTGCTGGCCGAGATGCCGCGCTGCCTCGGCTACATGACCGACCGCGGGCGGTTCGCGCCGCCGCAGCCGGGTCTGCCGGTCGCCGAGGCGATCCTGCGCGCGGCCGGCGCCGCGGCGACGCCGCCGGCGGCCGCCGCGGTCAACGCGGCGCTGGTGCTGCTGATCGACCACGAGCTGACGCCGCAGACCGTGGCGGCGCGGCTGGCGGCCTCGAACGGGTCGAGCCTCCATTTCTGCCTGCTGGCCGCGCTCGGCGCGCACAGCGGCTCGCGCATCCGCCGCGCCTGCGACCGGATCGAAGACATCCTGCTCGCCGCCGGCGACCCCGAAGATTTCCGCAGCCGCATCGGCGCGGCCTCGCCGACGCATCCGACCGTCCCGGGCTTCAACCATCCGCTCTATCCGAAGGGCGATCCGCGCGCCAAGCGCCTGATCGAGATCGCGCGCGCCCTGCCGGCGCCGTCGCCCCGGGGGTTCCGGTTCGGCCCGCTCCTGGACGAGATGCTGAGCCGCGAGAACGCGCTGCCGAGCTGCGAATCCGGGCTCGTCATCCTGTGCCAGACGCTTGGGCTGCCCTACCGGTCCGCCGGCGCGATCCTGCTGATGACGCGGTGCGCGGGCTGGGTCGCGCACGTGATCGAGCAGCGGCTGGCCGGCACCATGCTGCGGCCGCGGGCGCGTTTCCAGGGCGTCGCCTCGCCGTCGGCAAGCGGCCGCGGCTAGGCGGCGCCGAACACCCGCGCGAAGATGGTATCGACGTGGCGGGTGTGGCGGCGGAGGTCGAACATCGCGTCGAGATCGGCGGCGGACAGCCGCTTTGCCACCTCCGGCTCGGCGGCCAGCGCGGCGCGGAAGTCGCCGCCTTCGCGCCAGATGCGCATGGCGTGGCGCTGCACGGTGGCGTAGGCGTCCTCGCGGCTCAGGCCCTTCTGGGTCAGCTCGAGCAGCACCGCCTGCGAGAACACCAGGCCGCCCAGGGCGTCGAGGTTCTCCTTCATCCGCTCCGGATAGACCACCAGCCGCTCGACCAGCCCGGCGAGGCGGCCGAGCGCGAAGTCGAGGGTCACCGTGGCGTCCGGGCCGATCATGCGCTCCACCGAGGAGTGCGAGATGTCGCGCTCGTGCCACAGCGCCACGTTCTCCAGCGCCGGGGTGACATAGCCGCGCACCAGCCGGGCGAGGCCGGTCAGGTTCTCGCTCAGCACCGGGTTGCGCTTGTGCGGCATCGCCGACGAGCCCTTCTGGCCGGGCGAGAAATACTCCTCCGCCTCGCGCACCTCGGTGCGCTGCAGGTGGCGCACCTCGACCGCGAGGTTCTCGATGCAGCCGGCGACGACGCCCAGCGTCGCGAAGAACATCGCGTGTCGGTCGCGCGGGATGATCTGGGTCGACACCGGCTCGACGGCGAGGCCCATCTTGTCCGCTACGTGGCGCTCGACCGCCGGGTCGATGTTGGCGAAGGTGCCGACCGCGCCGGAGATGGCGCAGGTCGCGACCTCAGTGCGGGCCGCCGCCAGCCGGGCGCGGCAACGGTCGAACGCCGCGTAGTGGCCGGCGAGCTTGAGGCCGAACGTGGTCGGCTCGGCATGGATGCCGTGGCTGCGCCCGATGCAGACCGTGTCCTTGTGCTCCAGCGCCCGGCGCTTGAGGGCGGCGAGCACGGCCTCGACGTCGGCGATCAGGATGTCGGCGGCGCGGCTCAGCTGCACCGCCAAGCAGGTGTCGAGCACGTCGGACGACGTCATGCCCTGGTGGACGAACCGCGCCTCCGGACCGACGTACTCGGCGAGGTTGGTCAGGAAGGCGATGACGTCGTGGCGGGTCTCCCGCTCGATCTCGTCGATGCGGTCGATGTCGAAGTTTCCCTTCTGCCACACCGCCTCGGCGGCCGACTTCGGGATGACGCCCAGCGCCGCTTGGGCGTCGCAGGCATGCGCCTCGATCTCCAGCCAGATGCGGAACCTGGCCTCGGGCGCCCACAGGGCCGCCATCTCCGGGCGCGAATAGCGGGGGATCACCGGCGTCTCCTCGTCTTCCAGGCCGCCGCGGCGGCTGTCAAGCTCCCGGCCGCGGCGGCGGCTGTCAAGCAACTGTCACCGCAGATGGGTAACAGATGGAGCCGGGGGCCTGCCAGTGCCCCTTTGCCATTCCGCCAAGCCAGGAGACAGCCATGCGCGGCAAGGATTATCTGACCCTGCGCAACGACCCCGCCCACGCCGGCCGCACCCGATCCGAAATCCGCGAGCGCGCCGAGGACATCCCCAGCAACCCGAGCGCCGCCGCCACGATGGGCGACGTTATCAACGCGCGCTACGGCCGGCGCGGCATGCTCAAGGGCGCGCTCGCCGCCACGGCGATCGGCGCCGTGCTGGGGCCGATGGCGCTGGCGCGGCGTGCGGACGCGGGCGAGGGGGGCTTCAAGTTCGACGAGATCGCCCACGGCGTGGACGAGCGGCACCATGTCGCGCCCGGCCACCGGGCCGACGTGCTGCTGCGCTGGGGCGACCCGGTGGTGCCGGGTGCGCCGGCGTTCGACGTCAACAACCAGACGGCGGCCGCCCAGGCGATGCAGTTCGGCTACAACTGCGACTTCATCGGCTTCGCGCCGCTGCCGGCGGGCTCGAACGCGGCCGACCACGGGCTGCTCTGCGTCAACCACGAATACACGAACGAGGAACTGATGTTCCCCGGCATGGGTGGGGAGCAGGAGTCGAAGGAGAACGCGTTCAAGAAGATGACCCGCGAACTCGTCGCGATCGAGATGGCCGCGCATGGCGCCTCGATCGTCGAAATCCGGCGCGGATCAGACGGCCGCTGGAGCGCCGTGAAGGGCAGCCGGTTCAACCGCCGCATCACGGCGGAGACGCCGATGACGATCGCCGGCCCCGTTGCCGGCCACGACCGGCTGAAGACCAAGGCGGACCCGACCGGCACCCGCGTGCTCGGCATGGTCAACAACTGCGCCGGCGGCATGACGCCGTGGGGCACCTACCTGACGGCGGAGGAGAACTTCCACTTCTACTTCTGGGGCGATGCCGCCGGATCGACGGAAGAGCGCAACCACAAGCGCTATGCCGTGCCCGGCAAGGGCTACAACTGGGGCGCCTACCACGACCGCTTCGACGTCTCGAAGGAGCCCAACGAGCCGAACCGCTTCGGCTGGGTAGTCGAGATCGACCCCTACGACCCCGCGTCGGTGCCGGTGAAGCGCACCGCGCTGGGCCGCATGAAGCACGAGGGCGCCGAGGCGATCGTCAACAAGGACGGCCGCGTGGTGCTCTACATGGGCGACGACGAGCGGTTCGACTATGTCTACAAGTTCGTCAGCAATGGCCGCTACAACCCCGCCGACCGGGCGGCCAACCGCAGCCTCCTCGACGACGGCACGCTCTATGTCGCACGCTTCGACGCCGACGGCACGATGGCGTGGCTGCCGCTGACCTGGGGCACCGGCCCGCTGACGGCGGCGAACGGCTTCGCGAGCCAGGCGGACGTGCTGATCGAGGCGCGCCGCGCAGGCGACTTGCTGGGCGCGACCAAGATGGACCGGCCCGAGGACGTGGAGGCCAACCCGCGCACCGGCAAGGTCTATGCGCTGATGACCAACAACAGCCGGCGCAAGGCCGACCAGGTCGATCCCGCCAATCCGCGCGCCGACAACAACTGGGGCCACATCATCGAGATGACGCCGCCGGACCAGGACCACGCCGCCGCGACCGGCCGCTGGGAGATCCTGATCAAGGGCGGCGACCCGTCGGTCGCCGCGGTCGGCGCAATGTTCAACCCCGCGACGTCGGCCAACGGCTGGTTCGCCTGCCCCGACAACTGCGCCGTCGATGCGCAGGGCCGGCTGTGGGTCGCGACCGACCAGGGCGAGGCGTGGAAGAAGGCGTCGGGCACGGCGGACGGTCTCTACGCGGTGGAGACCGAAGGGGCCATGCGTGGCACCTCCAGGATGTTCTTCCGCGTGCCGGTCGGCGCCGAGCTGTGCGGTCCGCGCTTCACCGGCGACGGTCGCGCGCTGTTCCTGGCCGTGCAGCACCCAGCCAGCGATGGCGCCAAGGAGTATGCGGCGTTCGGCAAGAACTCGACGTTCGAGGAGCCGGCCACGCGGTGGCCCGACTTCCAGCCCGGCATGCCGCCGCGTCCGTCGGTCGTCGTCGTCACCAGGGACGACGGCGGCGTCATCGCGGGGTAGGAGAACCACAAGGCCTTGCGTAGGGGCGGGTTTGAATCCCGCCCCTACGGAACGGCGTTGGCGGCCCCTACGGCTTCGCGTCGTAGAGGATGTCGACCATCTTCTTCTGCTCGGCGTCGCTGAGCGGCGCCTTCAGGAAGTTGTATTCCTGCGCGAGCTGCAGCAGCAGGTCCTGCTTGCCGATGGTGCCGTACGTCAGGTCCTCGATCTTGAAGAAGTCGTTGACCAGCTTGGCGTCCGCGGCGTCGAGCTTCCAGTGGGCGGCGTAGCGTTCGATCGCCTGCGGGCCGGAGAAGTTGTACTGCTGGCCCTTCCAAAGCGCGCGCAGGAAGCGCGTGGCGACGTCGCGGTTCTTGGCCAGCCAGTTGGTGTTGGCGGCGGTCACCCGAATGGTGATGCCGCGCAGCGATTCCGCGGCGTCGCCGGTGCCGATGATGCGCGCCTCGCCGGAGCGGATGATGCCGAGGTTCGACGGGAAGCCCGACCACGCGGTGTCGGTCTGGCCCGACATCACCTGAGTGCGCGAGGCGGCCATGGCGCCGGTGGCGATCAGCTTCGGCTTGATGCCGAGCTCCTTGACGATGGTGTTGGTGATCAGGCTGGTCACCGAGCCGGGCGAGGAATAGGCGAAGCCCTTGCCGTCGAGGTCCTTCAGGCTCTTGATCGGGCTGTCGGCGCGCACGTACCAGAAGACGTCGCCGGCGCCGCGGCGGGCGCTGGCGATGATGGCGACCGGCGCGCCCTTGGAATACGCCGACACCACGCCGAGCGAGCCGGTGCCGTAGATGATGTCGGCGGCGCCGGTCACCACCGCCTGGAGCGAATCCGCGCCGCCGCGGCCGACGATCACCGACACGTCGAGGTTCTCGGCCTCGAAGTACCCTTCCTTCTGCGCCTGGTAGATGGCGAAGTGGTCGAAGATGGTCGCCTGGCTGTCGACCAGCTTCACCTGGTCCTTCGCCGCGGCGGGATCGGCGCCAGCGGCGAGAACCGCGACCAGCGCGGCGGCGATCGGCCTGAATGTCATGGGGGTGTCTCCTGTGCGGGCGGCACGCGGCCGCCGGGGTGGAAGCCTGACCCTGGACGCCTTGATTGCTTCTTGTGCGCTTAAGTCTGGCACGCCCCGTCGCGCGCCCGCAAGCGGCGGTCAGGCGCTGGCGGCGGGCGCGCGCCGGCCGCGCAGCAGGGCGAAATAGGCCGCGGCGGCGGCGACGGCGCTGATGCCGATGGTGGTCGCCATCGGCACCTGGGTGCCGTCGTGGAAGATGCCGCTGGCGGCGACCACGACGACGGCGCTGAGCGTCTGGACCAGCCCGAGCAGCGACGAGGCGGTGCCGGCGAGCGACGGGAACGGCTGCAGCGCGGCGGCCGAGCACGCCGGCGAGATCGCGCCGAACCCGACCATGTAGAGGAACATCGGCGCCACGATCGCCGCCGTGCCCGGCGCCAGCGTCCACGCCGCCGCGGTCATGGCGATGCCGCCGGCCAGGGTGAAGCCGATGCCGAACATCAGGATGCCGTCGAGGCCGAGGCGGTGCACCAGCCGGCCGGCGGCCAGCGCCGACAGCACGTAGCCGATCATGATCAGCGCGCTGAACCGGCCGAAGCCGCCGGGGCTCAGCCCGATGAAGTCGATCAGCACGAACGCCGCTGTGGACAGGTAGCTGAACATCCCGGCATAGGCGATCGCCATGCAGCCGAGATAGCCCTGGAACGTCCGGTTGCCGGCGATGTGGCCGAAGCTGCGCACCGTGGTGCCGAAGCCGAGCCGCTGGCGCGGCCGGTCCTTGTGCGTCTCCGGCAGCACCAGCCAGACCAGCGCCAAGATCGCCGCCGCATAGATCGCCATCGCCCAGAACGTCCACTGCCAGCCGTGCTCGACGGCGAGCCAGGCGCCGAGGATCGGCCCGCCGATCGGCGCGATGCTGTGGAAGACGCTGATGTGGGCCAGCGTCTCCGCCGCCTTGTTGCGCTCGTAGCGGTCGCGCACGATGGCGCGTCCGACCACCATGCCGCTGCAGGCGGCGAAGCCGTGCAGGACGCGGAACGCGAGCAGGGTGTCGATCGAGGCCGACAGCGCGCAGCCGGCGCCGGCGGCGGCGTACAGGGCGAGCCCGATCAGCGCCACCGGCTTGCGCCCGAAGCGGTCCGACAACGGCCCGTGGAAGAGCTGCCCGATGCCGATGCCGACCAGGTAGGCGGCCAAGGTGTACTGCACCATCGCGACCTCGGCGCCGAGCCCGGCGGCGATTGCCGGCATCGCCGGAACCATGACGTCGATCGAGATCGGGTTGAGCGCCGTGAGCGAGGCGAGCAGCAGGGCGAAGAAGGGGAAGCGGCTCAGCATCGCCGGCCGGCCGCGCGGGCGTGGGTCATGGCAACGGAGTAGCCGGCGCCGCGACGCAAGTCCATCCGGTTGTTGCGGCGATGTCGGGGCCGCCCGCTCGCCCCGACCGTCGCCTCCCATGCCGGGAGGAGAGGCAGCGCAGGACCCTCTCCGCCCTCTCAGGAAGGCGAGGGTTGGACGAGGGGTACGGCCCCGATCGGCGCCAGGTTGCCTAGGAACTGCTCGGCCGAGGCGCGCCACGTGCGGGTGAGGGCGAAGGCGCGGCAGGCCTCGCGCGGGATCGCCAGCGCGCGCAGCGCCGCGGCCCGGAGGTCGTCGTCCAGCGCGCCCACCGGCGCATTGCCGATCACGTCCTGCGGCCCGGCGACCGGATAGGCCGCCACCGGCACGCCGCTGGCCAGCGCCTCCAAGATAACGTTGCCGAAGGTATCGGTGCGGCTGGGGAAGACGAACGCATCGGCCGCGGCGTAGTGGCGGGCGAGGTCGTCGCCCGACTTGGCGCCGAGGAAGCGCACGGCCGGGTAGCGGGCGCGGCAGCGTTCGAGCTGCGGCCCGTCGCCCACCACCACCTTGGTGCCGGGCAGCTCCAGCCGCAGGAAGTCCTCGACGTTCTTCTCCACCGCGACGCGCCCGACATAGAGGAACACCGGGCGCGGCAGGTCGAGGACCGGCTCGGCGCGCGGGCGGAACAGCGTCTCGTCGACGCCGCGGCCCCACAGCGCCATCGTGCCGAAGCCGCGGCCGGCGAGCTCGCGCCGCAGGGTCTCGGTCGCCACCATCGTGCGTGCGGCGGCGTTGTGGAAGCGGCGGACCAGCGCGTAGCTCCACGCCACCGGGAAGCGGATGCGGGCGTGGACGTATTCGGGAAACCGGGTGTGGAACGAGGTGGTGAACGGCACGCCGCGCCGCCGGCACAGCGCCCGCGCGGCGAGGCCGAGCGGCCCCTCGGTCGCGACGTGGATCGCCTCGGGCCGGAACGCGTCGACGGCGCGCGCGACGCCGCAGCGCGCGCCGATCGCCAGCCGGATCTCGGGATAGGTCGGGCAGGGGATCGTCGTGAAGCCCGCCGGCGTCACCATCTCGACCGCATGCCCCATCGCGCGCAAGCAGCCCGTCACCGTCTCGATCGTGCGCACGACGCCGTTCACCTGGGGATGCCAGGCGTCGGTGACGATCAGGATGCGCATGACCGGTTCAGGAGGCGGCCGCGGCGATCGGGCCGAGCGATGGGCGGGCGGCGGCCTCGGCCGCATCCCAGCGGACCAGCTCGATGCGCCCGTTGTGGTCCTCGATCAGCGCGGTGCAGTTCTCCACCCAGTCGCCGGTGTTGCAGTAGAGCACGCCGTCGATGGTGCGGATCTGGGGATGGTGGATGTGGCCGCACACCACGCCGTCGAAGCCGCGGCGGCGCGCCTCGTCGGCGAGCGCACGCTCGAACTTGGCGATCGTCTCCAGCGCATCCTTGACGACCTGCTTCAGGTAGGCCGACAGCGACCACTCGCCGAAGCCGAGGCTGCGGCGCGCCAGGTTGAGGACGACGTTGGCGTGCGTCGCGACCTGGCAGGCGCGCTCGCCCAGGTGGGCGAGCCAGCAGGCGTGCTTGATGATCGCGTCGAAGCCGTCGCCGTGCACCACCAGCAGGCGGCGGCCGTCGGGCGTCTCGTGCACCGCCTCGTCGGCGATCGCGATGCCGCCGAACTGCATATTGCACCATGGCCGCGCCACCTCGTCGTGGTTGCCCGGCAAATAGGTAACGCGGGTGCCGGCCGACGCGCGGCGCAGGACCCATTGCAGCACGTCGTTGTGGGTGTTCGGCCAGTGGCCGTTCTTCTTGAGCCGCCAGCCGTCGATGATGTCGCCGACCAGGTACATCGCCTCGCACTCGTGGCGCTTCAGGAAGTCGATCAGCTTTTCCGCCTGGCAGCCGCGGGTGCCGAGGTGGACGTCGGAGATCCAGATCGTGCGGTAACGCTGGACGGTGCGGATCGGATGGACGGACACGGCGGCACTCCGGAATCTTCCGCGACTCGGAACGCCATCCTTATGGGCTGTGAATATTTATTTTCTACATCTTGTGGCGTGAAATATTTGTGACGCTGTCATCAAGTCGTCATGGATTTTGGCCTCCGTCTCGGGCGCCGGCGATGTCCCGCGCGGCGATGTAGGCGAAGGTGAGCGCCGGGCCCAGGGTCGATCCCGCACCGGGATAGTTGCCGCCCGCGACGTTGGTGGCGTCGTTGCCGCAGGCGTAGAGGCCGGGGATCGGCGCGCCGTCCTGGTCGAGCACGCGTGCGCGCGCATCGGTGCGCAGGCCCATCGACGCGCCGATGTCGCCGGCATAAAGCCGCATGGCGTAGAACGGCGGCGCCGCCAGCGGCGCGTTGCACGGGTTGGGCGCGTGCTCGCGGTCGCCGAGCGCCAGGTCGTAGGGATTGCCGCCCTTGCCGAATGCCGGGTCCTCGCCGCGCGCGGCCGGCCCGTTGTAGCGTTCCACCGTCTGCGCCAGCGCCGTCGCGTCGATGCCGGCGGCCGCCGCGAGGCCGGCGAGCGTACGGCCGCGCTTCAGGTAGCCGGAACGCAGGTGCGGCCCGATCGGGCCGGGAAACGGCGGCACCGCCCCCATGCCGTAGCGGCGCAGCGCGCGGTGGTCGCACACCAGCCACACCGCGCCCGTCGCGCCGCCGCGGCCGTCGAGGCCCAGCATGCCGCGCACGAAGTCGTGGTAGGACGCGGCCTCGTCGGTGAAGCGCCGGCCGGTCGCGTCGACCGCGATGAAGCCGGGCTTGGATCGGTCGAGCGCGAGGTGCGGGTAGAGCGCGTGCCCGCCGCCCGGCTCCGGCACCAGCGACATCGGCGAATACATCAGGTTGTCGATGTTGGTGTCGACCAGGGTCGCCCCGGCGGCGCGGCCGAGCGCGAGCCCGTCGCCGCGGCTTCCTTCCGGCGAGGCGGAGTAGTGGTCCTGCGCGCGGGCATGCGGGGCCAGTCGGTCGCGCAGCTCGGCGCTGTGCGGGCCGCCGCCGGTCGCCAGCACCACGCCGCGCCGCGCCGCGACCTCGACCGCCGCGCCGTCGCGGCGCACGACAAGGCCGCTGACGCGGCCGTCGGCGACGACCAGCCGCTCGGCCGGCGCCTCCAGCCACAGCGGGATGTCGCGGTCGCGCAGCGTCTTCGCCAGTCGCGCCACCAGCGCGTTGCCGATGGTCAGCCGCGTGCCGCGGGGATGGCCCAGCCGGTCCTTGAGGTAGCGTGCGAACAGCTTCGCCGAATGCACCGCCGAAGCCACCGAGCGGGTCATGTGCAGCAGGTGGTAGACGTCCGGCCGCCCGGCCATCATGCCGCCCAGGATCATGTAGTGCTTCAGCGGCGGGCGCAGCGCCGCGAACCAGTCGCCGAGCAGCCGGCCGTCATAATCCTCAGTGTCCATGGTCCGCCCGGTGAGCGCCGCGCCGGGGCGGCCGGGATGGTAGTCGGGCGTGTTGGGCCGCATGTAGAAGCGCACCTCGCTGTGCCGCTCCAGGAACTCGATGGCCTCCGGGCCGGTCTCGGCGAAGGCGCGGATCACCGCTTCCGGCACGCTGTTGCGGCCCTCGCCGCCGAGATAGGCGACGGCGGCCTCGGCGCTGTCGGCGACGCCGGCGGCACGCGCGTGGTGGTTGTCCGGGATCCACACCGCGCCGGCGGAGACGGCGGTGGAGCCGCCGAACCATCGTTCGCTCTCGACGATCAGCGGCTTGAGGCCGAGCTCGTGGGCGACGATGGCCGTCGCCATGCCGGCCGCGCCGGAGCCGACGACCACGACGTCGTAGGCGGCTGCATTGCCGTGATCGTTCATGCCGCGGGCTTCCTTTTCGGTCGCGAAGCTGTCATTGGTCGGCGCGCCGCCGATTCCGAGACCATTGCCGCCGCCGCGTCAACCTGAGTGAACAGCGATGCTGCACGATCCCGCCCATCCGTCCGTCGCCGCCAGGATCGGTGCGCGCCCGCGCCGCGTGCTGGTGATCCTGAACCCGGCGGCGCGCGCGGCCGGCAGCGCGCGCTGGCCGGCGGTGCTGGAGGCGCTGAGCCGCCATGGCTGCGAGGTGACGGTGCGCACCACCGCCGGGCCGGGCGACGCCACCCGGTTCGCGGTCGAGGTGCGGGCGGGCGACTACGACGTGGTGGCGATCGCCGGCGGCGACGGCACGATCAACGAGGCCCTCGACGGCCTGGGCGAGGGCGTGGCGATGGTGGCGATCGTGCCGCTCGGCACCGCCAATGTCGCGGCGCTGGAGATCGGCCTGTCGCTGGATGCCGAGGCGGTGGCGCGCGCCATCGCCGGCGGGCGCGCGGAGAGGGCCCATCTCGGCCGGGTCAACGGCCGCTCCTTCCTGATGATGGCGGGCGCCGGGTTCGACGCGGCGGTCGTCGCGGCGGTCCGGCCGGGCATCAAGCGGCGGCTGGGAAGGTGGGCCTATGTGCTGGAATCGGCGCGGCTCCTGTTCCGCTACCGGCCGCAGGCGCTGACCGTGACGGTGGACGGCGCGGTCCACCAGGCCGCGTCGGTGGTGATCGGCAACGGCCACTTCTACGGCGGCAGGTTCGTCTGCACCCCCGACGCGCGGCTGGAGGAGGCGGGCTTCCAGGTCTGCCTCGGCCTCGGCATGGGCCGGCTCAGCATCGTGCGCTACGCCGCGGCGCTGGGCCTCGGCATCCTGCCGCGGCTGCGCGACGTGCGCCTGCTGCGGGCCCGGCGCATCCGGATCGACGGGCCGGCCGGCGCGCCGGTCCAGGCCGACGGCGAGATCGTCGCGCGGCTGCCGGTCGACATCGACGTCGCGCCGCGCACCATCCGCCTGCTGCACCCCTGACGGCGGCGTCCGGCAAATAGCCGGTTGCCCGCCGTCCGATCCGGGCGATACTGCCGCACATACTCTTGCGGCGCGTCAATATGCTGGTCCGAATATTGGAATCGCGCGCGGCGCCCTGGGCCGCGGTCCTCCTGGTCTGCGTCGTCCTGGCGCCAATCATGGCGTTCGGCCAGCCCAAGGGACACAGCGCCGAGATCAACCTCGCCTGGCACGTCGGCTTCAGCGCCGAACTGGCGGCCGGCACCCCCTATCCGCGGTGGATCGCCAACGGCTGGGAGAGCCTCGGCAGCCCGGCGTTCTACTTCTACGGCCCGCTGCCGTTCTACGTGTCGGCGGCGGCGTCGCCGCTGGCGCCGGTCGCCGGGCCGGGTTGGCATGCGCTGGGCCTTTCCTTCGCGGTGGCGGCGGCGCTCTCTGGGGTCGCGGCGTGGCTGTGGCTGCGCGCGCATGCGCCGGCGCGCGTAGCGGCCGTGGCGGCGGCGGTCTATGTCGTGTTGCCCTACCATTTCGAGATCGACATGTTGCGGCGATCCGCACTGGGCGAATGCTGGGCCTATGTCTGGATGCCGCTGGCGCTGGCAGGCGTGGACCGGATCCTCGCGGCGCGACGCGGCGGCGTCGCACTGGTCGCCGCGGCCTATGCGGGGATCGCCTTCAGCCACGTGCCGTCGGTCATCGTCTTCGGCTGGGTCCCGCTGCTCTATGGCGTCGTGGCGGCCGATGCGGCGCGCTGGCGTCGCACGGCGGTCGTCGCGGCGGCGGCAGCGCTCGGCCTCGGCCTCGCCGCGCCCTATCTCGCGCCGGCGGCGCTGATGCAGGGCGACGTTTCGTTCGACGCCGCAATGTGGAGCGGCCATTTTCACTACGGCAACAACTTCCTGTTCCGCGACTGGTCGGCGCCGCTGCGCACGTCCTATACGGCGCGGCTGCATCTTGCGTTCGCATTGACGGCGCTCGTCGTGGCCACGTGCGCCGTCGTCCTGCGTCGCGCCGGCGGCCGCTGGACTGCGGCAGTCATGACGGTCGCGGCGGTCGCGGCGTTCCTGTGCCTGCCGCTGTCGCGGCCGCTGTGGGATGCGGTCGGGGTCCTGCAGAAGATCCAGTTCCCGTTCCGGCACATGATCGTGCTCGACCTGTGCGCGGCGGCGCTAGTCGCGGCCGCACTGGCGCGCGCGCTGCGCCAGCGCGACGGCCGCATGCTCGCCGCGCTCGGCGGCTTCGCCGTGCTGGGCGCGGCCTGCGCCGCGGCCGGGCTTTACGACGCGCGCTGGAACATCGCCGGCGACACGCGCGAGGCGCATCGGCTGGCGCTGCGCGGGCTGGAGGCGGCGGAGTACCGGCCGCGATGGGCGCGTACGCCACTCGGGGTCATCGACGACGCGGCGCCGCCCGACGCGCCCGTGCCCCCGGTTGAGCCGGCGGTCGCCGCGCCTGCGGGGCGCCTGATTGCCTATGCGCGGCGAGGCGCGTTCATCTCCGCCGACGTTGAGGCGGCGGGGCCAGGGGCGCTGGTCGCCGACCAGTTCTACTTTCCCGGCTGGGTTGCGACCGACCGCGCGGGCCGGTTCCTCGAGGTCGCGCCGGATGCGACGGACGGCCGGTTGCGCGTCGCCGTTGGCGCCGGCCGGACCCGCGTGACCGTACGGCGCGGTCTGACGGAGCCGGAGCTGCTCGGGCTCGCCCTGTGCGCCGCGGCGGCCGCGGGCCTTGCGATCCTCATCATAGCGGAGCGGCGGCTGACGGGTTCCGCCGCCTGAGCGCGCCATCGCACTTGCGCGCGCGTCGCGGGCGGCGATACTGCGGCTAAACCCGCCCGCCGCACAGCCACAGGGACGCTGCCATGGTCAAGACGCTCACCCATTTCATCGGCGGCCGGACGAGCGCCGGCGCCGGCGGGCGCTTCGGCGACGTTTTCGACCCGGCAACGGGCGAGCTGACCGCGCGGGTGCCGCTGGCCTCGGCGGGCGAGGTCGCGGCCGCCGTCGCGGTGGCGCGCGAGGCGTTCCCCGGCTGGGCGGCGACGCCGCCGCTGCGCCGCGCGCGGGTGATGTTCAAGTTCAAGGAGCTGATCGAGCGCCACGCCGACGAGCTGGCGCGCATCGTGACGGCCGAGCACGGCAAGGTTCTGTCCGATGCCCACGGCTCGGTCACCCGCGGGCTGGAGGTGGTGGAGTTCGCCTGCGGCATCCCGCAGCTGCTCAAGGGCGAGTACACGGAATCGGTCGGCACCGGCATCGACGCGTGGTCGGTGCGTCAGCCGCTCGGCGTGTGCGCGGGCATCACGCCGTTCAACTTCCCGGCGATGGTGCCGCTGTGGATGTTCCCCGTCGCGCTCGCCTGCGGCAACGCGTTCATACTGAAGCCGTCGGAGAAGGATCCGTCCTGCGCCCTGCGCCTCGCCGAGCTGCTCAAGGAGGCGGGTCTGCCGGACGGCGTATTCAACGTCGTCAACGGCGACAAGGAGGCGGTCGACGCCATCCTCGACGACAGGCGCATCGCCGCCGTCAGCTTCGTCGGCTCGACGCCGATCGCGGAGTACGTCTATACGCGCGGCGCCGCGGCGGGCAAGCGGGTGCAGGCCCTGGGCGGCGCAAAGAACCACATGGTGGTGATGCCCGACGCCGATTTGGCGCAGGCGACCGACGCGCTGATGGGTGCCGCCTACGGCTCGGCCGGCGAGCGCTGCATGGCGGTCTCGGTCGCGGTGGCGGTCGGCGCGGCGGGCGATCCTCTGGTCGGCGCGCTGAAGCCGCGCGTCGCCGCGTTGCGCGTCGGTCCCGGCACCGACCCGGAATCCGAGATGGGGCCGCTGGTCACCCGGCAGCACTGGGAGAAGGTGAAGGGCTACGTCGACATCGGGGTGAAGGAGGGCGCCGATCTCGTCGTCGACGGCCGCGGCCTCAAGCTGCAGGGCTACGAGAACGGCTACTTCATCGGCGGCAGCCTGTTCGACCACGTGACGCCCGAGATGCGCATCTACAAGGAGGAGATCTTCGGCCCGGTGCTGGCGGTGGTGCGCGTGCCGGACTTCGAGTCGGCGGTGCAGCTCGTCAACGACCACGCATACGGCAACGGCACCGCGATCTTCACCCGCGACGGCGACGCCGCGCGCGAGTTCGCGCACCGCATCGAGATCGGCATGGTCGGCGTCAACGTGCCGATCCCGGTGCCGATGGCGTTCCA
>JBFWQM010000068.1:0-22777 GCA_050249455.1 Rhodospirillaceae bacterium | reverse complement strand
GGTACAGCATGTACTGCCAGCCCAGCACGATGCCCAGGATGTAGGACAGCGCGTACCAGCGGATCGCGAACGGGCCCAGCTCGACCGCGACGGGATCGATCATCGGGTAGGCGACGACGAACATCGGGGCGCTCAGGCGTAGCTGTCGGGGGCGGTCAGGTAGCCGCGGACATAGCGCGCGACGCCGTCTTCCAGTGCGGTGAACGGCCCGTTGTAGCCGGCCGCGGCCAGCCGCTGCATGCGCGCCTCCGTATGATACTGGTACTGGTTGCGGATATTGGCCGGCATGTCGACATAGTCGATCCGCGGCGTGCGGCCCAGCGCGGCGAACACCGCGGCCGCGAGGTCGGCGAAGGTGCGCGCCCGGCCGGTGCCCAGGTTGAACAGCCCCGACACCGCCGGGCTGCGGTACAGCCACAGCATCGCGTCGACGCAGTCGCCGACCCAGACGAAGTCGCGGCGCTGGCCGCCGTCGGGGAAGTCCGGCCGGTGCGAGCGGAACAGGACGGCGCGTCCGGTCGCTTCGATCTCGCGGAAATTCTTCAGCACGACGCTGACCTGGCCGTCCTTGTGGTACTCGTTCGGCCCGTAGACGTTGAAGAACTTGAGGCCGGCCCACTGCGGCGGGGCGGGCCCGCCGCGCGCCGCCAGCGCGGCGACGCGCCGGTCGAACAAATGCTTGCTCCATCCATATAGGTTGAGCGGGCGCAGCCTGGCGAGCGCCGCCGCGGCGCCGTCGTCGTCGAAGCCCAGCGCGCCGTCGCCATAGGTGGCGGCCGATGAGGCGTAGATCAGCCGCACGCCGTGCCGCGCACACCATGTCCACAGGTCGAGCGACAGCCGCAGGTTGCTGGCGACCACGAGGTCTCCGTCGGTCTCCGTCGTGGTCGAGATAGCGCCCAGGTGGAACACCACTTCCACCGCGCCGGCGTTGGCATCCAGCAGGTCGAACAGCCGCTCCGGCGGCACGATGTCGGCGAGGTCGCGCTTGGCGACGTTGCGCCATTTGCCGTCGCGGCCCAGCCGGTCGCACAGCACGAGCTCGCCCGCGCCCTGCGATTCAAGTCCGGCCAGCAGGTTGGAGCCGATGAACCCGGCCCCGCCGGTGACGACGATCATCCGATTTCCCGGGCGCGATGCGATGCGCCCTTATAGGAGCCGCTCCGCGCCGTCGCAACCGTGCCGCGGCCGGGGCGGGGCGCGCGATTGCCGCCGCCGGCCGGCAGCCCCATACTCGATTCATCGAATCCGGGGAGACGGCGCATGCAGACCAGGGACCGCTTTTTCGACGACGCCGCGCGCATGGCCGGCGGCGCCTTCGGGGTCGTCGCCGGGCTGAAGCGCGAGATCGAGACGTTCGCCCGCAGCCAGGTCGAACGGCTGGTCGCCGACATGGACCTGGTGCCGCGGGAGGAATTCGAGGCGGCGCGCGACATGGCCGCCAAGGCGCGCGCGCAGCAGGAGGAGCTTGAGCGCCGCATCGCGCTGCTGGAGGCGCGGATCGTGGCGCTTGAGGTCGGCCATCCGCACCGCACGGCGCCGCCGCCCGCAATCTCCGGCGAGGCCGCGGAACCTTTCCATGAGCACAATCCACAGTCCCCTTGACGGCGTGGGTAGACGGCGCTTGCGTGCGTCGACCCGTTCTGGCACCCTACATCCTATTGGGGGCTCGCCCTCATGGCACCACCAGATATGCGTAAAGCGACGGGGGTGCGGGCATTCCGCGCGTAGTTCGCGGGAGGAGGGATGGCATGCCGGCAGTCGCAGAGCCCGTGAACCAGTCCTTTTTCAACCCGCTCGACGTGATGGAGCAGATCGCCTCGGCGCACGACTGGCTGTTCGACCGGCCAACCGAGGAGGAGATGGCGGTCGAGATCGGCGGCCGCTGGTGCGACTACCGCGTCTACGTCTCTTGGCACGACGACCTGAGGGCGCTGCAGTTCGCCTGCGCGTTCGACACCCGGGTGCCGGAGGTGCAGCGCAACCGGCTCAACGACCTCCTGGCCATGATCAACGAGAAGGTCATCATCGGCCATTTCGACATCTCGTCGGGCGAAGGCCTGCCGATCTTCCGCCACGCGATCCCGATGCGCGGCGTCCCCGGCGCCAGCGTGGAGCAGCTCGA
Organism: Rhodospirillaceae bacterium; assembly: GCA_050249455.1. Lineage (GTDB taxonomy): Bacteria > Pseudomonadota > Alphaproteobacteria > MPNO01 > VGEU01 > JBFWQM01. Next base: position 20,652 of record JBFWQM010000068.1, on the reverse strand, counting down.
GGACCTGGTCGACATCGCGCTCAGCGAGTGCGAGCGCTTCTATCCGGCCTTCCAGCTCGTCGTGTGGGGCGGACGCGAGCCGGTGGAAGCGATCGCCGCGGCGCTGCTGGAGCCGGTCGGCGAGGCCTGACGGCCGGCCGGAGGGCCATCCCATGACGAACTACGTGCTCGTCGGCTGCGGCAAGATGGGCGGCGCGCTGCTGTCCGGCTGGATCGAACGCGGCGTGCCGCGGCAGTCGATCAAGGTGGTCGAGCCGGCCGCCGCGGCCGCCCGCGCGATCGGCGACCACTACGCCATCGAGGCGGTGTCCGAGGCCTCGCAGCTCCCTGATGGCCTGGCGCCCGACGTCGTGATCTTCGCGGTCAAGCCGCAGGTGATGGCCGACGTCGTGCCGGCCTACCGGCGCTTCGTGCCGAAGGCGCTGTTCGCCTCCATCGCCGCCGGCAAGCCGATCGGCTTCTTCGAATTCCACCTCGGGGCCGAGGCGGCGATCGTGCGCACCATGCCGAACACGCCGGCGGCGGTGCATCGCGGCATCACCGTCGCCTGCGCCAACGGATGCGTCACCGCGGGCCAGCGGGCGATGTGCCAGTCGCTGCTGGAGGCGGTGGGCGAGGTGGCGTGGGTGGAGGACGAGGCGCTGCTCGACCCGGTCACGGCGGTGTCCGGCTCCGGCCCGGCCTACGTCTTTCTGATGATCGAGTGCCTGACCGAGGCCGGCGTGAAGAGCGGCCTGCCGCCCGAGCTGGCGGCCAGGCTGGCTCGCGCCACCGTGGCCGGCTCCGGCGAGCTCGCCCGCCAATCGACGGAGGCGCCGGCGACCCTGCGCAAGAACGTCACCAGCCCCGGCGGCACCACGGAGGCGGCGCTCAAGGTCCTGATGGCCGGCGACGGGCTGCAGGCGCTGCTCGATCGTGCCGTCGATGCCGCGACGAGGCGGTCGCGCGAGCTCGCCGGCTGAACGGCCGTGGCCGCCGACGGCCCGCGGACCAACTACCGGTCCGACGCCCCCTGGGAGGTCGCGGCCGGCTTCAGCCGGGCAGTACGGATCGGCCAGGCCGTGCATGTCTCCGGCACCGCCGCCACCGGCCCCGACGGGCGGCTGGTCGGCGTCGGAGACGCCTACGCCCAGGCCCGCCAGGCGCTGGCCAACGTCGAGGCGGCGCTGGCGCGCGCCGGGGCCGGCCTGAAGGACGTCGTGCGCACCCGCATCTACGTCACCGACATCGACCGCTGGGCCGAGATCGGCCGCGCCCATGCCGAGGCGCTGGGCGGGGCCGCTCCGGCCGGCACGATGGTCCAGGTCGCGCGGCTGATCGATCCGGAGATGCTGGTGGCAATCGAGGCCGACGCCGTGGCGCCCGACGACTGGATCGACGACGCGCTCAGGTGAGCGCCAGCAGCCGGCGCAGCTCGCCCAGCGCCCGCTGCTCCAGCTGTCGCACCCGCTCCTTGGAGACGCCGAGCTCGGCGCCGATGCCTTCGCGGGTCGCGCCCCGGTCGGCGAAGAACCGCCGCTCGATGATCAGCCGCTCGCGCGGCGGCAGCAGCGCCAGCGCCCGCGGCAGCAGGCGCTGCAGGATGTGCCGCTCCTGCGCCGCCGCCGCTTCCTCCTCTGGCGTCGGCCGTCCGTCGGGCAGCACTTCGCCCGGCGCGCTGGGGCCGCCGTCCAGCGGACGGTCGCGCAGCCGCATCCGGTGCGCCAGCGCGACCACCTCCGCCGCCGGCACGCCGAAGCGCGCCGCCAGCGCGGCCGCGGCATCGGCGCTGACCGGCTCGGCGCCGCCGGCCGGGCGCCGCGTACGCGCCAGGCGGAAGAACAGCGTCTTCTGGGTGGCCGTGGTGCCGATTCGCACCAGCGACGACGAACGGATCACGTAGTCCTGGATCGAGGCGCGGATCCACCACATCGCATAGGTGGCCAGCCGCACGTCGCGTTCCGGGTTGAAGCGCTTGAGCGCCTCCATCAGGCCGACGACGCCTTCCTGCACTAGGTCGCCGAACGGCTGGCCGAAGCGGCGGTAGCGCCAGGCGACGCGGCGCACGCAGCGCATCTGGCTGGCGACCAGGCGCGCGACAGCGGCGCGGTCGCCGCTGCGCACCCCTTCGATCAGCGCGCGCTCCTCCTCGCGGCTCAGCCGCGGCTCGGCCAGCGCGTTTGCGGCGCCGCGCGCCATGCGGCCGATCAGCGTGTCCGGACTGATGCGATTTCCCATGCCGACAGATTTCCATAGCCGCCGCGACGGTTCAATCGGTCGCGCGACGGGTCGTTGGCGGACCGCTCGCGTGCTATCTTTACAGGCACAGCGTAACGCAAGACGGAGCCATCGGATGCCTGCTCGCAAGCGCCCGACCAGACGCGACGCCGCGCCCCCAGGGCCGGACAGGATCGTCGATGCCGCGCTGGCTCTGGCGGCGGAGCGCAGCTGGAGGGATATATCGCTGGCCGACATCGCCGCGGAGGCGGGCGGCTCGCTGGCCGACGTCCACGCGGCCTTCCGGTCGAAGCCCGCGATCCTCGCCGCCTTCGTCGACCGCATCGACGATGCGGTGCTCGCCGGGATGGACCCGGGCGCGGCGGGGGAACCGGTGCGCGACCGGCTGATGGATACGCTGCTGCGCCGGCTCGATGCCCTGAAGCCCTATAAGGAATCGGTGCGCGCCCTTGTCCGCGACGGCGGTGGCGACCCGCTGGCCGGCCTGTGCGGGGCCGCCCGGCTGCTGCGCTCGATGGCCTGGACGCTGGAGGCGGCGGGCGTGTCGTCGGCCGGGTTGCCGGGCTGCGTCCGGGTCAAGGGACTGGCCGCGATCTACCTGTCGACGATGCGGGTGTGGCTGGCCGACGACAGCGAGGACTCCTCGCGCACGATGGCGCATCTCGACCGCAGGTTGCAACAGGCCGAGCGATTGCTCGCGTGGCTGCCGCGCCCGCCCCGATACCGCCAAGCCGCCGCCTGACGCTGCGTCAGGCTGCCACAGGCATTTTTGTTGCGGTGCAACAAAACGTCTCTTGACGTTGGGCGCCGCCGTGCCCATAAACACGGCATTGTGCACCGCAACAAGAGGCAGGTCTGATGGCGACAGCGAAGCAAATGCCCCCGCACGTGGAGCTTCCCCCCGAGTGGGACGTGACCAAGATGTGGGCGAACTTCAAGGTTCCGGGCGTCAACATGGACGCCTTCGTCGCGCTGCAGCAGCGCAATTTCGAGGCCCTCAGCGAGGCCAACCGCCTGTTCGTGGAGAGCTTCCAGACCGTCGCCAAGCGGCAGGCCGAGATGGTCAATGCCGGCATGGAGAAGACGGTGAAGGCGACCCAGGACATGGTCGCGGCCGGCAAGCCCGCCGACAAGGCCGCCAAGCAGGTCGCCTTCGCGCGCGAGGCGTTCCAGATGGGCTTCGCCAACATCCGCGAGCTCAACGAGTTGATCGCGAAGACGACGGCGGCGACCGTCGAGGTGTGCGGCAAGCGCTATGCCGAGACGCTCGACGAGATGCAGTCCGCTCTCGCGAACGGCAAGTAGTCGCGTCCAGTACAGTGCGTTGGTTTGCGTTGCGTGATGTGCGTGCGTAGCAGCATTCTTTAGACAAGAGTCTGTCGTACCGCCGCCTGGGTCGTCGCGTTCCCCGGGCGAGCGGCCTCCTCCTTCGGCCGTGCCGTCACTCGATGGCGCGGCCGTTGGCTTTTGCGGTGGGGCTTGCGCCGCCGGTCGCTGCGCGGGCGACCCGGGTCAGTCGTCGACCCACTTGCGCAGCAGGTTCGACAGGCACTTGCTCAACAGGTCGAACTCCGCGGTCTTGCCGTGCGCCTTGAACAGCGACTGGCGCGCGGTGTCGAGGTCGAACAGGAGCTCGCGCTCGGCCGCGTCCCGCACCAGGCTGCGCAGCCAGCCGGCGGCGACCAGCCGCTCCCCCGCCGTCACCGGCTCGACCCGGTGCAACGTCGTCGAGGGGTAGAACACGCCGGCGCCTGCCGGCAGCTTGAAAGCCGTCTCGCCGCCCGTGGCCTCGATCACCAGCTCGCCGCCCTGGTAGCTCTCCGGGTCGGCCAGGAACAGGGTGAAGGAGACGTCGGTGCGCACCCCGCCCATCACCGCGTCGTCCACGTGCGTGCCGTAATGTTGTCCGGCGGCGCTGCGGCTGAACAGGATCGGCCCGAACGACTTCGGCCGCGTCGCCAGCGCAACGACCGGGTGGCCGCGCACCGCGCGCTCGACCTCGGCGCGGAGCCCTGCATGGGCGGGGTCGTCGGCGCGCAGCTGGTCGTTCTCCTTGACCAGGCGTGCGTTCCACCCCGCCGTCGCGGCGCCCGGCTGGAAGCGGCCGGCGGCCAGCCGCGCGGCGATGGCGGCGGCCTGCTCCGGGCTCAGGACGTTGGCGACCGGCAGGATCATCGCCCCTGCATGCCATCAACCGGCCCCGCTGGCAACTGCGAGTGACTTGCAATTGCAATGGGCGCGTGGCAGTTTGCCCGCGCGCCGTACCCCCGGTCCCCGCAGCGAAAGGTCGCGTCATGAATTTTCGTCCCCGCCTGTGGCTTGGCGTCGGAGTGTCCGTGCTCGCCGGAGGCGCCATCCCGGCCGCCGCGGCGCACGCCGCGCCGTCGTCGGATCGCGACGGCCCGGCGGTGACGGCGGCCGGTCCGCCGATCGAGGCGCCGATCTTCCTCGCCGCCGGCGGGGAAGGCGGGGAAGGGAGTGAGGGCGGCGAGGGCGGCGAGGCCGGCGTCAGCGCCGAGGAGGCGGCGAAGGACCCCGCCGCATTCCTGACCGCGATCGACGTGATCGCCGCGCATTACCTGGCCGGACAGGCGGCCTATGCCGAAGGCCGGGCCCAGTCGGCGGGCGAGATGTTCGCCCACCCGATCGCCGAGATCTATGTCGACCTCGAGCCGGTGTTCAAGGCGCGCGGCGTCGCGCCGTTCCAGGCGGCAATGGAGAAGGCCTCGGCGCTCGCGCTTGAGAAGGCGCCGAAGGCCGAGGTCGACAAGGCGGTCGACACGGTGATGGCCGCGCTCAAGGCGGCGATGGACAAAGCGCCGGACGACGGCCGGTCGAAGCTGGCCGTCCAGGCGGCGGTGACCGGCGACATGATCGACCGCGCTGCCCGGCAGTACCAGGCGGCGATGGGCGATACGGCGGAGGAGCCCTATCTCGACGGCTACGGCTTCTACCGGGCGGCCCGGCAGCGCGCCGACGGGCTGCTGCCCGAACTGCGCAAGGCCCACGCCGACGCCGCGAAGGCGGTGTCGGACGCGCTCGCCGCGCTCGCCAGGGCCTATCCCGCTTCGCTGCGCCCCGCCGCCGCGCCGGTGCCGCCGGGCCAGGTGCTCGGGGTGGCCTCGCAGGCGAAGTTCGCCATCTCGCCGGTGAAGTAGCAGCGGCCGCCGGTCCATCCGACGGGCAACCACCGCGCCGCCGGACATCACACCGGCAGCCGCACCCGCGCGCGCACGCCGCCGGCGGGGGCTTCCTCCAGCGTCACCTCGCCGCCGTGGCCGCGCACCACGTCGCGCGCGATGGCGAGGCCCAGGCCGGTGCCGCCGGTGTCGGGGTTGCGCGCCTCGTCGAGGCGGAAGAACGGCTTGAACACGTCCTCGCGGCGGTCGGCGGGTATGCCCGGCCCGTCGTCGTCGACCACGATCTCGATCGCCCCGTTGCGCCGCGCCGCGGTGACCGCGACGTGCGCGCCGTACTGCGTCGCGTTCGACACCAGGTTGGTGATGCAGCGCCGGAACGCGTCGGGGCGCACCGGCACGGTGAGCGGCGCGTCGACCGACAGCGCGACCGCCTTGCCCTCGCGGCGTGCGGCCGACACGACGTCGCCCAGCAGCGCGCCGACATCGGTCTCCACCGGCTCCTCGGCGCTCTCGCCGCGTACGAAGGCAAGGTAGGAGTTGACCAGCCGCTCCATCTCGGCGACGTCGGACTTGAGCTCCTCGACCTCCGGCCCGCCGCGCAGCATGGCGAGCTGCAGCTTCATCCGCGTCAGCGGCGTGCGCAGGTCGTGCGAGACGCCCGCCAGCATCTCGGTGCGCTGGGTGATCGAGCGCTGGATGCGCGCGCGCATGACGTTGAAGGCGGCTGCCGCGCGACGGATCTCGGTCGCGCCCTCCGGCTTGAAGTCGCCGACGTCGCGGCCCTTGCCGAACGCGTCGACCGCCACGGCGAGGCGGCGGATCGGCCGCACCTGGTTGCGCATGAACACCGTCGCCACCGCGAACAGCACGATGGACGTGCCGACCATCCACAGCACGAAGATGTAGGTGGTCACGCTGGTCACGCGCTTGCGCGAGAAGACGAAGTTCAGCACGCCCTCGGGCATCTGGACCGACACCAGGACGTCGTTCGGATAGCTCTCGGTGTCGACCCGGAACGGCTTCTGCAGATGCCGCTCCAGCGCCGGCGCGAGCACGGCGGTGATCGAATCCGACGGCAGCGGGACCGGCTCGTTGGGCAGCACCTCGTCGCGGCGCAGCGTCACCGTCATGCTGAGGTGGCGGGCCATGTCGGCGACCCATAGCTCCGTCTCGGTACCGGGATGGCGGCGGATCGACTGGATAATGAAGGCAATCTCGCCGGCGATCGACCACGCCATGCGGTTCGTCACGGTGTCCCAGTGGCGGTCGTAGAATATCCACGTCGCGACGATCTGCAGCAGCGCCAGCGGCGCCACGATGATCAGGATCGAGCGGCCGAACAGCGTGCGCGGCAGGAAGTGCTTGATCATCAGTCGGGCCGCAGCACGTAGCCTTCGCCGCGCACGGTGAGGAGATAGCGCGGCGCCCGCGGGTCGGGCTCGATCTTGCGGCGCAGGCGGGTGATCTGCACGTCCACCGTCCGCTCGTTGCCGTCGATGCGGCTGCGCTCGATCAGGTCCTCGCGCGACAGGGTGGTGCCGGCGCTTTCGGCAAGGGTGCGCAGCAGGCTGGCCTCCACCGTGGTGAGGTGGATCGAGGCGCCGCCGCTGCGCAGATCCTCGCGGTCGAGGTCGAAGGTGCACGCGCCGAGCCGGACTTCCGCGACCCGCGCCGCCGGCCGCAGCGCGCGGCGTAGGATGGTGCCGATGCGCAGCACCAGCTCGCGCGGCTCGAACGGCTTCGAAAGGTAGTCGTCGGCGCCGGCCTCCAGCCCCTCGATCCGGTCGTCGGGCTCGCCGCGCGCGGTCAGCAGCAGGATCGGCACCTCGGACTCGCGGCGCAGCGCCCGGGTCAGCGCATAGCCGTCCTCCCCGGGCATCATCACGTCGACGATCAGGAGGTCGAAGTCGAAATGGGCGAGCTGCGAGCGCGCCTCGGCCGCATCGCGCGCCGTGGTGACGCGGAAGCCGTTCTCGGCCAGGTACCGGCGCAGCAGCTCGCGCAGCCGGGTGTCGTCGTCGACAACCAGGATGTGCGCGCTGTCCGCGGCGATCTCGGCCATCAGCGACAGGCGCCGCGACGGCGGCAGCCGGGAGCGTTAACCATCGGAATGCGCATGCGACATTCTAACCGGATTGACGGCCGGACGGCAGTGCTCATAGATTGCGCCCGGGCCACGACCCCCCAACGGGTCGCAGCTCTTCTGCAAGGGAGAGAATGATGACGACCGCCGCCGCCCGGCCGACCGTTCGGCCAACCAATCCATGTTTCTCTTCCGGTCCCTGCGCCAAGCGCCCCGGCTGGGCGCCTGAGGCGCTGTCGGCAGCGCTGGTGGGCCGGTCGCACCGTTCCAAGCCCGGCCGCGCCCGGCTGCAGGCCGTGATCGAGCTCAACCGCTCCATCCTCGGCATCCCGGCCGACTACCGCATCGGCATCGTCCCTGCCTCCGACACCGGGGCGGTCGAGATCGCGCTGTGGTCGCTGCTCGGCCCGCGCGGGGTCGACATGCTGGCGTGGGAAAGCTTCGGCGCCGGCTGGGTCAATGACGTCCAGAAGCAGCTCAAGCTGAAGGACGTGCGCCTCCTGGACGCGCCCTACGGCACGCTGCCCGACCTGTCGCAGGTCGATTTCGCCCGCGACGTCGTGTTCACCTGGAACGGCACCACCTCGGGCGTGCGGGTGCCCAACGGCGACTGGATCGCCGCCGACCGCCAGGGCCTGACCATCTGCGACGCCACCTCGGCGGTGTTCGCGATGGACCTCCCGTGGGCCAAGCTCGATGTCGTCACCTGGTCGTGGCAGAAGGTGATGGGCGGCGAGGCGGCGCATGGCATGCTGGTGCTGAGCCCGCGCGCGGTCGAGCGGCTGCAGACCTACACCCCGCCGTGGCCGATGCCGAAGATCTTCCGCCTCACCTCGGGCGGCAAGCTGGCGGAGGCGGTGTTCAAGGGCGACACCATCAATACCCCGTCGATGCTGTGCGTCGAGGATGCGCTCGACGGCCTGCGCTGGGGCGAGAAGCTGGGCGGCCTGAAGGCGCTGATCGGTCGGTCGGAGGCCAACCTGTCGGCGATCGCGGCGTGGGCGGCGAAGACGCCGTGGGTCGATTTCCTGGCGACCAACCCGCTGCAGCGGTCGTGCACCTCCGTGTGCCTCAAGATCGTCGATCCGTGGTTCGCCGCGCTGGACGAGGAGAAGCAGGCGGCGGTGCCGAAGCGGATCGCGGCCCTGCTCGACAAGGAGGACGTCGCCTACGACATCGACGGCTACCGCGACGCGCCGCCGGGCCTGCGCATCTGGGCCGGCGCGACGGTGGAGACCGCCGACCTGGAGGCGCTGTTCCCGTGGCTCGACTGGGCCTACGGCGTCGCGAAAGAGGAACAGACGGCCGCCGCGGCCGCGTGAGTGGTGCCATGCCCAAAGTGCTGATCGCCGACAATCTCAGCCCGCGCGCGGCCGAGATCCTGCAGTCCCGCGGCCTCGACGCCGACGTGAAGGTCGGCCTCAAGCCGGCCGAGCTCAAGGCCATCATCGGCGCGTATGACGGCCTCGCCGTCCGCTCGGCGACCAAGGTGACGGCCGACATCCTGGAGGCCGCCGGCCGGCTCAAGGTGATCGGGCGCGCCGGCATCGGCGTGGATAACATCGACGTCAATGCCGCCTCGGCGCGCGGCATCGTGGTGATGAACACGCCCTACGGCAACGCCATCACCACCGCCGAGCACGCCATCGCGATGATGTTCGCGCTGGCCCGCCAGATCCCCGAGGCCGACCGCTCCACCCAGGCGCTGAAGTGGGAGAAGAACCGCTTCATGGGCATCGAGCTGACGGCCAAGACGCTCGGCGTCATCGGCTGCGGCAACATCGGCTCGATCGTCGCCGAGCGCGCGATCGGCCTGAAGATGCGCGTCGTCGCCTACGACCCCTTCCTGGCGCCGGAGCGCGCCGCCGCGCTGGGCGTGGAGAAGGTCGAGCTCGACGACCTGTTCCGCCGCGCCGACATCATCACCCTGCACACGCCGCTGACCGACCAGACCCGCGGCATCATCAGCGCCGCTGCGATCGAGAAGATGCGCAAGGGCGTGCTGATCATCAACTGCGCGCGAGGCGAGCTGTTCGTCGAGGACGCGGTGAAGGCTGGGCTGGAAGCGAAGAAGATCGGCGGTGTCGCGATTGACGTGTTCCCCAAGGAACCGCCCGACGGCTACCCGCTGTTCGGCATGGCCAATGTCGTCGCCACGCCGCATCTCGGCGCCGCCACGACCGAGGCGCAGGAGAAGGTCGCGCTGCAGATCGCCGAGCAGATCGCCGACAACCTCCTCACCGGCGCGGTGATCAACGCGGTCAATACGCCGTCGGTGTCGGCCGAGGAAGCGATCCGCCTCAAGCCCTACATGGAGCTCGCGCGCCAGGTCGGCAGCTTCGCCGGCCAGATGACGGAGACCGGCATCACCGCGGTGACGGTGGAGTTCGCCGGCGCCGCGGTGGAGCTCAACACCCGTCCGCTCAGCGCGGCGCTGCTCTGCGCGCTGCTGTCGCCGATGCTCGAGTCGGTCAACATGGTCAACGCGCCGATCATCGCGCGCGAGCGAGACATCGCGGTGTCGGAGCTCAAGCGCGAGCGCGATCCCGAGTACCAGACCCTGATCCGCATCACCGTGAAGACCGAGCGGCAGGAGCGGTCGGTCGCCGGCACGCTGTTCAGCGGCGACAAGCCGCGTATCGTCGAGGTCAACGGCATCCGCATGGAGGCCGAGCTCGGCCCGCGCATGCTGTATATCCGCAACACCGACCGGCCGGGCTATATCGGCCGGCTCGGCACCGTGCTGGGCGACGCCGGGGTCAACATCGCGACCTTCCACCTCGGCCGGCGCGAGATCGGCGGCGACGCCATCGCGCTGCTGGAGATCGACCAGGCGGTCAGCGACGACGTGGTCGCGGCGGTCCGCGCGCTGCCTCACGTCCTGCAGGTGAAGTACCTCAAGTTCTGAGTTTCCCGCGCCGGATGGACTTCGGCGGCCACCGGGTCCTATTCTCATCCTGCGGTCGTCGGCCGCGGGGGAGAACCGCTTGGCGGAGCAGCAGCTGCGACGGCGCCGGGTCGCCATCCTTGCCGCGGACGTCGCCGGCTACAGCCGGCTAATGGGCGCGGACGAGGCGGGCACCCATGCCCGGCTGCGCGCCTTGCGGGCCGACGCGATCGAGCCGCAGTCGGCGGCCCACGGCGGTCGCATCTTCAAGACCACCGGCGACGGGTTCCTGATCGAGTTCGCCAGCGCCGTGGACGCGGTGCGCTGCGCGGTCGACCTGCAGCGCGCCATGGAAGGCCGGGACCTCATGCTGCGCATCGGCGTCAACCTCGGCGACGTGATCTTGGAAGGCGAGGACCTGTTCGGCGACGGGGTCAACGTCGCGGCGCGGCTCGAAGGGATCGCGCAGCCGGGGCAGGTGTGCATCTCCGAAGACGTCTTCCGCCAGGTGCGCGGCAAGGTCGAGGCGGCGTTCGACGACCTGGGCGAGCAGCGCCTGAAGAACATCGCCGCGCCGGTGCGCGCCTATGCCGTGCGCGATCCGTCCGTCCCCGCGCCGGCGGGGGCGCGCGCGGGCTGGCCCGCTCGTCCCGACACCCGCGGCGACCGGCCGTCCGTCGCGGTCATGCCGTTCGAGAGCCTGAGCGACGACCCGGCGCAAGGCTACTTCGTCGACGGCGTGACGGAAGACATCATCACCGAGCTGTCGCGGGTGCCGGGCCTGTTCGTCATCGCGCGCAACACCACCTTCACCTACAAGGGCCGGCCGGCGAAGGTGAACGAGATCGCCCGCGAGCTCGGCGTCCATTATGTCGTCGAGGGCAGCGCGCGAAAGTCCGCGAACCGCGTGCGCGTGGCGGTGCAGCTCATCGACGCCGAGACCGAGGCGCACATCTGGGCGCAGCGCTACGACCGCGAGATGGCCGACATCTTCGACATCCAGGACGAGATCGCGCGCACCATCGCCGGCACCTTGCGGGGCCGGCTGGAGTTCGCCCATGCCGAGCGCGTCGTGCGCAAGCCGCCGGAGGACATGGCGGCCTATGAGTGCGTGCTCGCCGCCAAGGTGCTGCACCACCGCGTGCACCCGGACGCCAACACCACCGCCATCGGCTATGTCGACCGCGCGATCACCATCGATCCGCTGTTTTCGCAGGCCTATGCGTGGAAGGCGTGCCTGTTCGGCCAGCGTGTGGCGCTCGGCATGGCGCCGGCCGACGTGCTGGGCGACGCCTACGACCTGCTGCTGAAGGGCCTCTCGCTCGACGCTAACGACATCGAGTGCCATCGCGTGCTGTGCGAGGCGCACATGTTCCGCGGCGAACTCGACCGCGCACGGATGCATCACGACCGTGCCTTCCAGCTCAACCCGAACGACCCGCGCATCGTCGCGCAGCGCGGCGAGCTGCTCACCTGGCTCGGGCAGGCGGCGGAGGCCGTCGAATGGCTCGAGCTTGCATTGCGGCTCGACCCGTTCGGGACGGCGGGACGCGCCCACCTGCTGGGCCGCGCCCTGCACGCGTCGCGGCGCTATGGCGAGGCGGTGTCGGCCTATCGCCAGGTCGTGCATCCGCGCTACGAGCCTCACGCGGATACCGCCGCGTGCTTCGCGCGGCTGGGACAGCGCGACCAGGCGCAGTCGGAAGCGGCGGAGACGTTGCGGCTCAAGCCGGACTTCTCGGTGGCCGCATATCTCGAATCGCTTCGTTACGCGCGCGCCGACGACCGCGCCCACCACGCTGAGGGCCTGCGCCTCGCCGGGCTGCCGGACTGAAGCCAGCCCCGCGCCGCCGCCGTTGCGGACGGCGCGGGGCCGCGCTCGGCCACTCCCCGGGTTCGGTCGTCGTCACGGCGCGCATCAGCGCGCGCAGCTCGCGTGCGCGGCGGCGGCCGAACGCGGACTCGAAGCCTTCCTGCGCCGCCTTCCACCGCACCGCGGCCGAACGCAGCCGCGCGATGCCGGCGTCGGTCAGACGCAGCTCGCGGTTGCGCCGGTCTTCGCGGCCCGGCGCCACGGCGACCAAGCCCTCGCGCTGCAGCGGCTGCACGTTGCGGCCCAGTGTGGTGCGGTCGGTCACCAGCTCGGCCGCCAGCGCATTGATGGTGAGCGGGCCCAGCCGGTTGAGCTTGGCCAGGATCGAATACTGGCTGGTCCGCAGCCCCGCCGGCGCCAGGTGGCGGTCGTAATACTGACTGACATGCCGCGCCGCCTGGCGGACGGCGAGGCAGTTGCAGATCTCGGCGTCAGGCATGGTTGCTCCCGGCGGCCCGCAGCGTTGACTTGAGTGTATATGCACCTAATTGAGCGCATATACACCTATTATGGTCGTCTCCCAGCCGGATCAAAGCATGACCGCCAACACCGAGACGCCGCGCCTCGACCCGCGCACCCGGCGCCTGCTCGAGGCGCCGATCGCGCCGACCCTGCTGCGGCTGGCCGCGCCGAACGTCCTGGTGATGGGGGCGCAGGCGGGGATAGGGCTCTTGGAGACCTACTTCATCGGGCGGCTGGGCACCGACGCGCTGGCCGGCGTCGCCCTGGTCTTCCCGGTCGTCATGCTGATGCAGATGATGTCGGCTGGCGCGATGGGCGGCGGCATCGCCTCCGCCGTCGCCCGCGCGCTGGGCGGCGGAAGGCGGGCGGATGCCGACGCCCTGGCGCTGCACGCGCTCGCCATCGCCGTGCTGTTCGGCCTCCTGTTCACCGTCGCGCTGCTGGCCGGCGGCGGCTGGCTCTACGGCACGATGGGCGGCGGCGGCGGTTCGCTCGCCGCGGCGCTGACCTACTCCGACCTGGTCTTCGCCGCCGCTGTGCCGGTGTGGCTGTTCAACTCGCTGGCGGCGGTGATCCGCGGCACCGGCAACATGATGGTGCCGGCCGGCGTCACCCTGGCCGGCGCGGTCGTGCTGGTGCCGCTGTCGCCGCTGCTGATCTTCGGCTGGGGGCCGGTGCCGGCGCTCGGCATCGCCGGCGGTGCGACGGCGCTGGTCGCCTACTACGTCGCGGGCAGCGCGGCGCTGGCCGCCTGGCTGTGGTCCGGCCGCTGCGTCGTGCGACCGAGCCTGCGCGGGTTCCGGCCGCGTCGGGCGATGTTCCGCGACATCCTGCGGGTCGGGCTGGTTGCTGCCGTGGTCACCGTGACCACCAACCTCGCGATCATGATCGCCATGGCGCTGGTCGGCGCCTACGGGCCGGCGGCGATCGCCGGCTACGGCACCGGGGCACGGCTGGAATACTTGCTGGTGCCGTTGGTGTTCGGCCTGGGCGGCCCGCTGGTCGCCATGGTGGGCACCAGCATCGGGGCCGGCCGGCGCGACCGCGCAGTCCGGGTCGCCTGGGTCGGCGCCGCGATCGCGGCAGGCCTCACCGAGGCGATCGGGCTGGCCGCGGCGACGTTCCCGCTCGCCTGGCTGACCCTGTTCGACAGCGACCCGGCGATGCTGGCGGCGGGCACCGCCTACCTCCAGGCCGTCGGGCCGTTCTATGGCTTCTTCGGGCTCGGCCTCGCGCTCTATTTCTCCGCGCAGGGCGCCGGCCGGCTGGCCTGGCCGGTGCGCGCCAACCTTGTCCGGCTGGCGCTCGCCGGCGGCGTCGGCTGGCTGGCGTTGCGCTGGGGCGGCGGCCTGCACGCGGTGTTCCTGGCCCAGGGGGTTGCGCTGGCCGCGTCGGGCCTGATCAATGCGGCGGCGGTCGCCGGCGGCGCCTGGTTCGGGCCGCTGCGCTGGCCGTGGCCGCGTCCTGCCATCACCGGGAGTCCGACGTGAGCGTGCGTTACCTCGAGGATTTCGCCCCCGGCCAGACCTACCGGGCCGGCCCGCTGACGGTGACGGCCGAGGCGGTTGCGGCCTTCGCGCGCGAGTTCGACCCGCAGCCCTTCCACCTCGACGCGGCGGCCGCCCGCGCCTCGCCTTTCGGCGGACTGGCGGCCAGCGGCTGGCATACCGGCGCGCTCAACATGCGCCTGGTGGTGGCCAGCGACCTGCGCCCGGCGGGCGGCGTGCTCGGGGTCGGCCTGGACGAGCTGCGCTGGCCGCGCGCGGTGCGACCGGGCGATGCGCTGCGCGTCGAGATCGAGATCCTGGCCGTCCGGCCGTCGCAGTCGCGCCCGGGCGAGGGGCTGGTCAAGCTCCGGACCACGACCTTGAACCAGCACGACCAGCCGGTCCAGGTCATGGTCGCCAACATCCTGGTGCCGCGCCGGCCGGCCTGATCGACAGTCGGGCGGACCCGCATTGCGTCGTTGCGCGCCCTGTCTTCGCGTGATATATGCAAATGCGAATTACTCGCATCGAATAGTGAAATGCAGGCGCAATCGCACGACGGCAGGAGGGACCGGCGGGCAGGCGAAGCGGAGCCGGCGCCGCAGGAGAGTCAGATGAACGACATGTCCGACACCGGCACGCCCCATGCCTCCACCCTGAACCAGGGCCGCGTGCGACGGGTGCCCCTGACGCAGATCATCGGCGGCGACCGCGAGGTCCAGATCGACCACGACGGTCAGATCTACCGCCTGCGGGTCACCAGCAAGGGCAAGCTGATCCTGACCAAGTAGCGCCCGCCGGAACCCGGCGCGGCGGCGATTTCCGTTTGCGCCGGCCCGTCAAAACCGGCTAGTAACGCGGCGGTTCGCAAACCGAAGCGACGGCAATGCCGCCGCGGCGAAGGCGCTCTCCGCGATGACCGACCTCGAACGATTGGCGCTGCTGCCCGCCGGGCTGCGCGACGTGCTGCCGCCCGACGCGGCGCACGAGGCGCGGCTGGTGGAGGGCCTGCTGGGCGCGTTCGCGCGCCGCGGCTACCAGCGTGTGAAGCCGCCGCTGATCGAGTTCGAGGACAGCCTGCTGTCCGGCGTCGGGGCGGCGGTCACCGCCGCCACTTTCCGCCTGATGGACCCGATCTCCCAGCGCATGATGGGCGTGCGCGCCGACATCACGCCGCAGATCGCACGGATCGCGCTGACCCGGCTGGCCGGCGAGCCGCGCCCGCTGCGCCTGTCTTATGCCGGCGAGGTGCTTCGGGTGAAGGGCAACCAGCTGCGGCCCGAGCGCGAGCTGCCGCAGGTCGGCGCCGAGCTGATCGGCGGCGCCGCGGCCGCCGAGGCGGCGGGCGATGCCGAGATCGTCGCCATGGCGGCGGAGGCGCTGCGCGACGCCGGCCTCGACCGGCTCTCAATCGACCTGACCATGCCGACCTTCGTGCCGGCGCTGTGCGACGGCCTCGGCCTCGATGCGGAGGCGCGGGCCGGCCTGCGCGCCGCGCTCGACCACAAGGACGCGGCCGCGGTGGCCGCGATCGGCGGCCCGGCGGCGCCCATGCTGGTCGACCTGATCGCCGCGACCGGGCCGGCCGACGGGGCCCTGGCCGTGCTCGACGGTCTCGACCTGCCGCCGCCGGCGGCCGCCGAGCGGGCGCGGCTGGGCGAGGTGGTGGCGCTGATCCGCGCCGCCGCGCCGTGGGTCAGCCTGACCGTGGACCCGGTGGAGCACCGCGGCTTCGAGTACCATGCCGGCGTCGCCTTCGCGATCTACGCCGCGGGCGTGCGCGGCGAGATCGGCGGCGGCGGGCGCTACCGCGCCTCCTATGGCGGGCACTACTCGGAAGCGGCGACCGGCGTGACTCTCTACGTCGACACCATCCTCGCCGCGCTGGCGCCGCCGGCGGCGGAGCGGCGGGTGTTCGTGCCGCTGGACGCGTCGGCGGACGCCGCGGCGGCGCTGCGCGCGCAGGGCTGGATCACGGTGGCCGGGCTGGTGCCCGCCGCCGACGCGGCCGCCGAGGCGCGGCGGCTGAAATGCGATCACGTGCTGTCCGGCGGCGCCGCGGTGCCGCTGGCCGCCGCGGCGCGGAAGGGTTGAGCGATGGGTAACGTGACGGTGGTCGGCGCCCAGTGGGGCGACGAGGGCAAGGGCAAGATCGTCGACTGGCTGTCGCAGCGCGCCGACGTGGTGGTGCGCTTCCAGGGCGGCCACAACGCAGGCCATACGCTGGTGATCGGCGACAAGACCTTCAAGCTCAGCCTGCTGCCCTCGGGCGTGGTGCGGCCGAACAAGCTCGCCATCATCGGCAACGGCGTCGTGGTCGACCCGTGGGCGCTGCTGGAGGAGATCGAGGCGATCCGCCGCCAGGGCGTCGAGGTCTCGCCGCGCAACCTGTGCCTGGCCGACAATGCCAGCCTGATCCTGCCGCTGCACGGCCAGCTCGACCGCGCGCGCGAGGAGGCGCAGGGTGCGCGCCGTATCGGCACCACCGGCCGCGGCATCGGCCCGGCCTATGAGGACAAGGTGGCGCGGCGGGCGGTGCGGGTCGCCGACCTGGCGCATCCGGAGGTGCTGGCCGAGCGGGTGGACGAGCTGCTCGCCCACCACAACGCGCTGCGCCAGGGCCTCGGCGCCGAGCCGCTCGACCGCGACGCGCTGCTCGACTCGCTGCGCGCCGTCGCGCCGAAGGTGCTGCCCTATGCGGACGCCGTGTGGCGCCGCCTGGCGGAGGCCAAGCGCACCGGCAAGCGCATCCTGTTCGAGGGCGCGCAGGGCGCGATGCTCGACGTCGACCACGGGACCTATCCCTACGTCACCTCGTCCAACACCCACGCCGGGCAGGCGGCGGTCGGCGCCGGCGTCGCGGCGCGCACCACCGGCTACGTGCTCGGCATCACCAAGGCCTACACCACGCGCGTCGGCAGCGGCCCGTTCCCGACCGAGCAGGACAACGAGGTCGGCCGCACTCTGGGCGAGCGCGGGCACGAGTTCGGCACCGTCACCGGCCGCCGCCGGCGCTGCGGCTGGTTCGACGCCGTGCTGGTGCGCCAGGCCTGCGCGGTCGGCGGCATCGACGGCATCGCGCTGACCAAGCTCGACGTCCTCGACGGATTTCCGACGATCGATGTCTGCACCGGCTACCGGCTGAACGGCGTCGAGTACGGCTACCTGCCGTCGAACCGCGTCGACCAGGCCAAGGTGGAGCCGATCTGCGAGACCCTGGAAGGCTGGACCGAAAGCACGCGCGGAGCCCGCCGCTGGGCCGACCTGCCGGCCACCGCGATCAAGTACATCCGCCGGGTGGAGGAGCTGATCGGCGTGCCGGTGGCGCTGCTGTCCACGAGCCCGGAGCGCGAGGACACCATCCTCGTCCGCGACCCGTTCGCGGACTGACGCGGGCTCGATCGGTTCGCGGCTCGTCGAGCAGCGAGGCCGCAGGCCTGTCAACCGTTCGGATACGGATACCGGGACCGTCGGCGTTAGTCCCGCGTTAACCCTGCCGTGCACGCATGACGTGCGGCGCATCGTCCCTGCCGCCGACGCTTTACGTTTCGTTTCCCCCCACCGCCTAGTCTAGGGCATGCGGCGGGCAGAGGCCCGGCCGCGCGTGCGCGTGGGTGGACGATGGCGGCAGCGGCGAAAGGAGGTTCGGGCGGCGATATTCGCATCGACCAGCATCTGAGCCTGCTGTCCGACGCGCGGATGCCGGAGCTCGACCTGCCGTCGGTCGAGGCCTATGCGGTC
Organism: Rhodospirillaceae bacterium; assembly: GCA_050249455.1. GTDB lineage: Bacteria > Pseudomonadota > Alphaproteobacteria > MPNO01 > VGEU01 > JBFWQM01. The sequence goes on along the minus strand of JBFWQM010000068.1, from coordinate 2,762 downwards.
GTCGACAGCCGTAACTCCAACCGCAAGCTGTTCGCCCGGGTGCCGGAGCGCGACTGCCTGCCGCGCCTCGACATCGTCGGCCAGCTCGGCGTCATCACCGAGGCGCCGATCCTGCGGCTGGCCGCGTCGGGCCAGGTCGCCTGGCCGGGCAAGGCGTGGCGGCCCTATGCGCTGGTGTTCGACCAGCCCGCGTCGCCGCCGCTGATGCCGTCGCTGATCAAGCAGCAGCCGCCGCTGCCGGTGGAGGACATCAAGCGCAAGCTGATCGCGCCGCTGCTGCTGGCGCTCGCCCACCTGGGGCGGCGCGGCATCACCCACCGCGCCATCCGTCCCGACAACGTCTACTACGCGAGCGAGGCGCGCAATTCCGTCATCCTGGGCGACTGCGTTTCGGTGCCGCCCAGCTGGCGGCAGTCCGCGCTGTTCGAGCCGATCGACGCGGGCGAGGCGCCGGCCTTCGCGCGCGGCGCCGGCACCCAGGCCGACGATCTGTATGCGCTCGGCGTCACCATCCTGTGCCTTGCCCTCGGCTACTGCCCGCTGATCCAGCTGCCGGACCACGAGATCGTGACGGTGAAGAGCGAGCAGACCAGCTACGCGGCCCTGCTTGCCGGCAACCGGCCGCCGCCGGGGTTGCGCGAGGTGCTGCGCGGCCTGCTCGCCGACGAGATCGGCGAACGCTGGACCATCCAGACGCTGGAGCGCTGGCTGTCGGGCGAGCTCGACCCGCCGCCGACAACCTTGCGCGAGCTCAAGGTCGACCGGCCGTTCGACTTCGCCGGCGGCAAGTTCCGCCAGACCCGCGACATCGCCCGCGCGTTCGGCCGCGCCTGGAAGGAGGCGATCACGCCTTTGCGCAGCCGCGCGCTGGAGATGTGGCTGAAGCGCTGCGACGCGGAGAGCGGACTGCTCGAGGAGATCACCGTCACCGGCAACATCCTCAACGTCGAGGCCAAGCGCACCGAGGCCGAGGATGCGCGCATCGTCTTCAACGTCTGCGGCCAGCTCGACCCGCGCGGTCCCATCCGGTACCGCGGCCTGGCGGCGCGGCCCGACGGCCTCGGCGGCGCGCTGGCGGCCGCGTATTTCTCCGGCGACAAGGCGGCGAGCGACCTCGTCGGCGAGATGATCCTGAACGCCATTCCGACCGACTGGTACCGCACGCGCGGCGAACCGTATCGCGGCGACGACGAGACGATGATCCGCCAGTTCCGGCGGCTGCAGCAGTTCATGCGCACGCCCGACATCGGCTTCGGCACCGTCCGCTGCCTTTACGAGCTGAACCCGAACCTGCCGTCCCAGTTCGAGCCGATCGCCGCGCTCAGCCTCGAATCGCTCAAGGGATTCCTCGCCGCGCTCGACGCCGTCGTCGCGGCGGAGGGCAAGCTGCCGACCCTGCTCGACACCCATTTGGTGTCCTTCATCGCCGCGCGGCGCAGCCGGTCGAGCGATCGCGAGCTCACCGGCCTGCAGGGCAGCCAGAAGAACCCGCTCGACGCCAAGCTCTGCGTGCTGCGCCTGCTGATGGCGGTGCAGGAGGAGTTCGGGCCGTCGTCGGTCCCGGCGCTCACCAAGTGGATCGCCGAGGAGATCGCGTCGGCGGCGAACCGGATCAGCGGCAAGACGCTGCGCGAGCGCGTCAGGCGCCGGCTCGACGACGCCGTGTCGGCGGGCCGGCTCGATCTTCTGCATGCCGCGCTGTGCGACGAGGCGCTGCTGCGCGAGGACGCCGAGGGCAGCGCCCGCGCCGCGCGCGAGTACGCCGCCGCGCAGGGCAAGATCGATCATCTCGGGTCGCAGAAGCACGAAGCGTTCGCGCGCCGCATGGGGTGGAGCGTCGCCGCCGCGCTGTCGAGCTTCATCGCGGTGACGACGGTGTCGGTCCTGGTGATCTGGTGAGGCGATGGGCAAGGCGTTAGCAAAGGGCGCGATGCGGCCCGCCAAGGGAAAGAAGGCCAAGGCCGGCAAGAAGGGCGGCGGCCTGAAGTCCCTGATGGTGCTGCCGCTGTTCGCCGGCCTCGCGGTGGTCGCGCTGCCGTCGATGATCGTCATCGCCGTCGGCATCGTGCCGACGCTCGCCGCGCGCATCACCGACCTCACGCCCGGCCGCTACGCGACGCGCTGCGTCGGCGCGATGAACCTCGCCGGCATCGCGCCGTTCCTGCGCAAGCTGTGGAGCGGCGACAACGACCTGGCGACCGCGCTGCATCTGATCGCCGATCCCTACACGTGGCTGATCGGCTATGGCGCCGCGTCGATCGGTTGGCTGCTGTTCATGAGCGTCCCCAACGCGATCGCGATGTTCAAGGCGATCGAGACCGAAATCCTGGTCAAGCGCCTGCGCAGCCGGCAGGAAGAGCTGGTCGGGGAATGGGGCCCCGGCATCGTCGCGCGCGCGCGCGACGCCGGGCGCGGCAAGGGCTGAGCCGCCGCTACGGCCGCGATTCGATCGCGCTGGCCTTGATGGCGCGCTGCAGCTTCTCGAAGGCGCGGACCTCGATCTGGCGCACCCGCTCGCGCGAGATGCCGTATTTCTGGCTCAGGTCCTCCAGGGTCGCCGGCTCGTCCTTCAGGCGGCGCTCGGTGATGATGTGGCGCTCGCGCTCGTTGAGCGAATCGAGCGCGCCGGCGAGCAGCTTCTGGCGCTTGTCGAGCTCCTGCGACTCGGCGAGGCGGATCTCCTGGTTCTCCGTCTCGTCGACCAGCCAGTCCTGCCATTCGCCCTCGCCGTCGGCGCGCACCGGCGCGTTGAGCGAGTTGTC
>JBFWQM010000067.1:12921-22777 GCA_050249455.1 Rhodospirillaceae bacterium | reverse complement strand
CGGGAGGTTTCGACGATGGACAAGTGGCGCGCGATCCCGATGACGGCCCTTGCGGCGGCGGCCGCGCTGCTCGCGGCCGCCCCGTCGCAAGCGGACGCGGTCGCCGACTTCTACCGCGGCAAGAACGTGACGATCGTGGTTCCGGTGTCGGCCGGCGGCGTCTACGGTACCATGGCGCAGATCCTCGAGCGCCACATCGCCAAGTACATCCCCGGCAGCCCCTCGGTCATCGTCCAGTACATGGAAGGCGCCGGCGGCATCAAGGCGCTGAATCACATCTACAACGTGGCGCCGCAGGACGGCACCCAGTTCGTCACCCCCACCACCGGCATCGTCGCCACCGCGGTGCTGGAGCCGGCGAAGGTCCGCTACGACGTGGTGAAGTTCAACTATCTCGGCGGCTGGGGCGAAGCGGTGGCCGTGATGACGGTGATCAACACCGCGCCGGTCAAGACGCTGCACGAGGTGCTGAAGACCGAGGTGGTACTGGGCGCGATCGGCAAGGGCACGTCGAGCTACCAGATCCCGGCGATGCTCAACGACATGCTCGACACGAAGTTCAAGATCATCACCGGCTACCAGGGCGGCTCGCCGATCCGCCTCGCCATGGAGAAGGGCGAGGTGCACGGCTGGTGCGGCGTATGGCTGGGCTGGCGCGCCATCGCGCAGGACTGGATCCGCGACAAGAAGATCGTCCATCTCTTCCAGGCCGCGAGCAAGCGCCAGAGCGACCTCGCCGACGTGCCGCTGCTGACCGAGCTGGCGAAGACCGACGAGCAGCGCGCGGTGTTCGAGTTCATGTCCAGCCTGGGCCTGACCGGCCAGACCCTGGTCGCGCCGCCCAACGTCCCTGCCGACCGGCTGGCGGCGGTCGAGAAGGCCTACATGGCGACGCTGAACGACCCCGCGTTCCGCCAGGACGCCGAAAGCCGCAACTACCCGATCGACCCGCTTACCGCCGCCGAGGTCCGATCCGCGGTGGAGCGCATCGCTGCCACCCCGCCCGCGGTGGTCGAGCGCGCGAAGAAGGCGATGGGGATGTGACGGGTCGCCGAGACCGCGCGCCGATGCCGATCGCCTACTCGCAGCCCGCGCGGTGCTTGAGGTACTCCCACGCGCGCTGCTGGCCCTTGGTCGCGGCGTATTCGTTGTCATTCATCGCCGCGATCTCGCCGGGCGACAGATAGGCGACCTCGCCCAGCGCCATCGCCTGCATCTGCAGCCGCGCGTTGACCTGGGCGTAGATCGAGGTCGCCACCGCGCCGTAGATGTCGGTCGCGCCGACCGCGCAGCCGTGGCCGCGCATCAGCACCAGCTTCTTGTCGGCCAGCGCCTTGGCCAGGTCGCGGCCCTGCGCGATGTTGACCACCAGCAGGTTGGTGTCGCCGAACTTGTCGCGGATGTCCCACACCGGCACCTCGGCGCCGATCCGCGAGGCGGTGTGGAAGATCGGCCGCAGCGGCGCCTTGGTGACGCCGAACGGGATCAGCTCGTGCGCGTGGTTGTGCACCACCGAGTTGACGTCGCGCCGCGCCTCGTAGATCGCGGCATGGATGAACCGCTCGGCATAGGGCGCCGGCCCGTCGGCCTCGACCGGCTCGCCGCCGAGGTCGAACTCCAGCAGGTCCTCCAAGGTGACCAGCTCCGGGCTGCGCGAGCGCGACAGGAAGAACCGGTCCGGCCGGTCGGGATGGCGCACGCTGACGTGGCCGTAGGCGTCGACCACGCCCTCGTGCGCCAGGATGCGGTTGGCCGCGACCAGGTCGCGCAGCACCTTGAACAGCGCCTGCATGGGATTCCTCCTCGCCGCGCGGCTAGGCCGCCTGCTTCGGCAGGCGCCGACGCAGGAAATCGACGAACGCCGCCGCCATCTCGTCCTCCCGCGCATCCCAGTCCTCCATCGGCACCAGGTCGGTGTCGACGTCGGCTGTGAACAGCTCGAACAGCTCGCTGCCGGGGATCATCTTATGCGCGGCATGGCCGACCGCGAGGCCGTGGGTGCGGTCGTTGCCCGGCACCACGAGGGTCGGCACCTTGATCGAGCCGAGCTCGGCGGCCGTCGCGCCGATCACCGGCAGGTCGGCACCCTCGAGGAAATAGCGGCTCCACTTCGTCATCTCGTCGATGAACGCCGCCGGCGCCATCTTCATCAGCACGTCGCGGTTGGACGGCCGCTCGTTGATGCGGTCGCGGAAGTGCTCCATCTCGCACACCGCTGCCATGCCGCCCTGCTTCGCCGCGGCGATGAACTGGCCGTAATAGTTCTCCGCCAGCCGCTTGGCCGCGAACGCGCCGCCGGTCACCCGCCACAGCAGCAGCGCGCGCACCGCCTCCGGATGGCGCAGCGCCATCAGGATCGAGGTGCGGCAGCCCGACGACGAGCCGCCGACGATCGCCGGCAGCCCGCCGAGCTGGCCCAGCAGCGCGTGCAGGTCGTCGGCCCAGAGCTGGTATTCCGGCTCGCGCCCGTCGATCGACACGTCGGAGGCGCCGCAATTGCGCCGGTCGTGGATCAGCACCCGGTAGCCCGCCGCCGCCATCCGCTGCGCCAGCGAGCGCACCGAATCGAGCGCGCGCCGGCCGCCGGGGGTCAGGGTCATCCACGGCCCGGCATTGCCGTGGACCTCGTAGTTGAGGGTGACGCCCCGGACGTTGGCGATCGGCATGAGGTCTTCTCCCCGTTCTTCCATATTTTGGCGTGGCCGTGCGACGGGGCCGTCCCGTGCCGGCGATGGCGAGAGGCGATGTTAGTCTCGGTACCCGTCCGGCGCCAGCGAACCGCGCCGGCCGTGCCGCCCGGTTCGCAATCAGCCGGCGCGGCGTTGCGCCGTGGCCGACTGCTCGTCGGCGATCAGCCGTTCCTGGATGCGCCGGGCTTCCAGCGCGCCGGCATCGGCGTTGATGTCGACGCCGCCGAAGTCCGGCCGCTCGTCGCGGCGCAGCTGCTGCGCCTCGACGATCGCGACGTCCTCGCGGAAGATGCGCTGCACCTCCTCGAACAGCAGGCGGGTGACCGACGGGTCGTCGAGCGCGAAGGACTGCGCGTCGGCCCAGAAATAGTGGCATGAGGTCGGCGTCTCCGGCGTCAGCGCGTTCAGGCTGCGGCGCAGGATGGCGTTGTCGCGCCGGCCCTCGCGCGCGCCGGTGCCGACCGGCTTGCCGCCGAGGTCGATGGTGATGAACGACGGCGCCGTGAAGTCGATGATCTGCCAGCGGTCGATGTTGGTGGTGAGGCCCGCGGCGCGCGTGTAGGTCGGCGGCGGCGGGCAGTCGTACATCCAGCGCGTGATGCGCACGCCGTCGCGGCCGAACCGCTCGGTCCTGACCTCCGCCGCCTCCGCCACCGCGGCGACGCCGATCGAGGTCTCGTGCACGAAGGAGAGGTGCGACAGGTCGAGCAGGTTGTCGACCAAATAGCGGTAGTCGCACTTGACCGGGATGCGCTCGCCCAGCGCGCGCCAGCCGGGATCGTCGAGCCAGTGGAAGTCGGGGATCGCGGCTTCGTCGGCGAGCGCCGCCTCGCCCATCCAGATCCACAGCCAGCCCCATTTCTCGACCAGCGGATAGCCCCGCACGCAGGCGCCGGGCGGCACCGCCGTCTGCCCCGGCACGCGCACGCACAGGCCGGTGCGGTCGTAGGCGAGGCCGTGATAGCCGCATTCGATCAGGTCGCCCTTGAGCCGGCCGAGCGACAGCGGCAGCCCGCGATGGGCGCAGCAGTCGTCGAGCGCGACGGCCGTGCCGTCGCCGGTCCGGTAGAGGACGAGCGGCTGATCGAGGATTCGCCGCGCAAGGATGTCGCGCCCGACCTCCTCGCCCATCGCCGCGACATACCAGGCATTGCGCACGAACATGGCATCGCTCCTTCGCTGCGGCGGCTGACGGCCAGCCATGGTCCGCCACGGCGCGGCGGGCTGTCAACGGCGGACCGCCGGGCTAGACTGGCCGCGCCGCGGGCCGCCGGCCGGCGAAGGGGAGAGAAGGACGATGATCTACGAGCTTCGCGTCTACCACTGCATGCCGGGCCGCCTGCCCGCGCTGCTGAACCGCTTCGAGAAGATCACCCTGCCGCTGTGGCAGAAGCACGGCATCCGCCAGGCCGGGTTCTGGACGGTGAGCATCGGCGGGTCGAACAACGACCTCTACTACATGCTGGAGTGGGACTCGATCGCCGAGCGCGACAAGAAGTGGAACGCCTTCGGGACCGACCCGGAATGGATCGCCAAGCGCACCGAGACCGAGCGCGACGGCCCGATCGTCGCCTCGCTGACCAACACCATCCTGCAGCCGACGGCGTTCTCGTCGGTGAAGTAGCGGCGGCATCTGTCGCGCGGCGGCGCCCCCTCCCCCAACCCCCTCCCACGAGGGGAGGGGCTTAGAACTCCCCCTCCCCTGGTGAGAGGGGGGCGGGGGGAGGGGGCGCTTCCGGTTCCGGCTGCAAGAGCCGGGACACCTGAATCTCGACCACCGTCAGCCCGTCGCCCGCCGCGGCCGGCGTGCCGCCGTAGCGGGCGGCGAGCCGCGCCATCGCGGCGTTGTCGGCAGCGTACTCGGCGCGGAATGCGGTGACGCCGACGGTAGCGGCGCGCGCCGCGAGCCGGCGCAGGAGCGCCGTACCGAGGCCCGCGGCCTGGTAGCGGTCGAGCACGGTGAGCGCGACCTCCGCCACAGTCCCGCCGGGCGCCAGCCGGATGCAGCGGCCCACTGCCGCACCGCAGCCGGTTTCGGCCTCCAGCGCGATCAGCGCGATGTGGTCGTGCTGGTCGACGACGGTGAGGTAGTCAAGTTCGGCATCGGTGAAGCCGCGGCGGTCGGTCATGAAGCGCGCCTGGCGCGCGCGCGGCGACAAGAGCGCGATGCCGTGCACGAGATGGCGCCGGTCGGCGGGCGCGATTGCGCGGATCAGGATGCGGCGGCCGTCGCGCAGCGTGTCGACGGTCGCCGCGTCGGTCACGGCGCCGCGTCGGCCTCGTAGCGGATTGCCACGACCTCGACCTGCTCCGGCCCGGCGGGCGTGCGCACCTCCACCACGTCGCCTTCGCGCGCCTTCAGGAGCGCGCGGGCGATCGGCGAGATCCAGCTCACCCGGCCGCGGTCCGAGTCCACCTCGTCCATGCCAACGATGGTGATCGTGTTCTCCGCGTCGGTCGCAACGTGGGCGTAGGTGACGGTGGCGCCGAAGAACACCTGGTCGCGGTTCTTCTGCAGCGCCGGGTCGACCACCTCGGCGATCTCCAGCCGCTTCGACAGGAAGCGGACGCGGCGGTCGATCTCACGCAGCCGTCGCTTGCCGTAGAGGTAGTCGCCGTTCTCCGACCGGTCGCCATTGCCGGCCGCCCACGAGACGATCTCCACCACCTTCGGCCGCTCGTCATCGAGGAGCGCGCGCATCTCGTCCTGCAGCCGGCGGAAGCCGGCCTGGGTGATGTAGTTCTTGGTGCCCGGCGGCAGCGCCGGGGCGGCGCCGGAATCGTCGTCGCCGTCGTCGTCGGTCTCACGCACGAATGCCTTGCTCATCGCCGGCCCTCCCGCCGGGGTTGCGCGGCCATGGTGGCAAAGCGGGGCCGCGCCGCGCAACCGCTAACGAAGAAGGGCCGCCCGAGGCGGGCGGCCCTTCCATTGTCCGTCCGCGGCCCGATCGTCGGACCGCCTTGCGCCGCATCAGGCGACGCGGATCTCCGCAGTGGCGAGGATCCAGGTCACGGCGACCGGTGGCCGCGGAAAACGACAATGAGACACTGGATCACCTCCTTTCGGTTGTTGACGACAACGCTCCCATATGGCCCTTCCCGCTGCCGAGCGCAAGAGTCGCCGTCGAATTGGCCGAGATTCCAGCGGGTTGTGGCTGCCGCGCATCGGTCCCTGGGCCTGCCCGCCCCGCGAGAAGCGGTCGCGGGCCCTGCCTTTGTCGGATATATAGGATGGATTGAATGCGCCGACGGCCATCGCGGACATAATCAGGGAGGCAAGGTTCATGAGCACCGAGGGCACGGAACACTCCGTCGCGGAAGCCTATCTGACCGCGCTGCGCGACAACGGCATCAAGTACGTGTTCGCCAACGCCGGCACCGATTTCGCGCCGATCATCGAGGCCCTGGTGCGCGCCGGCGAAGGCAACAGCGCCATCCCGACCTTCATGACCGTTCCGCATGAGAACGTCGCGATGGCCATGGCGCAGGGCTACTACAAGGTCTGCGGCGAGCTGGCCGGCGTCATGGTGCATGTCACCGTCGGCACGGCCAACGCGGTGTGCGGGCTGATCAACGCCGCGCGCGACAACGTGCCCGTCCTGCTCGCCGCCGGCCGCACGCCGCTGACCGAGGACGGCGACGCCGGCTCGCGCAACCTCAACATCCACTGGGGCCAGGAGGCGTTCGACCAGGGCGCGATGGTGCGCGAGTACGTCAAGTGGGACTATGAGCTGCGCGGCACGCAGTCGGTCGACCAGGTGGTCGAGCGCGCGGTCGACATCGCGATGAGCGAGCCGCGCGGGCCGGTCTACCTGACGCTGCCGCGCGAGGTGCTGGGCGGGCAGGCCAGCAACGGCGTGAAGCGCCGGCCGCGCGGCGCGCCGCTGCCGCCGGCGCCGTCAGCTGCGGCGATCGAGCGGGTCGCCGACGCGATCGCCAGGGCGGAGAACCCGCTGATCATCGCCGGGCGCAACTTCCACACGCCGGAGTCGTTCGGCGGGCTCGCCGCGCTGGCGGGCGACTACGCGCTACCGGTGGCGCAGACCTCCGCCGGCCACATCCCGTCCAGCCACCCGATGAGCCTGGGCGCGGTGTCCAAGGCGGCGCTGGAAGCGGCCGACCTCGTTCTGGTGTTCGACTCTTCGGTGCCGTGGATTCCGAAGGCCATGCAGCCCGCGGCGACCGCCACGGTGATCCACATCGGATCCGACCCGATCTACCAGCGGCTGCCCTATCGCGGCTTCCGCTCCGACCTCACGGTGGTCGGCGATTCCGCGCTCGCCTTCGGCATGATCCACGAGGCGCTGCGCGGCAAGGCGAAGTCTATGCAGGCCGGCATCGACGCCCGGCGCAAGCGCATGGCCGCGACGCTCGAGCAGGCCGCCCAGCAGCGCCAGAAGCTGCTGGCCGACGCCAAGGGGCTGGCGCCCATCCACCCCGCTTGGCTCGCCCACTGCCTCAACGAGGTGAAGGACGACGACGCCATCCTGATCAATGAGCTCGGCGTGCCGCAGGACCACCTCAAGCTGGAGCAGCCGGGCTGCTTCCTGCCCGGCGGCGGCGCCGGCGGGCTGGGCCGCGGCCTGGGCGAGGCGCTGGGCGCCAAGCTCGCCGCGCCGAAGCGGCAGGTGATCTCGGCGGTCGGCGACGGGTCCTACATGTTCTGCGTGCCGACCGCGGCGCACTTCGTCGCGCAGGCGGAGAAGCTCGCCACGCTCACCATCGTCTCCAACAACCTGCAGTGGTTCGCGGTGCGCGGCGCGACCTTGGGCATGTATCCCAACGGCCGCGCCGCGAAGGCCAACGCGCTGCCGCTGGTCGAGCTGACGCCGTCGCCCGATTTCGCCAAGACGATCGAGGCGTGCAGCGGCTACGGCGAGACGGTCAACGACCCCTCGAAGCTGCACGGCGCGCTGGAGAAGGCGCTCGACAAGGTCGACGGCGGCCAGCATTCGCTGCTCAACGTCATCTGCCGCGCCCGCGGGTGACGGCGATGGCCGCGTCCTTCGACATCCGTCCCCTGTCGCCGGCGATCGGCGCGGAGATCGTCGGGCTCGACATCGCGCGGCCGCTCGACGACGCGACGGTCGCCGCCCTGGTCCAGGCGTGGACCGACCACATCGTGCTGCTGTTCCGCCGGCCGGACCTGGCGCAGGAGGATCACCTGCGCTTCGCCGGCCATTTCGGCCGGGTCGGCGAGCGGCCGCGGCCGAAGGGCGAGCGGCCGGAGGATTTCAGCCGGCTGCACCCGGCGTTCATGCTGATCTCCAACATCCGCGAGAACGGCAAGCCGATCGGCTCGCTGCCCGACGGCGAGATGCTGTTCCACCACGACACCATCTACAAGAGGCAGCCGCACCTCGGCACCATGCTGTACGCGATCGAGGTGCCGTCGGTCGGCGGCAACACCAAGTTCAACAACCTGTACAAGGCATGGGACGCGGTGCCCGAGCGCATACGGGAGCGCGTCGCCGGGCGCAGCGCGGCCAACGTCTACGACTACGTGACGATCGACCGGCGCAGCGGCCCCGGCGCCAACCCCTACGGCACGCTCGACCACTACGCCCACCCGGTGTGCATCACCCATCCGCGTTCGGGCCGCAAGGCGCTCTACGTCGACCGGCTGATGACCGCGCGCATCGAGGGACTGCCGGAGGACGAGAGCGAGGCGATCCTGTCGGAGCTGTTCGACATCGCCGAACGGCCCGAGTTCGTCTACGAGCACGTATGGCGGCCGGGCGACCTGCTGCTGTGGGACAACCTGTGCTCGGCGCACGCGCGCACCGACTTCTCAGACGCCGAACGCCGCCTGCTGCGCCGCTGCCAGATCGAGGCCGACGCGCCGCCCGCCGCCTGACCGTGCCGCAGTCGCCCGACGCCGCGGCGCGGCGGCCCTGGCTGTGGTCCGCGCTCGGCGCGGCCGGGATCCTGGCCGCCGCCGCGGTCGTCTCCTCGCAGCGGCTGTTCTGGTTCGACGAGCTGTTCACCTACTACCTCGCCGTCCTCCCGGTCGGGGAGATGGTCGGGCGGCTGCGCCAGGGCATCGACCACATCCCGCCCGGCTACTTCGCGCTCGTCCACGCGGCGCTGTCGCTGCCGATCGACCCGCACGTAGCCGCGCGCCTGCCCAGCATGGCCGGGATCGCGCTCGCCGCGGCGTGCACGGGTGCGTTCGTGGCGCGGCGCACGCGCCCGCTCTACGGCGCGCTGGCGGCGGCGCTGCTGCTGCATACCGCCGCCTTCGACTATGCGATCGAGGCGCGGCCCTACGGCCTCGCGCTCGGCTTCTTCGCGCTCGCGCTCCTGTCCTGGCAGCGCGCGGGCGAGCCGGGGCGCGGCGGCTGGAGCGTGGCCGGCGTCGCGGTCGGGATCGGCGCCGGCATCTCCACCAGTTATTTCTCGTCGCTCGTCGTCATCCCGATCGCGGCGGGCGAGCTCGCCCGCATCGTGCAGCGCCGCGCGATCGACTGGCCGGTCGCGCTGGCGATCACCGCCGGGTCGGCGGTGGCGCTGGCCTACCTGCCGTTCGTCGGGTCGAGCCTCGACGGCTTCGCCGCGCTGAACTGGGCGAGCCCGACGCCGTTCGGCTTCTGGACGGTCTATGACGAGATGATCCGCGACCTCGGCATCGTGCTGATCGCGGTCGCCGCCTGCATCGTCATTGCCGCCGCCACGGCGCGCGGCGGCGGGACGGCGGCTGCGCCGGCCGTCCCGGTCGCGGAAGCCGTGGCGCTGGCCGCCGTCGTCGCCCTGCCGCTGATCGGGCTCGCCGTCGCCTACGCGGCGACCAACAAGTTCACCATGCGCTATTTCCTCGGCGCGAGCCTCGGCTTCGCCATCGTGCCTGCGCTGGTTGCCGCCTGGGCGGCGCGACAGCGCACGCGCGATGGGCGGTGGGCGCTGGCCGTCGCCGTCGCGCTGTTCGTCGCGGTGGGCTGGCTGCACGCGGCCTACGTTCTGCGCAACGACGGCGCCTCGTCGGGGCCGCTGCGCGCGATGCTTTCAGGCCAGCCGGCGGACCTTCCGGTGGCAGTTGACGACCCGCATCGGCTGCTGACCGCGGCGCACTACGACCCGCCGCAGGTCGCGCGCCGGCTGTGGTACCTGATCGACCCCGAGGCGTCGCACCGCATCTCGCGCATGCACTACAGCGGCGCGACGTGGCG